>DASTBX010000092.1:0-20743 GCA_035711645.1 Gaiellaceae bacterium
ACGGCCCGGCGCGACCTCCTCCAGCTCGACCTCGAGGCCCGCTTCCTCGAGCCAGCGGGCCACGAACCGGGCGAGCTCCTCCTCGCCCGCCGCGCCCGGCACGAGCATCGGGTTGACGGAGTCGATGCGGACGAGCGCCGAAAGCAGGTCGACGAGCTCGGAGCCGGTCACGCGTAGGGCTGCACGAACTCGACCGGAGCCCCCTCCACCTCGACGAAGCCGACGCGCACCTCGCCGAAGACGTCGAACGGCTCGGCGATGACGCGCTCGCCGGCCATCGCCTCCTCGAGGCTCTCGACGAGGTAGGCGACGTGCGGGACCGTGCGGACGAGCTCGGCCTCCGGGCTCTCCGGCTCGTACCAGAGCCACTCGACGCGGTAGCGATGGTCGGCCGGGCTCGTCAGCCAGAGACGCTTCGACTCGAGGTAGCGCATGCCCTCGCGCTTTGCCGGCGCGGGCACGCCGATGTGGTCGAACTGCACGCGCCGATCCTACTCGGAGCGCTTGGCGCTCCCGGCTAACCTGCGCCGGCCGCCTCCTGCGGGCCCTGCTCGGGCTCGGGGCGAAACTCGACCTCGAGGCGCTCGATGCGCGGGCCGTCCACCTCCACGACCCGGAAGCGGAGGCCGTCGTGTTCGACCTCGTCGCCCTTCTCAGCGGCGCGGCCGAGAGCGCCGAAGACGAAGCCGGCAATCGTGTGGTAGTCCTCCTGCGGCAGATCGAGCCCGAAGCGCTCGTTGAAGTCGTCGATCGTGAACGTGCCGTGGATGAGGATGTGGCCGTTCTCGAGGCGCTGCACCGACTCGTCGGGCAGGTCGTACTCGTCCTCGATCTCCCCCACGATCTCCTCGAGCAGGTCCTCGAGCGTGACGATGCCCTGCACGGCGCCGTACTCGTCGACGACGAGGGCCAGGTGCTGGTTCTGCCGCCGGAACTCGCCGAGGAGGGAGGCGAGGTCCTTCGTCTCCGGCACGACGTAGGCGGGGCGAACGATCTCCTCGATGACGACGTTGTCGATGCCGCGGTCGTAGAGCGCCGAGAAGAGGTCGCGGACATGGAGGATCCCGAGCACGTCGTCGAGCGACCCCCGGTAGACCGGGTAGCGCGTGAAGGGCGAGTCGATCACGGCGGCCAGCGCCTCCTGGGGCGGCAAGTCGACGGAGAGGGCGACCACCTCGGGCCGCGGCACCATCACGTCGTGCGCCTCCTTGTCGGCGAAGTCGAAGACCTTGTAGAGCATCTCCTCCTCCGCCTCCTGGATCTCCTCGGTCTGCGCGACGATCAAGCGGATGTCCTCCTCCGTGTGCATGGTCATGCCGGCGGGCGCCGGCCGGACGCCGAACAGGCGCGCGATGCCGTTCGCCGAGCGTTGCAGGACCCAGACGAGCGGGTAGCTGACCCGGCCGAGCCAGTCGAGCGGCACGGCGAGCCAGACCGCCAGGCGCTCGGCCCGCTGGAGGGCGATCGACTTGGGTACGAGCTCGCCGAGCACGACGCTCAGGTAGGTCAGGATGAGGAACGAGAGCAGGAACGCGACCGAGCGGGACATCCAGTCGTCGAAGTAGCGCGACAGCAACGGCTCGCCGAGCGCGCCGAGCAGGATGCCGAAGACGGTGATCCCGACCTGGACGGTCGAGATGAAGCGCACCGGCTCGTCGAGCATGCGCAGCGCCGTCCGCGCCGGCCGGCTGCCGGCCTTCGCCCGCGCCTCGAGGCGCCCCCGCCGGGCGGTCACCAGCGCGTACTCGGCCGCGACGAACACCGCATTCCCCAGCACGAGCAGGAAGATGACCAGGATGCGAAGGAAGTCGCTCACGCCCCGCTCTCCAGGGCGCGGGTACTAGGCGGTAGCTCGTCCAAGGGTCGTCTCAGTATAGGACGCGATCCGGGCGGATCATCCGTCTCCGGGCTGGGCGGGCCGGATCACGAGCTCCACGACACGCGCGTCCTCGACCACCCTCACCTCTGCCTCATGGCCGTCCAGGGGAACTACCTCGCCGGGATCGGGCAGCCGGCCGAGCAGCTCGAGGATGTGCCCCCCGATCGTCGCCTCGTGAGGGTCGGAGATCTCGCTGCCGAGCTCGGTGGCGACGAGGTGGATCGGGGCGGTACCGGCGGCGACCAGGGAGCCGTCCTGCCAGGAGACCTGGTTGACCTCGTCGACGTCGAACTCGTCGGTGATCTCGCCCACGATCTCTTCGAGGATGTCCTCGAGGGTGACGAGCCCGATGGCCGTTCCGTGCTCGTCGACGACCAGGGCGACGTGCTGGCGGTCGCGGCGGAGGTCGCGAAGAAGCTCGTCGATGCGAGTGGACTCCGACACGCGCGGAAGCGGCCGCGCAAGGTCGGCGAGCGCCACCTCACGGCCCTCGACGATGGCGCGCAGGATGTCCTTCGCGTTGACGACGCCCACCGTCCGATCGAGGCCGCCCTCCGGCTCGCAGAGCGGCAGGCGGGTGTGCCCGGTCTCCGTCGCCTTCCTCGCAGCATCCCGGAGCGAGTCGTCCGTGGTGAGCAGGTCGACCTCGGGTCTCGGCACCATGATCTGGCGGGCGCGACGGTCGCCGAAGCCGAACACGTTCTCGGCGAACTCGCGCTCTTCCGGGTCGATGAGCCCCTCCTGCAGGCTTTGCCTGAGCAGGAGGCGGAGCTCGTCCTCGCTGTGCGGCGCGTGGCCGACCTCGCGCGCCGGCGGAACGCCGAAGGGCTTCAACACGAGGTTCCCGAGCCAGTTGAAGAAGTCCACGAGCGGCTTGGTCGCGATGTAGAAAACGCGCATGGGCAGCGCGATGGCGAGGGCCGTGCGGGTATTGCGCGCGATCGCGAGGCTCTTCGGGGCGAGCTCGCCGAACACGACGTGAAGGAGCGTCACGACTCCGAAGGCGAAGGCGAACGAGAGGGCGTAGGCCCAGTCTCCGAGGGGGCCGAAGATCGGCTCGAACACCGCCTCGAACGCCGGCTTGCCGACGATCCCCAGCGCGATACTCGAGATCGTGATCCCGAGCTGGCAGGCGGCCAGGTAGGCGTCGAGGTTCTCCACCGCGTGCCGGAGCGGCCTCGCCCCGGGCCGGCCGGCGCGCTCGAGCTCGTCGATCTGCGTGAGGCGGATGCGGGCGATCGCGAACTCGGTCGCGACGAAGAAGCCGTTCGCCGCTACGAGGAGCAGCGACCCGATGATGCCGAGGATGGTCATGCCCCGGGCCTCGGGGCGCCGGTACTGGGCGGTAGGTCGTCCACGCTGGCTCCATCAGGGTAGCGAAGCGCCAGGGGAGTCCCTTCTCCACCGGACGGGCATACCGGAGCGGTGGAGCCCGACTCCGCCGGCATTCCCCGCTCGCTCCGCATCGCGGCCGCGCTCGGCTGGCGCATTCTCGTCGTCGCCGCTGCGGTCGTCCTGCTCGGGCTCGCCCTCGCCCGCCTTCGTCTCGTCGTCCTGCCGGTGTTCGCGGCGATCCTGCTCGCGACCGCCCTTGTCCCCCCGGCCGAGTGGCTCGCGCGTCGCTCCTGGCCGCGGTCGCTCGCCACGATCACCGTGATGCTCGCGGCCGGGCTGCTGCTCGCCGGTGTCGCCGCCGCGATCGGGCCCCAGGCAGCCCGCGAGATCGGTGAGCTCGACGTGAGCGTCGGAGGCGGCGTCGCCGAGGTCGAGGAGTGGCTCGCCAGCGGGCCGCTCGGGCTCTCGGAGTCCCGAGCCGCCGACCTCGTCGAAGGCGCGCGCGAAGAGATCTCGGGCCAGTCCGGCCGAATCGCCTCCGGGGCGCTCGGAGGCGCCGTCCTCGCGGTCGAGGTCGTCGCCGGCCTCCTGCTCACGCTCGTGCTCCTGTTCTTCTTCGTCCGCGACGGCGCCCGCCTCTGGGGCTCGATCGTCCGCCTCTTTCCCGAGCGCCATCGCGAGGATCTCCGCGAGATCGGACGTCTTTCGTGGCAGACGCTGGGCGGCTACCTCCGAGGGACGGCGATCGTGGCGGTCGTCGACGCGTTCTTCATCGGGCTCGCGCTCTACCTCCTGGGCGTTCCGCTCGTCCTCCCGCTCGCGCTCCTCGTCTTCCTCGGAGCCTTCGTCCCGCTCGCCGGGGCGGTCGTGGCCGGCTTCGCGGCGGCCATGGTGGCACTCGTGAGCGAGGGGCTGGTGACGGCGTTGATCGTCGTCGCGGTCGTCGTGGTCGTGCAGCAGCTCGAGGGAGACCTCCTCCAGCCGCTCGTCCTCGGCCGAGCGGTGGAGCTGCACCCCGTCGCGGTCCTGCTGGCCGTGACGGCGGGCGCGGTGCTCTGGGGGATACCCGGGGCGCTCGTGGCCGTGCCGATCACCGCCGTGGCGGCGAAGACCGGCGCGTACCTCCGCTTTCGGCGGCCGGGCGCAGCGGAAGCGGCTCTCCCGCAACCAGGGTCTCCACGGCCCTGAGGCCGCGCTCGAGCACCGCGACGTCCGCGCGGTAGCCGGGCGCGAGGCGGCCGCGGTCGGCGAGGCCGAGGAGGCGCGCGGGAACGAGACTGGCCATGGTGGCCGCCTCCGCGAGGCCGAAGCGGGCCATCCGGCGGACGAGGGCCGCCCCGCCGCGGTCGCCGCCGAGCAGCGTCCCGTCCCGCCTGTGGCCGGGCGCGGCCACGATGTCGCTCGTCAGCGCGATGCGGCCCGGGCCCGCGACGCGCACGGTCAGCTCCTCCGTGTCCGGGTGCAGATGCCTCCCGTCCGCGATCAGGCCGATGGTCACCCGCGGATCGAGGAGCAGAGCGGGGACGGGGCCCGTGGTCCGCGCGCGGAACGGCGCCATCGCGTTCCAGAGGTGGGTGGCGAAGCGCGCGCCGGCGTCGAGCGCCGCCCGGACGGTCAGGGCGTTCGCCCTCGTGTGTCCGAGAGCCGGGACGACGCCCGCCGCAGCAAGCCTGCGGATCGCCTCGAGCGCACGGGGCAGCTCCGGCGCCAGCGTGACGAGGCGGACGAGGCCCCGGGTCGACGTCCACTCCTCCACGGCGGCCAGGTCGACCGGCGTCAGCTCGTCGACCGGGATGGCGCCGGCCGCGTTGGGATTGAGGAACGGCCCCTCCAGGTGCAGCCCCAGGCAGAGCGGATCCTCCGGCTCGCGGAGCTCACGGGTGGCGAGGAGGTAGCCCGTGACCCCTGCGCCGGCCAGCCGGTCCGGCGCGTACACGTGCAGGTCGACGAAGCCGGGGAAGAGCAGCGGATCCTCGGCTCCGCCCGGCCTGCGCTCGACCTCCGCTATGCGTCCGTCCTCGAGGACGAGCAGGCCCGGGAAGGCGCCGTCGAGAGGGTCGACGACAAGTCCCTCTAAAGTGTGACGGCTCGTCACCCGATTATCATCGTGCCTTGGGGAGTCAAGCCGCAGTCATGACGACCGAGATCACCTGTCTGATCGCAGACGACCACGAGGTCGTGCGCGAAGGCCTCCGCCTCTCGCTCTCGCGGTCTCCGCAGATCCGCGTCGTCGGCGAGGCCTCCGACGGAGCCAGCGCCGTCGCGGTCGCCGAGCGCCGCCGGCCCAACGTCGTGATCATGGACGTGCGCATGCCCGGGATGGACGGGCTCGAGGCGACGAAGATCCTCGCCGAGCGCCTGCCGGGGACGGCCGTCCTCATCTTCACGGCGTACGGCGAGCGGAGCCTCCTCGGCCGCGGCCTCGAGGCCGGCGCGAAGGGCTACATCCTCAAGGAGGCGCCGCACCAGACGCTCCTGCGCGCCATCGAGAAGGTGGCGAGCGGCGAGGGCTATGTCGATCCCGCCCTCATGCCCGCGCTCCTCACCCGCGAGCGCGAGGAGATGCTGACGGTGCGCGAGCGTGAGATCCTCCAGCTGCTCGCCGACGGGATGTCCAACGCGGACGTCGCGGGACGGCTGTTCATCAGCCAGGAGACGGTGAAGAGCCATGTCCGGCACATCCTCGCCAAGCTCGAGGCGGACACCAGGACCCATGCCGTCGCCATCGCGCTGCGCGAATCGATCATCGACTAGGCCCCTTTCCGTCGCGAGGTGACGGTGGGCGGGCGGCTCGTCGAGAACGCGCGCGGCATCCTCGTCGGGTGCACCGTCGGCTCGGCGGTCGTCGGCGCCCTCGGGCTCGCGCTCGGCGAGCACGCGGTGGCGGCGGGAGGGCTCGTCGCCTCGACGGCCTTCTTCGGCGCCTTCGCCCTCTACCTGATCGTCACGGAGCGCCGCCGCCACGAGTTCGCCGAGGACGAGCTCCAGGCGCAGGCGACCTTCCTCGAGTCGCTCGTGGACTCGATCGGCGAGGTCTCGTCGACCCTCGACGCGGCCGCGATCCTCGACCGCACCTGCGAGCAGGCGCGCCGCCTCTTCGACGCCGCGAGCGCGCGCATCCTCCCGCCCGGCGACGACAAGGCGGGCGCCCCGCCTCCCGGGGAGCGCCTGGTCGTGCCGCTGGCGGTGCGCGGCGAGCGCCTCGGCGACCTCGAGCTCGTCCGCCCGGAGCCGTTCCACCGCTGGGACCACGTGCGGGCGACGGTGCTCGCCGACTTCGCCGCCCGGGCGGTCGAGAACGCCCGCCTCCTCGCCGAGGCGCGCGACCGCGAGGCCGAGCGCGAGCGGCTGACCGAGCGCCTCATCACGGCCGAGCAGGAGGAGCGCCGCCGGCTCTCCCTCTTCCTCCACGACGGGCCGCTCCAGTCGATGTCCGGAATCGCGCTCATGCACGACGCGGCGCTCGCGGCGCTGCAGGACGGCCGGCTCGACGACGCGGAGAAGGTGATCGAGAGCTCGCTCGAGAAGGAGCGGGACACGATCCGCGTCCTCCGCGACCTCTCGTTCGCCATCGAGCCGCTCGTCCTGCGCGACCAGGGATTCCACGCCGCGGTGCGCGCGCTGGGCGACCAGATCGAGGAGACGCACCGCATCACCGTCCTGACGGACGTCGAGGCGGGCGAGCGGCTCGGCGAGAAGAGCCAGGTGGCGCTCTACCAGATCATCCGCGAGTCGCTCAACCAGGCGGTGCGGCGCCGGCCCGGGAAGATCGAGGTCGGCGTCCGCCGGCGCGACGACGGCGGCGTCGAGACCGAGATCGCCGACGACGGCGTCGAGGAGCGTCGCCGGGCGTCCATCGAGGCGATCGACGAGCGCGTCAAGATTCTCAACGGCCGGCTCACGGTGGACGCCGGCGAGGGGGGCGGTACGCTCGTGCGGGTCGTCGTGCCGCCGTACGTGGCGGCCGCCCGGGGCGGCTAGTGCCCCGCCAGGCAATGAACGCCTGCCTCTGCCCTGCGATCGCTGCGCCGCAGACCACCCTCGCCCTTCCCAAGGCTTTCGAGCCTTGGCTGCGGGCGAGTGCGGCTCCGGCTTGGTGCTCGCAACGCAGAGGCGGGGCACCATTACCTAGCGGGACACTAGACTCGCTCCCGTCATGGCCGACGGGAAGCACCTGCTCTTCGTCTCCAGGCCGTCCGGGTACGAGCTTCTGGAACGCGAGGGCGACCCGCCCGAGCCCGGCACCGAGGTCGAGGCCGACGACGGCCTGCGCTACACGGTGATCAAGCTCGCGCCCTCGCCGCTCCCGCAGGACGAGCGCACCTGCGCGTACCTTCAGCTCGCGTAGTAGGAGGCTCCCCGACCCTCCTAGCCGGCGGCGTCCTCCGCCGCGGCGCGGCCGAGCACGAGGGCCGACGCGAGGGCGCTCGCCCAGCCGCCCGTCGAGATCCCGCCGGCGTCGGCGCCGACCGCCCAGAGGCCGTCCGCAGCGCGGCCGCACGCGTCGACCCGGATGCCGCCGAGCGTCGTCGTGATTCCCGCGACAACCTCGACGCGGGTGATGCCGCCGCGGCGCTCGACCGGGGCGCCGGCCGCCCCGGCGGCCGCGATCGCCTCGCCGACCGTCCGCTCGCGCACGGCCTCCACGAGCGCCTCGTCCCGGACGAGGTACCACGCGCGCGCCCCCGGCTGGCGGGCCGTCCACTGGACGACGTCCACCTCGGACCACGTCGTCGGCCGGTAGCGCTCGCCGGCGGCGTTCTCGACCACCCCGTGCCTGGCCCACACCTGGGCCAGCGGGACGAAGTCGGCGGGCTCGATGCGCGGCGCCGCCGCGAGGTTGCGCCCGTAGAACTCGTCCAGCCCCGCCGAGAGAAGCGCCCCGCGCTCCTGTGCGAGCCGGAGGCCGTCGCCTCTGCTCCACGGGTTCGCACGCAGGACGAGCGAGTCGGCTTCGGGGGTGACGTGGCGCCGGACGAGCTCGCGGTCGCCCTGGAAGCCTCCGGTCGCGAGGATCACGGTGGCGCCGGCCGGGATCTCGCGCAATGCGCTCGCGAGCCGCACCTCGCCGGCGCGGAGCGCGAGGGTCTCGGTCAGCCCGCGCGGGTCGAACCGGACGCCCGTCGTGAGCGGGTTGCCGGTAGCGCGCCCGACCACGGGCGCGCCGAGGGACTCGAGCCAGGCCAGCGCGTCGTCCAGCCCCTCCCAGACGGCACGCTGGAGCTCGGGGTCGCCGCCGGGGCACTCGGCGCGGAAGTGGTCGAAGTCACGGTAGCGCCAGACCACGCCGCTCGAGAGGAGCATCGACCCGCCCGGCCGGTCGCCCTTCTCGTGCACGACGACGTCGGCTCCCAGCTCCCGCGCCCGCGCGGCGGCGACGAGCCCTCCCATCCCGGCCCCGGCCACGACGAGCCGCTCAGCCACCCCGCACCCCAGCCTGCCCGTCGGGGCACCCCGCGCTCCCCACTCGCCGGTCCGGCCCGCCGCCCGCTACGTGAGCGAGAACGTCGGCTTGTGCTCGACGTACTCGAGCTTGATGCGGTCCGGGCCCCAGACGAAGACGGCGTACGTGTTGGCGCCGTCCACGACGTCGGCGATCTCGAGGCCGCGGCGCTCGGCCTCGCGGATGTGCTCGTCGGCCGACTCGACGCGCAAGCCCAGGTGGTTGAGGAGGGGCGTCTCGCTCTCGCTCGTGTCGCCCTGCTCGAGGAGGACGAGCGAGTCGCCGGCGCGAAGCGTCCCGTCCTCGACGGCGAAGCCGAGGGTCGCGAGCTCCTCGAACGCAGCCTCCGGATCGGGGACGCGGAAGGCGACGTGGTGGAGGTCGTAGGCGACCCCGTCGTCCGCCTCGACGAGCCCGAGCCGCAGCCCCTCCGGCGCGCCGACGACCGCCTCACCCTCGCCGCGCTGGACCGGCGTCCCCGGCGGCAGCGCCGCCAGTGCCTCTTCCAGGTCGAGCACCCGCAACCCGATGCGCTCGAGGACCCCCGGATCGCGCCCCCCCTCAGCCGCGAAGAGCGTCAGCTTCCCGCGGCGGGCGTCCGAGCCCACGAGCGTGAACGCGTCGGTGCGGTCGATGACGTGCATGCCGACGTGGCCGGTGAGGAAGTCGGCGAGCCTGTCGCGGTCGGCGACCCAGAGCGCCACGTGGTCGAGGGTCTCGATCTTCATGGCGGCAGCGTAGCGACAGCCGTCGAGCGCGAGGCGCAGGCGTCGTAGAATCGGCCCCTTCCCCATTCGCAGGAGGCTCGCGCAGATGCTCACGTTCGGCGTCACCGTTCTTCCCGACCCGCCCCACTCGCGCTTCCTCGAGCTCATGCGGCTCGCCGAGGAGAACGGCTTCGAGTACGGCTGGACGTACGACTCGCACATCCTCTGGCACGACGCGTACCCGCTCCTGACGCTCCTCGCCGTCAACACGAAGACGATGAAGTTCGGGCACTGCGTCACGAACCCGGGCACGCGCGAGCCGACCGTCACGGCGAGCTCCTACGCGACCCTGCACGCGATCTCCGGCGGGCGCGCCGTCCTGGGCATCGGCCGCGGTGACTCCGCCCGGCGCGTGATCGGCTACAAGCCGGTGAAGATGGCGGAGTTCGAGGCCTCCTGCCGGATGATCAAGGACCTCATGAACGGGCGGCCGGTCGAGTGGAACGGCAAGGAGCTCGAGCTGACGTGGGCGAAGGACCGCGAGCCGATCCCCATGTACGTCGCCGCCTACGGGCCGCGCGCGCTCGGCGTCGCCGGCCGGGTCGCCGACGGCGTCATCATCCAGCTCGCCGACCCGGTGATCATCCAGTGGATCATGGAGCAGGCGAGAGCCGCGGCGGCCGAGGCGGGCCGGGATCCAGACGAGCTCGAGTGCCTCGTCTGCGCACCGAGCATCGTCACGGACGACATGCAGGAGGCCCGGAACGCCGTCCGCTGGTTCCCCGCCATGGTCTCGAACCACGTCATGGACCTGATCGAGCGCTACGGCGAGGACTCGGAGATCCCCAGGGACCTGACGGAGTACGTGAAGGCGCGGAAGTTCTACGACTACAAGGACCACAGCCGCGAGGGCGCCGCCCACGGCGAGTTCGTCACCGACGAGATCTGCGACCGCTTCAGCGTGATCGGGAGCGTCGACGCCGTGCGCGAGAAGCTGGCCGAGCTCGAGTCGGTCGGCGTCGACCACTTCAACATCTACCTCATGACCCACGGCCAGGAGGAGATCCTGCGCACCTACGGCGACGAGATCATCCCCGGCCTGCGGGCGGCCGTCTGATGGTCGTCCCGTACGAGCACCTCTTCGACGTCGAGGACGCGAACCGCCGGCTGAAGGAGGACGAGGGCGGCTACGAGGTCGTGCACTCCTCGCCCGGGCTCGAGATCGGCGTCTACGTGCTCGTCGCCCCCGAGCCGGACCGCCAGCAGCCCCACGAGGACGACGAGGTCTACGTCGTCATCGAGGGGCGGGGGACGCTGGAGGTCGAGGGCCGGGAGGTGGACATGGAGGAGGGGCAGGCGATCTTCGTCGCCGCCGGGGCGGAGCACCGCTTCACCGGCTACGAGTCGCTCAGCCTGCTCGTCGTCTTCGCCCGGCGCGGGGCCGCGTAGCTACGAGCGCGTCGGCTCGAACCGCTCCTCGTGATCCTCCGCGACCACGAGGACCGGGCAGGGAGCCGTGCGGACGAGCGTCTGCGAGACGCTGCCGAGCAGGAGGCCGCCGAGCGTGCCGCGACCGCGCGACCCGCTGACGACGAGGTCGAAGCCCTCCTCCCCCGCGACCCGGACGATCTCCTCCGCCGGATCGCCGTGCTCGATCCGCATCTCCGAGGCGATTCCCCGCTCCCGGAGCCGGGCATGCGCCCTGGCGACGTCCTCGTGGGCGTGCGGGCGCAGGCCGACGTGGCCTCCCGCCTTCGACGCGCGGGCGTCGGGCGGGACGACGCTCAGGACGGTGACCTCGGCGTCGTGACCGCCCGCCAAGTCGGCGGCGCTGTCGACCGCGTGGTCGCTGTGGGAACGGCCGTCGTAGGCAACGAGGATCTTCATGTCTGCTCCTTTCGACGTTCCGCAGCCTCGCCCACGGCGGACGTCCTGCCATCCGTGCGCGCCTGCATTCCCGCTGCGGACTTGCCGCACGCTATGAAAGCGGGTTTAGCGCCAGCCGGACGGCCCGCGCGAGCGGCTCGGGGACCTCGACGCCCGGCGTGGAGAAGTGGTTCCAGGCGCGCTCCGGCTTGTTCGATTGGCCGCGCAGGCCGGCGACCGCCTCGAAGTCGGGCTCGAGGACGACCGTGCGCTCGGCCCCGGCGGCTTCGGCGATCAGCGCGTTCAGCGCGACCTCCGCGGGGATCGGCTCCTTGCCCGGCTCGGCGTCGCGGTCGTGGACGACGACGAACGGGATCCCGCACGCCTGGCAGATTCGCGCGAAGACCGGGATATTCGACTTGCCCCCGCACTCGACGACGGAGACGCCCTCGCGGTCGGCGTCGTGGCCGAGGGCCGCGAAGACGGACGGAAGCACGAGCTTCTCCGTGCGCCCCTCGACGAGGATCGCCGAGCGCGCCAGGAAGAGCTCGCTCCGCTCGGCGTCGAACTCGCTCACCACCCGGAAGGCCTCTTCGGACTCGAGCGGCTGCGGCCTCACCACGCGCGTCGCGCCGCCGGGGTCGCGCTCGACGAGCGCGAGCTCCTCGAGGCGGGCCACGTTCAGGAGCGCCGGCGCGTGCGTCGAGTAGAGGATCTGGTTGCCGGCCGCCGCGAATGCGCGAAGCCGGCGGTAGAGGTAGCGCTGCGTCTGCGGCCGCAGGAAGAGCTCCGGCTCCTCGATCAGGAGGACGACCCCCTCGAGGTCCCCCGCGCAGCAGGCCTCCACAGCGGTCACGAGCGCGCCCGCGGAGGCGGCGTCGGAGCCGTCCCGCTCGGCGCCGGCGAGCGCCTCCCGGAAGAGCTCGAGCGCGGGCGCGGCGGCCCCCTCGGGCTCGCCGGTGCCGATCAGCGTCCCGCCGCGCGCGCCGGCCGGCAGGAAGACGACGGGCGGCGAGCCGTCCCGCTCGGCACGGACGACCTCCGGCGGCCGTGCGTCGAGCACGAGGCGGCGCCCGTCCTCCAGGCTCGCCTCCACGACGATCGCCGGTCCTCCGTCGCGGCGGACGTCGGCCGGGCGGGGCGGCACGCCCGGGTCGAGCAGCGCGCGCACCGCCCGCAGGACGTTCGACTTGCCCGAGCGGGCCTCGCCGACGAGCGCGGTGATCGGGCCGGGCTCGATCGTGACGTCGGCCGCCGAGCGGAAGCCCCGGATCCGGACCTCGGCGAGGAGCGGCATGCGCCCTGGCTAGCGGCGCGCCGCGGAGCGGCGGCGGCTCACGTGACGGGCCGGCCGGCCCGCGGGTCGGGCAGCGGCGTGAGGATGCCTTCCAGGCGCTCGCGCAGCGGCTCGTAGGCGGGCGGCAGCGACAGCGCCTCGCCGAGCGTCTCCAGCGGCTCGTCGGCAGTGAAGCCCGGGCCGAGGGTGGCGATCTCGAAGAGCACGCCGCTCGGCTCGCGGAAATAGACGGACCGGAAGTAGAAGCGGTCGATCACGGGCGTCGGCCGCATCCCCGCCGCGGCGACGCGCTGGCGCCAGGCCTCGTGCTCCTCCAGCGGCGAGGCCCACGCCACGTGGTGCACCGTTCCCGCCCCGCCGAGGCCGCGCCGCGGCGGCGCCTCGTCGTAGACGTAGAAGGAGCCGCGCTCGTCTCCCCGCACCTCCCAGTCGCGCGCTCCTCGGGACGAGAAGCCGAGCGTCTCCTCGAGGAAGGAGCGACTCGCGTCGGGGTGCGCCGAGTAGGCGCGGACGCCGTCGAAGCCCTGGAGCGCGAGCTCCCCCGGGATCTCGGGATGCCGGGCGACGAGCGGCTCGTCGTTCGTCTCCACGGCGGCGATCTCGAGTCCCATCCCCTCGGGGTCGGCGAAGCGCAGGCGGTCGCCGTCCCGCTCGGGCTCGAGGCCCTCGGCGGCGAGCCTGTCGGCCCAGAAGCCCAGCGCCTCCTCGCTCCCGACGCGCCAGACGACCGTGTGGACCATCCCGGCCCCCGGCCGGCCGCGCTCGAGGCCCGGATACTCGAAGAAAGTGAGGTCGGAGCCGGCGTTCCCCTCCTCGTCCGCGTAGAAGAGGTGGTAGACGGTCGGGTCGTCCTGGTTGACCGTCTTCTTGACGAGCCGGAGGCCGAGCACGCGCGTGTAGAAGTCCACGTTCCCCGGCGCGTCCGCGGTGATGGCGGTGACGTGGTGGATTCCTTCGAGCTTCATCGTCGGCTCCGATCAGTATTCCCTACCTCGCCGTAGCGGAAGCAGGAGAGGACGTGGTCGTTCACGAGCCCGGCCGCCTGCATGAACGCGTAGCAGACGGTCGGGCCGACGAAGCGGAACCCGCGTCGCTTGAGCTCCTTGCTGAGCGCGCGGGACTCGGCCGTCTCGGCGGGGATGTCGGCGATCGTCCTCCACCCGTTCACGAGCGGCTCGCCGTCGACGGCGCCCCACATGAGCGCGGCGAGGCTGCCAAGCTCGGCCTGGACCTCGAGGACGCGGCGTGCGTTCTCGACCGCCGACTCGACCTTCAGCCGGTTGCGCACGATGGCCGGATCGGCGAGGAGCTCCTCGACCCGCCGCTCGTCGAAGCGGGCGACCTCTTCGGGGTCGAAGCCGGCGAAGAGCCGGCGGTAGCCCTCGCGCTTGCGGAGGATCGTGGCCCACGAGAGACCGGCCTGGGCTCCCTCGAGCACGAGCAGCTCGAAGAGCCGCCGGTCGTCGCGGACCGGCACCCCCCACTCCTCGTCGTGGTAGGCCACGTAGAGCGGGTCGCCGGCGGGAACCCAGTCGCAGCGCACGGGCACGACGGGAGGCTACCGGCGCCACCCTCGGGCGACCATGCGCTCGTTCGGGCGCCTCTGGACGGACCCGGTCAGGCGACGGCGACGAAGTCGACGCCGTCGCGGCGGCCCTGGGCGGCGACGGCCGCGCGGATCTCTGCGCGAGCGGCTTCCCCGGCGACGGCGCCGAGAGCCAGGGAGCTCCCGAAGCGCGGCGCCTCCTCCTGGGGGACGACGGGCGCGCCGTGAATGACGCGGCCGAGCTTGCGCGGGTCGACGTCCACGAAGGCCGCCACCGGAACGCCCGTCCGCGCGAGCTCGCGCGCGAACGACTTGCCGACGGGCCCCGCGCCCCACACGACCACGCTCGCGAAGCGGCGCAGCAGCGTCTCGCGCAGGTGGTGCACCTTGCAGCGGACGAAGGCTTCGACCGCGTACGCGGGGTCCGTTCGCGAGCGTCTCGCCGGGTGCTCCCGCCAGCGCAGGACGACCGGCTCGACGTTCCGGAAGCGGGCACCCGCCGCCCACAGACGGAGGACGAGGTCGTAGTCCTCCGGCCAGCCCGCGTCGCGGTAGCCGCCGACCGCCGCGATCGCCTCCCCCCGCGCGACGAGGGTCGGGTGGGGAAGCGGGCACTCGACGAAGACGTCTCGTGCTGCGGCCTCGGGCGTCACGAGGCCGTTCAGCCAGCGCTCGTAGCGCCGCGCGCCGCCGCGGACCTGCTCGCGCGGGAAGTACTCGACCCGGCCGCCGCACGCCGCGAGGTCGCCCGCGGCGAGGGCGTCGGCCTGCGCCTCGAGGCGACCGGGGAGCGCCACGTCGTCGGCGTCCATGCGGGCGAGGAGGCGGCCGCATGCCTCGGCCCGGGCACGCTCCAGCGCAACCACGATCCCGGCGGGCCGCTGCCTCAGCACCCGGAAGCGGTCGTCGGCGCGCGCATGGGCCTCCGCGATCTCGGCCGACTCGTCCGCCGAGCCGTCGTCGACGACGAGCCCCTCGAAGTCGCCGAGCGTCTGGGCCGAGAGCGAGGCGAGCGCCTCCACGAGGTGCGCGGCCCCGTCCCTGACCGGCAGGAGGACCGAGACGAGCGGCGTGCCCACCTCAGCCGAACCCGGGCTCGTCCCCGACGGCCGCCACCGCGGCGGCGGCGAGGACGACGAGGAGGCGGCGCCGGGTCATGGTCCAGGGGCGGGCGGCGGGATGGACGGCATGGTAGATGCCGGCGCTGCGCCGACCGCCCCGCCAGCCGTGCGGGCGGGGCGCGGGCCCACCACAAACCCGCGCCCCCTATGCCCGCGCGGAATCGGGCCTAACTGAGCACCTCGCAGAACGCGGGCAGCGCGTCGGCGAGCGTTCCGTCGTCGGCTGCCTCGCGGGCGGGATGCGGGCCCGCGGCGAAGACGAGGTCGAAGCGGCCGCCGCCCAGCGGGAGCAGGACGACGCGGCCGACGTCCCGCAGGTCGTTCCCGACCCGCGCCTGGAGCCCGACCGCGACGATCCGCTCGACGAAGCGGCCGTCCTCGGTGAAGTACGTCGTCTGAATCAGGGAGTCGGGCCCCTCGCGGAGCGTGAGCCCGGTGACCGTGTTCTCGATCGTGTTGTCCTCCTTGATGTGCACGACCTGCCTGGTGCGCACGCCTTCCGAGTCGAAGTACGTGTAGACGTCGGCGGTGATGTTGATCCGCCAGATGACGCCGAAGTCCCCGCAGGCATCCGCGTCCTGCACGACGTTCATGACCTGCACGTCCCGCTGGATGGTGGGCTGCTCGGCAGCTGCCGGCGCGGCGAGGATTGCCGTGGCGACCGACGCGGCGGCCAGCGCGAGAGCTCGCTTCATTCCCCTCCTCCTTGTCTCGCTCCCCGAGGCGGTTCCCTGCCGCCTGCTCCACACCAGAAGGTGGAGGTTGGGCCACACTAAACCGATCGGCGCGGGAGGTCAAGCCCCGGCCGGCGGAGGCGAGAAGCGGCCTACACCCGTTCCTCCTCCGCGTCTACTTCGGCGCCGAGACGGGGCCGGCGGTCGTCGCCGACCACGTGGAGGCACGGCGACGCGAGGCCCCGGATGCGCGAAGCCGAGGTCTAGCCGCCCCCGGCAGCCAGGAGGAGGGCGATCCCCGACGGGTCGCGAACGAGCACGCCCTCGCCGACGGCCTCCGGCTCCTGCCCGGTCTCCGCGACGCGCGCGGCGACGCGATCTCGCTCGGCCGTGTCCGGGAGCACGATCGTCGCGTGCCGGAGAGCCGCCGACCCCGGCGGCGGCGGCGAGGCACCCAGGCTCTGCCACGTGTTCGCCCCGACGTGGTGGTGGTAGCCGCCCGCGGCCAAGAAGACCGCCGAGCCGAAGAGCTCCGCCATCAGCTCGAAGCCGAGCACGTCGCGGTAGAAGCCGAGCGCGTCCTCGACGCTCGCCACCTGAAGGTGGACGTGGCCCATCCGCGTCCCGGCGGGGAGACCGTCGAAGCCCGCGTTCTGCGGGTCGTCCAGCTCGGAGAGCAGGGAGGCGACGTCGAGCGGCTCCGTCGTCATCCGCGTCATGACCCGGCCCTCCCAGACCTCGCGCGGGCGGTCGCTGTAGATCTCGATCCCGTGGCCGTCCGGATCGGTCAGGTAGATCGCCTCGCTCACGAAGTGGTCCGACAGGCCGGCGAGCGGGACGCGGTCGCGGCCTGCGTGCGCGAGCCAGCGCGCCAGGTGGGCCCGCCCGGGCAGGAGCAGCGCGAAGTGGAAGAGACCGGTCGAGCGGCGCGCCGGCTGCGCGCCCGGCTCCTCGACGAGGACGAGCAGCTCGCGGTCTCCGGTCCCGAGCGAGGCCCGCCCGCCGCCGCGCTCGCGGACGGCGAGCCCCACCGAGTCGCCGTAGTAGGCGAGCGAGCGCTCGAGGTCGGCCACGGTCAGGTTCACGGGCCCCATGGCCGTCGTTGCGGGCAGGGTTCCCGCGGCGCGCACGCTCATCCCGGCTCACGATAGCCCCGCGCGGCAGCGCTCGGCTTTTACGAATCGTTCACAGGACCCCTACGTCGCCCTCACAACCCGGTCGTACGGTCCGGGCGATCCCCCACCTGGGGATCGAGCCAAGCCCCTCCCACGCCGAGATCCGAAGGAGCCGCCGCCTCATGTCGTCTCGCCGCCTTCTGCCCGTGCTCGTCCTCGTCCTCCTCGCCGTTCCTGCCGGCGCGAACGGAGCCGTGTCCGGCGAGTCGCGGAGCAGCGCGCGGGTCGCCAACGCCTCGACCACGAGCGTCTCGGCTGCCGCCCTGGATCCGGGCCGCATCATCCGCACGCGCCGAAGCTGGGAATGCCGCGGGTCGCTGCGCCGCTACGGCCGTCTCCCCATCAAGGTCATCTCCCGGATGCCGAATCCCGGCAACGGCGACGCCATCCGGCTCGTCGGCTGCTACGGCGACGGAAACCGCCGGACGGTCGACCTGATCCTCGACGTGCGGGGCAACGGCCGCGACCGCGGCACCGGCTACGACGCCGTCAAGATCGGACAGAGCTCTCACGACCTCGTCGTCACCGGCCACGCCGAATGCGGCCGCACGCGCGGCAACTACCACCAGGACGTCGTCCAGGCCATGAGCGGCCGGCGCATCACGTTCCGCAGGTTCACGTCCGGCGCCCCGCGCCAGCACCGCTGGACCTGCTGGGGCGCCGGCGGCGGCTGGTTCGTCGCCCACGGCAACGGCGTCAGGCCGCGCCGTGTCGTCTGCGTCCGCTGCCGGATCGCGGCGTACAACCAGGTGATGCGGATCCACAACTCCGTCCGCTCGGGCGCCCGCCGCTCCATCTTCGGCTTCCACCGCTCGTACGGGATCTTCATCGGCCCCGACGCGATCAGGCCCGTCAACTCCAGGAACCGCGTCATCCGCTTCTGAGCGCCGACCTTGGACGCTCGCCGGGGAGCCCGCACCTGCGGGCTCCTCGCGTCTTCGGCCACAATCGGAGCATGACCGGAACCATCGCGACGCCCGTCGAGACCGAGCTCGAGCGCCCCGCCGGAGAGGACGTGCCCGCGGACGACCGGCCGTGGATCGTGATCGTCTGGAACGATCCCGTCAACCTGATGTCGTACGTCACCCTCGTCTTCCAGAAGCTTTTCGGCTACAGCCGCGCGAAGGCGACACAGCTGATGCTGCAGGTGCACGAGGAGGGCAAGGCGGTCGTCTCGAGCGGCCCGCGCGAGAAGGCCGAGCACGACGTCGCCCGCCTCCACGCCCACGGGCTCTGGGCGACGCTCCGTCAGGACTAGCGGCCTCGTGTTCGCCCGGCCGCCGATCGAATCGACCGGGAAGGGCGACTTCCGCCTCCGGCTCTCGCCCGCCGAGCGCGAGCTCCTCCGCTCGCTGCCGACGCAGCTGCGCGCGCTCCTGGCCGAGCAGCCGGACGACCCTGCGCTGCGCCGCCTCTTCCCGCCGGCGTACGAGCGCGACGAGGAGGACGAACGCGAGTACCGCCGCCTCGTCGGCGACGAGCTCGCCGAGGGACGCCGGGCGTCGCTGCGGCTCCTCGAGGAGACCGCCGGGCGCGACCGGCTGAGCGCCGAGGAGCTGGACGCCTGGCTCCGAGCCCTCAACGACCTCAGGCTCGTGCTCGGCACGAAGCTCGACGTGACCGAGGAGACGTACGCCACCGACGTCCACCCGGAGGATCCGCGCGCGCACGAGCTCTCCGTCTTCGCCTACCTGAGCTGGCTCCAGGAGCAGCTCGTCGCGGCGGCGGCGGAGGGCCGGTAGCTAGTCCGGCCTGCCGGCCATCGCCCAGACGGCGACGACGTAGGCGACGAGCGCGATCGTCACGAGCACGGTCGAGACGCGGAGGAGCACGCTCGTCTCGCCCCCGGTCACGCGCAGGCGGCGGGCGGCCAGGCCGGCGAGGACGATGGAGACGAGGAGGAGCAGACCGCCCAGGTCGGCCGTTATGTAGCCGATGCCCAGCCAGGCCGGCTCGTCCTCGGCGTCGTCCCAGCCCTCGCGGCGGTAGATCCACTCCGCGCCCACGCGCATGATCCACCAGGCGGGGAAGGCGACGAAGAGCAGCGAGCGGAACGCCGTCCGCGCGTAGGCGACCGCGTCCGCAGTTCGCTGACGGCGCCAGCCGAGGAACTGGGCGACGACGGCCGTGAACAGGCCTCCGACGAGGAGCACCGCGCCGAGCACGTGCACGAGGAGGGGGAAGTTCCAGTCGTCCGGGCGGATGAGGGCGAGGACGCTCATGCGCCGGGCTTGTAGATCATCACCACGAGGAGAGCGAGGACGAGCAGGACTGTGGCCGCGTGGAATGCGAGCCCCCTCGAGGAGCCGACGAGCGCGCCGAGCTCCGGGTCCGGCGTGTCGCGCCCTTCGGCGACGAGGGCCCGCGCCCGGTCGCGCGCGCGGTTGTAGTGGTCTCCCGTGCGACGGCCGGTCTCCATCGCGACGGCCCAGAGGACGAGGGCGGCGATCACCCAGCCGTCCCACACCTGGAAGTCGTCCGAGTCGATCGCGAGCCAGATCCCTAGGACGATCGTGCCGATCGAGCCCACTGCGAAGGCGGCGTCGCCGGCACGCGAGAGGCGGAACATCCGGGAGACCTCGCTCGGGAGCGCGAGGTTCCACCCGGCTGCGATCACGACGGAGTAGAGCACGAGCGCCGACACGAGCGCACCGGCCGCGAGGACGTGCAGCGCCAGGAGCCAGTCGTAGAACGACACCCGCCGGGCAACCTAACGAACCGGGCGGCGGGCCGTCGCCCTCAGCCGGCCCAGAAGCCCTCGACGGTCTCCACGTCTCCCGCGTCCGTGTGGGCGCCGAAGGCGAGCAGCTCGAGCCCGTCGGGCCCGGCCTCGAAGGCGCGCAGCGTCTGGGGAGCGACCCGGACGGCGTCCCAGGGGCGCAGCTCGACGACGTCCTCGCCGAGGGTCGCGCGCCCGCCGCCGCTCAGGACGACGTAGACCTCCTCCTGCTGCTCGTGCCGGTGGCCGAACGGCTGGCGGACGTTCGGCGCCAGGCGCTGGTAGCTGAGCCCCAGCGTCTCGGCGCCCAGATCGTGGCGCGCGAAGCGGGACTCCATCCGCGGCGAAAGCCCGAACTTCACCGCCGAGTCCTCGATCTCCTTCAGGTTGCGAACCGCGTACCCGGACATCGCCGGTCTTCTAGCAGACCCCTTCCGGGAGCGCGTCGCCAAGCCTGTTCCGCCTGGCCGTTTGCACGCGAGCGCGGTGGGTAGACGCGGACCTCCGCAAGAGAGAGAGGAGTCAGATGATCCTTCGCATCGACCGCATTCAGACCGAGCTCCCGCCTCCCTCCGATCCGGATCCGGAGGGCGCCGCCGCCGTCCAGGAGCTGCTGGGCGGGCGCTTCGGCGAGATGTCCACGTTCATGAACTACACCTTCCAGTCGTTCAACTTCCGGAACCGTCAGGGCGCGAGGCCTTTCTACGACCTCGTCGCGAACATCGCCGCCGAGGAGTTCGGGCACGTCGAGCTCGTCGCCGCCACGATCGCGACGATGCTTACCGACCCCGGGAGCGCGAAGACGAAGGCGACCGAGGACGGCCTCGCCGACGTCAAGGGCGTCGGGAACCCGCAGCACTTCATCGCGGGCGGCCGCGGCGCGCTGCCGCAGGACTCGAACGCGCGCCCGTGGAGCGGCGACTACGTCTTCTCCTCCGGGGACCTCGTCGAGGACCTGACGCACAACTTCTTCCTGGAGAC
>DASTBX010000093.1:0-4849 GCA_035711645.1 Gaiellaceae bacterium
CTCAACTGCAACAAGGAGATCCCGGGGGTCACCGACTACGAGGGGACGATCGGCGTCCCCGCCGGGGAGTGCTACCACTGCCACACCGGCCGCTGCCCCGTCGGGATCACGACGCAGGACCCCGAGCTGCGCAAGCGCCTCGTCGTCGACGAGGCCGCCGAGCGGGTCTACAACTTCCTGCACACGCTCACGCTCGAGGTGCAGATGCTCGCCCGGGCGTGCGGGAAGACGAACGTCCACTCGCTCGAGCCCGAGGATCTCTGCGCGCTCACGGTCGAGGCGGCCGCGATGGCGAAGGTGCCGCTCGCGGGCACCGACTACGTGCCGGGGGTGACCGAGGAGAAGGCGCTCGCCGAGATCAAGCGCCTGCTCGAGAAGCAACTCGAGTACCCGGTCGACTACCTGCCCGAGCAGCCGGCCGAGCTCGCCGGCGCGGAGGACTGACGGGCGTGGCGACCCGCGAGCCGGAGAAGATCCGCGCGATCGACGCCGAGTACCTGGCCGGCCGGCGGTTCTCCTACCAGGAAAACCTGGCCGAGATCGAGGACGTCGACCTCCTCGCGGCGACACCCGGCGAGGACCTCAACTGGCTCGAGGACGTCGAGCTCCTCGAGGAGGACGGCATGCCCGCCGTCTTCGACCGCTACTCGAACTCGTTCCTGAAGATCTACTTCCCGATCCCCGCCGGGCAGGAGGACGAGATCGCCCGCAAGGTCCTCGTCAAGCACCTCCAGTCGGGGAGCTCGTACGGCATCCAGCTGAAGGAGAAGCACACGAAGTTCCCCCAGCCCGAGCTCGGCCCGTGGGTGGACGGCTCGCGGACGGTCGGGACCGAGTGGCAGCCGCCCGTCCTCGAAGGCTGGGAGCCGCCCGAAGGCCACTGACAACGCGTGCGCTAGACGCCGCGGCGGCCGTAGCCGACGCCGCCGAAGAGCACGAGCACGAGCAGGACGATGATCAGGATCCAGGCCCAGGTCGGCATGCAGCCTCCTCTCGCGGTCGCTTGACGGCTTCTAGGTAGCCGTTCCCGCCGGGCGGCAAACCGGCTCGTCACGCGGAAAGAGGGGCGGGCGCCGGGCGGGCCCGCCCCTCCGGAGTTCCCGGGGCCGAGCTGCTGGCGGCTCGGAGGGGCAGCGCGGTGCGCCTCCCCGGGCCCGTTCTCTCTCGACCTCAGGTACCCCCTGACTACGGCGGAGGCGCACCGCCGGATTGCCCCGGGCGGCGGCCGGGCTCAGGCCGGGGCGGGGGCGTGGCAGACGGCCTCGACGTTGTTGCCGTCGGGGTCGAGGACGTAGGCCCCGTAGTAGTGCTCGTGGTAGTGCGGTCGCAGGCCGGGCGGCCCGTTGTCGGTTCCGCCCGCGGCGAGCGCGGTGGTGTGGAAGGCCTCCACCGTCTCGCGATCGCGGGCGCGGAAGCAGACGTGCGTCCCCGTGCCCGCGGGGCCGCCTCGTCGAGAGACCCAGAAGTCGGGCCCGCCGTCGCCGGCCTGGAAGCCGACGTGCTCCTCCCACTCCGCGAAGATCCGGTAGCCGAGCGGCTCGAGGGCCTCCGCGTAGAACGCCTTGGCGACGGCGAGATCGCGCACGTTGAGGCCGACGTGATCGATCACGCCTCGAACGCTACCTGGCCCGCCGCCCCCGGCGAGAGACTACGCCGGTGCCCGCCTCGGCCTTCGGACTCGCGCTCGGCGCCGCCTTCGTCCACGCGCTTTGGAACCTGCTCCTCGCGCGGGCGCGCGACCCGGAGGCGGCGGGCGCCGTGGCGCTCGTCACGGGCGTCGTCGTCTTCGCGCCCGCCGCGGCCCTGACCTGGGACGTCGAGCGCGAGGCCTGGCCCTACATCGCCGCCAGCTCGGTGCTCGAGCTTCTCTACTTCGCGCTGCTCGGGGCGGCCTACCGGCGCGCGGAGCTCTCCGTCGTGTACCCGCTCTCCCGCGGGCTCGCGCCCGTGCTCGTCCTCGCGGTCGGCGCCGCGGCGCTCGGTGCCGGTGCGAGCCCGGCGCAGGCCGCGGGTGTCTGCCTCGTCGGGCTCGGCGTCCTCCTCGTCCGCGGCCTGCGGCGGCCGGCGGCTCCCGCGGGCGTCCTCTTCGGGCTCGGCATCGCCGCGTGCATCGCCGCCTACACGCTCGTGGACGACCGCGGGATCCGCTACTCGGGCGCGATCGCCTACCTGGAGATGTCCCTGATCCTGCCCGCTCTCGCGTACGCCGGCGGGCTCGCGGCGCTGAAGGGGCGTCGGGCGCTCCGGGCGGAGCTGCGACCAGGAGCGCTCCTCGCGGGGGTCTGCATGGTGGGCGCGTACGCCCTCGTGCTCGCGGCTCTCGCCCGCGCTGACGCCGCCCCGGTCGCCGCCGTGCGCGAGGCGAGCGTCGTGATCGCGACGGCAGGCGCTGCGCTGCTCCTCCGCGAGCCCGTCGGCCCGGAGCGGCTCGCGGGCGCCGTCCTCGTCGCAGCCGGAGTCGCGCTCCTGGGCGTCTGACCACACTGGCCGCGTCCACGGCAGCCGTGCCGGGGTCAGGCACCGCCGTGGCCGAAGGGGACGAGCGGTTGCGGGGAAAAGCGCTGCATCGCCTGCCTTTCCCACGAGAGGCGTCGTCCGGTCGGGCCGTGCCCGCGGCGGCCGTGCCGGGGTCAGGCACCGCCGTGGCCGAAGGGGACGCGTTCGGGCGATCCGCTAGCCCTGGAGCCAGAGGGCGAGCGCGGCGAGGGAGTTCGCGTCCGAGAGCTCGCCGATGCTGCCGCGCAGAGGGACGCGGTCGACCTCGAGGTCGTCCTCTCCCTCCTGCGCGGACGTCGGGCCGACCTTGACGAGCTCCGTCGCCTCGAACGCGTGCACGTACTCGGTCGCGTAATCAGGCGCCGCCCAGAAGGAGCCGAGCTTGCGCCAGGCGCCCGCCGCGAGGCCGCACTCCTCGTCGAGCTCGCGCGCGGCCGCCTCCTCGGGCGTCTCGCCCGGATCGAGCGACCCCGCCGGCAGCTCGACGGTGACGCCGTCGGCTCCCGCCCGGGTCTGGCGCACGACGACGAGCTGGTCGCCGTCGACGGCGACGACGATGACGGAGTCCGGCTTCTCGAGGACGGTCATCCGGCCGAGCCGCAGCCTAGCCTTCCCGCCCGACATGGGACGGCCGCGGGCCCGAGACCTGGGGATCGCACTCGGCAGCCTCCCGCCGGGGCCGCTGAACGCGATCACGGACGTCCCGGGCGTGCGCGTGGGCCACGAGACGATCGTCGAGGCCGACGCCGTCCGCACCGGGGTCACGGTCGTCCTCCCGCACGAGGGCAACGCCTGGGAGGAGCCGGTCTTCGCCGGGCCGCACACGCTGAACGGGAACGGGGAGCTGACGGGTCTCGAGTGGATCCGCGAATCCGGGCTCCTCACCTCGCCCGTCGGGCTGACGAACACGCACTCCGTGGGCGTCGTCCGCGACGCGCTCATCGCGGCCGAGGTAGAAGGGCGCGGCGGCGACGACGACTTCTGGAGCCTCCCCGTCGTGGGCGAGACGTGGGACGGGACGCTGAACGACATCGCCGGCATGCACGTCGGCGCCGGGCACGTCCGCGCCGCGCTCGCCTCGGCCGCCGCGGGCCCCGTCGCCGAGGGCAACGTCGGCGGCGGGACCGGCATGGTCTGCCACGGGTTCAAGGGCGGCATCGGCACCGCGTCGCGGGTCGTCGAGGCGGTCGCCGCCCACGTCGTCGGCGTCCTCGTGCAGGCCAACTACGGCCGGCGCGAGCGCCTCCGCGTCGACGGCGTGCCGGTGGGCGAGGCGATCCCTCCCTCCGAGGTGCCGCTGCCCGGGGAGCCGGCCGGCGGCGGCCCGGGCGGCTCGATCGTCGTCCTCGTGGCGACGAGCGCGCCGCTCCTCCCCGATCAGTGCCGGCGCCTGGCGCAGCGAGCCGGTCTCGGAGTCGCCCGCATGGGCGGCGTCGGGGAGAACTCGAGCGGCGACCTCTTCCTGTGCTTCTCGACCGGGAACCGCGGTCTCCCGGCCGGCGACCACGCGGCGGCGACGCCGGCGACCGTCGCCGTCGAGATGGTGCCCGGGCAGCGCCTGACGCCCCTCTTCGACGCGGTCATCGAGGCGACGGAGGAGGCGATCGTGAACGCGCTCTGCGGCGCCGAGACGATGGTCGGCCGGAAGGGGGCAACCGCGCACGCGCTCCCGCTCGAGCGCCTGCAGGAGCTGCTCGGGCGGCGCGGGGCGCCCGCTCGCTAGCGTTTCGACTGCGTGTCGAAAAGGATCCCGCCGGTTAGGCCCGCATTTCCGGCTTGTTGCGGGACCTGCCTGGGGCTACGCTGGCCGAGATGGCTAACCGGCGGCGAGGTCGGACAACGGAGGTCGCAGCGAGATGAGCGTTGCCGTAACCCAGCACAAGAACTACATCGGCGGCGAGTGGGTGGACTCCGCGGGGGGCGAGACGATGGAGGTCCTGAACCCGGCCACCGGCGAGACGATCGCCGAGGTCCCGGCCTCGAACCCGGAGGACGCCGACCGCGCCGTCCAGGCGGCGAAGGCCGCCCTCTCCGAGTGGCTCGAGACGACCCCGGGTGAGCGTGCGGAGATCCTCCTCAAGCTCGCGGAGTTGATCGAGGAGAACACGGACGAGCTCGCCGAGATCGAGTCGCGGAACGTCGGCAAGCCGCTGCCCGTCGCGCGCGACGAGTTCCCGGTCATGGCGGACAACATCCGCTTCTTCGCCGGCGCCGCCCGGGTCCTCGAGGGACGCGCCGCCGGCGAGTACATGCGCGGCTACACGTCGATGATCCGGCGCGAGCCGATCGGGATCGTGGCAGGCATCGCGCCGTGGAACTACCCGCTCATGATGGCCGTCTGGAAGTTCGCTCC
>DASTBX010000094.1:0-15676 GCA_035711645.1 Gaiellaceae bacterium
GGCTCGGAAGCGGGTGGTGGGCCGGGGTGCCCCGAAAGATGGACGCGTGATCGACACGCTCCGTCTCACCGCCGAGGAGGCCGCCATGCTGCTCGAGCGCGGCGAGGTCTCCGGCGACGAGCTCGCCGGCGCCTACCTCGAGGCGATCGAGGAGCGCGACGCGGAGCTGCACGCCTACCTCCACGTTGTCGGCGAGCGGGGCGACGGCGTCCCCATCGCGCACAAGGATGTGATCACGACGAAGGGCATCCCGACGACCGCGGGCTCCAAGATCCTCGAGGGCTACACGCCCGTCTTCGACTCCACGGTGGCGTCCCGCTGCAAGGAGGCGGGGCTGCCCGTCATCGGCAAGACCAACCTCGACGAGTTCGCCATGGGCTCCTCGACGGAGAACTCCGCCTACGGGCCGTCCCGCAACCCGTGGGACCCCGAGCGCGTGCCCGGCGGCTCGTCGGGAGGGTCGGCCGCCGCGGTCGCGGGCGGTCTCGCGCCGTGGGCGCTGGGGACCGACACGGGCGGCTCCGTCAAGCAGCCCGCCTCGCTCTGCGGGGTCGTCGGCCTGCGCCCCACCTACGGCACCGTCTCACGGTACGGGATCGTCGCGTTCGCCTCGAGCCTCGACCAGGTCGGGCCGATCACGAAGACCGTCCGCGACAACGCCCGCCTCTACGCGATCGTGGCCGGGAGGGATCCCTGCGACTCGACCACCGTCGAGCTGCCTGAGCCGGTCGCGGTTCCGGAGAGCGAGGACCTGACCGGCGTCCGCGTCGGCGTCCCGAGGGAGATGAACGAGGCGGAAGGGATCGCGCCCGGCGTCGGCGACAGGGTCGCCGCGGCGATCCGCCTGGCCGAGGAGCTCGGCGCCGACGTGGAGGAGACGAGCCTGCCGCGCTCGGTCGAGTACGGCCTTGCGTGCTACTACCTCGTCGCCCCCGCGGAGGCGAGCTCGAACCTCGCCCGCTACGACGGCGTCCGCTACGGCCACCGCGCGCAGGGCGACGGCGACCTCACCGCCCTCTACGCGCGCACGCGCTGGGAAGGGTTCGGGGCCGAGCCCACGCGCCGCATCCTGCTGGGGACGTACGCCCTCTCGGCCGGCTACTACGAGGCGTACTACGGCCAGGCTCAGAAGGTCCGCACGGTGATCGCCCAGGAGCACGCCGCGGCCTTCGAGCGCTTCGACGTGCTCGTCAGCCCCACGTCGCCGACCGTCGCGTTCCGCATCGGCGAGAAGGCCGAGGACCCGCTCGCGATGTACCTCTCCGACCTGCTCACCATCCCCGCGAACATGGCCGGCCTCCCGGGGCTCTCGATCCCGTGCGGCCTCTCCGACGGCCTTCCGGTCGGGCTGCAGCTGATCGGGCCGCAGTTCTCCGAGAACACCCTCTTCCGCGTCGGCCACGCGCTCGAGCGCGCCCTCGAGTTCGACTACGTCCCGGAGCGCCTGCGATGACGGCGAACGGCTGGGAGCCGGTCGTCGGCCTCGAGATCCACGTCCAGCTGAAGACGCGGACGAAGATGTTCTGCCGCTGCGAGAACGTCTGGGGCGAGGAGCCGAACACGCGCACCTGCCCCGTCTGCCTCGCGCACCCGGGGACGCTGCCGGTTCCGAACCGCACCGCGATCGAGTGGACGCTGAAGCTCGGGATCGCACTCGGCTGCGAGATCGCGCCGCGGGCGCTCTTCCACCGCAAGAACTACTTCTATCCCGACCTGCCGAAGGGGTACCAGATCTCGCAGTACGACGTCCCGCTGGCCTCGGAGGGCCGCTTCGTCGTTCCAGGCACCGACGGCGACCGCGAGATCGGCATCGTCCGCGCCCACCTCGAGGAGGATGCCGCCAAGACTGTCCACGTCGGCGGGACGGCCGGCCGCATCCACGGCGCCGAGCACTCGCTCGTCGACTTCAACCGCGGCGGGACGCCGCTCGTCGAGATCGTGACGCAGCCGGACGTCCGCTCGGGCGAGGAGGCGCGGCGCTTCCTGCAGCTGCTGCGCCAGACCGTCGTCGAGCTCGGCATCTCGGACGCGGAGATGGAGAAGGGCTCGCTCCGCTGCGACGCCAACGTCTCCGTCCGCAGGGCCGGCGAGAGCGGCCTCCGCACGAAGACGGAGCTCAAGAACATGAACTCCTTCAAGTTCGTCGCCGACGGGATCGCCGCCGAGGTCGAGCGGCAGGTCGGCGTGTACGAGAGCGGGGGAGAGGTCGTTCAGCAGACCCTCCACTTCGATCCGGCGCGCGGCACGATCGCTCCCCTCCGCTCGAAGGAGGAGGCACACGACTACCGCTACTTCCCCGAGCCCGACCTCGTCCCCGTCGAGCCGTCCGCCGAGCAGGTCGCGGCGGCGAGGGAGTCGGTCGGCGAGCTGCCGGGCGCCCGCATCCGGCGGCTCGAGGAGGAGCTCGACTTCGATCTCGCGTACGGGCTCGTGGCGAGCGGGCGGGACGAGCTCTTCGCCCGCGTACCCGGCGACCGGCGGGCGGTCGCGAACGTGCTCATGAACCAGCTCGCCGCCGCCGGAGTCGACCCCGCGGCCGTGAACGGCGAGGAGCTCGGAAAGCTGATCGCGGCGCGCGAGCGCATCCCCCGGCAGGCGTTCCTCGACGCCCTCGCCGCGAGCGGCAACGGGGACTTCCGCGCGGAGCGCTACCTCGGGGAGGAGACGGTGTCGGACGCCGCCGCCCTCGACCCGGTCATCGACCGGATCCTCGCCGCGAACGCGGAGCAGGTCGAAGCCTACCGCGGCGGCAAGGCGGGGCTGCTCGGCTTCTTCGTCGGCCAGGTCATGAAGGAGACGCAGGGGAAGGCCGACGCCCGCGCGGTCAACGAGCGGCTGCGGGAGAAGTTGGGGGGCTAGGTCCCATCCCAACTGGGCCGGGCCCGCCGTAGCCGACTTCGACGGGCCCGGGAGAGGGGGCGGTCTGCTCGCGAGCCGCGTGGAGGCGTCGCGCCGAGCCGGCGCTTACGCCGCGTTCGCGAGCGCCCACGCGAAGAGCGGGACAGCCGCTGCGGAGTACACGATGAAGAGGGTCGTCCAGAGCCTGCCGAGCATCCTTCTGCGTCCTTTCGGGAGAGAGGTCTTGGGGCGGTGCTTCATGCCCTCAGGCTGCCGTGCGGGAGAGGCCGCGACAATGAGGCGGGCTCCCGTCTGACAGTACGGCTAGCCGAAGCAGGCTAGGCTCGAGGGCCATGAGGCATGCGACCGACTACCTGACCTTCGAGACGCCGAACCGGCGCGACTACGTGAACATCACGCCGGACGTCGAGGACTTCGTCCGCCGCTCCGGGATCCGCGAGGGCCTCGTGCTCGTCAACCCGATGCACATCACCGCGGCGGTCTACGTCAACGACGACGAGGCGGGGCTGATCCAGGACCTGGACGACTGGCTCGAGGGCCTCGCCCCGCACGCGCCGACCGACCGGTACCGGCACAACAACGGCGAGGACAACGCAGACGCGCATCTCAAGCGCCAGCTCATGGCCCACCAGGTCGTGCTCCCGATCACGGACGGGCGGCTCGACCTCGGCCCGTGGGAGCAGGTCTTCTACGCCGAGTTCGACGGCCGGCGGCGCAAGCGCGTCGTGCTCAAGGCGGTCGGCGACTGAGCCGCTCGAGCTCCCGGCGGGCGGGCGCGAGCGCCTGGGGCTCGTCGAGGACCGGCCGGAAGAGGTCGCCGTGCCGATCGAGGCGCGCAAGCGCCTCGGCCCGGCCGAAGTCGCGCGGCACGACGTCCTCCGTGAGCTCCTCCCATCGCAGCGGCGTGGAGACCGGGGCGCCCGGCTTCGGCCGCACCGAGTAGACGCTCGCGATCGTCTTCCCCCAGCCGTTCTGGCGGGCGTCGAGGAAGACGCCGCGCCGTTTCGCCTTGCGCCACTCCGTCGTCACGAGGCCCGGGTGGCGCGCCGCCAGCAGCTGCGCGACGCCGTCGGCGAACTCGCGCGTGGCGTCGAAGGTGGAGCGGCGGGTCACCGGGACGAGGACGTGGATGCCGTCGGCGCCGCTCGTCTTCACGTAGCCGCGCAGGCCCACCTCCTCGAGGACGCCCCGCACGAGGTGCGCGACGCGCACGGCGAGGCCGAACTCGCCGTCGGGCGGGTCGAGGTCGAAGAGGACGAAGTCGGGGCGCTCGGGCTTGTCCACGCGCGAGTACCACGCGTTCATGTCGATGCAGTGCATCTGCACCGTCCAGAGGACGGCCAGCTCGTCGTTGACGAGCGGGAAGTCGACGAGCCGCGACTCGCCCTCGCGCGGCCAGGTCCGGAAGCGCTTCGTCGGGATCCAGTCCGGCATCCCCTTCGGCGCGTCCTTCTGGAAGAAGAACGGCCCCGCGGCGCCCTCGCGGAAGCGCTTCATCGTGAACGGCCGGTCGCGGAGGTGGGCGACGAGCGCCGGCCCCACGGCCTCGTAGTAGTCCCAGAGGTCGCCCTTCGTGACCCCGTCCTCGGGGAAGAGGACGCGGTCGGCGCTCGTGAGCCGCACGGAGCGGCGGCCGCGGCTGACCGTCCTGTCGGCCTTGGCGGTCACGGGCGCAGCATGCCTGCCGTGGGCCGCCGGAGCGTCGCGCCCGCGGGCGCGACGAACCCGGCGTAGAGGAGGAGCGCGGCGGCGGCGACGAAGCCGGCCGTCTCGGCGACGCCGAGGCCGGCGACGCCGGTGCCCACGGCCGCGACGGCGACGCCGGCCAGGACGAGGCCGTTTCCGAGCGGCCGGCGGCGGATCGTAAGCAGTGCGACGGCCACGACGGCGAGGGTCCCCAGCGTGTTCCCGAGGATCGCAAGGAGCCGCGCGGGGAGGAAGTCGAGGTGATCCTGCGCCTCGGGGATCGACTCGCCGGCGACACTCGCGGTCAGGGGCTCTGCGAGCACGACGCCTGCTGCCAGCCCGGTGTAGAGGAGGCCGACGGGGATAGGCCAGCGGCGCCCGGTGAGCAGGAGGGAGCCGACGCCGAGGAGCGGCGCGGTCAGGAGGCCGCCGAAGAGGTAGTAGACGCGGAACGCCTCGTCGCTCCAGCCGGCTGCAGCGCCCCACGCGAGCGCCGCCGAGGCGACCGCGTAGCAGGCGAGCGACGCGGCCCAGGCCGCGAACTGGGGCGGGCCGCCCGCCCGGAAGCGCCGGACGAGCAGCCCGGCGAGCCGGAGCGCGAGGAGGGCGGCTGCGAAGGCCAGGAGGGCTTCCACGAGGTCGCCGTCAGTTAACCTCAGACGCATGCCCGAGAAGCGCTACCTCGTGACGCCTGGGCCGACGCCGGTACCGCCGGAGGTGCTCGCGGCGACAGCGCTGCCCATGATCCACCACCGCTCCGCCGACTTCCGGAGCACCTTCGTGCGGGTGCTCGAGCGCCTGCGCGCCGTCTACCGCACGACGAACGACGTCCTCCTCTTCACGTCGGCGGGGACCGCCGCGATGGAGAGCGCCGTCGCGAACCTGTGCTCGCCGGGCGACCGCGTGCTCGTCGTCTCGCACGGCTACTTCGGCGAGCGCTGGGCCGCGATCGCGCAGGGCTACGGCCTCGACGTCGACCACCTCCGCTACGAGTGGGGCGAGACGCCGGGCCCGGACGAGATCGGCGCGCGGCTCGAGGAGCTGGGCGGCGCGCGCGCCGTCTACCTGACGCACTCCGACACGTCCACGGGCGTCGTCGCCGACGTGCAGAGCACGGCCGCCCGGCTCGTGGGGTCCGGCGCTCTGATCGCCGTGGATGCGATCTCGAGCCTCGCGGCCGTCCCGCTCGAGACGGACGAGTGGGACCTCGACGTCGTGCTCACGAGCTCGCATAAGGCGCTCATGTGCCCCGCCGGCCTGGCCTTCGCGGCGGTGTCGCCGGCGGCCCTGGCCGCGACGGAGGGGGCCTCGTGCCCCCGCTACTACATGGACTGGCGGCGCACGCTCGTCGCCCAGGCGCAGGGGGAGAGTCCCTTCTCGACGGCGATCTCGCTCGTCCGCGGGCTCGACGTCGCCCTCGACCTGCTCCTCGCCGAGGGCCTGGAGGCCGCCCAGGAGCGCCACGTGCGCCTCGGGCGCGCCGCGCGGGCGGGCGTCCGCGCCATGGGCCTCGAGCTCTTCTCGCCCGACGAGGACCGGGCCGCCGTCGTGACCGCCGTCCGGATGCCGGCGGACGTGGACGGCCAGGTGGTCGTCGCGGGCATGCGCGAGCGCTCCGGCGTAACGGTGATCGGCGGGCAGGGCGAGCTCCGCGGCAAGATCGTGCGCTTCGGGCACATCGGCTACGTGGACGTGAACGACGTCGTCGTCGCGCTCGCAGCGCTCGAGCGCGAGCTCGCCGACTCCGGCGCCGACGTCGAGCGGGGCGCGGCGGTGCCCGCGGCGCTCGAGGCGTTCGCCGAGCCAGTCGCGGCGTGAAGGTCCTCGTCCGCGAGCCGATCGCGGAGGCGGGGATCGATCTGCTTCGCGCCCGCTTCGAGGTCGACGTGGAGACTGACGGCGACCTCGCCGAGCGGATCGCCGACTACGACGCGATCATCATCCGCAGCGGCACCCGGCTGACCGCCGACCTGATCGAGCGGGGCACGCGGCTGAAGGTGATCGGGCGCGCCGGCGTGGGCGTCGACAACGTCGACCTCGAGGCGGCGTCGAAGCGGGGGATCGTCGTCGCCAACGCGCCCCAATCGACCGTGATCTCGGCGGCGGAGCACACGATCGGGCTCTTGCTCGCCCTCACCCGCCGTATCCCGCAGGCACACGGCGCGCTCAAAGAGGGCCGCTGGGAGCGGGGACGCTTCGGGGGCCTCGAGCTCGCGGACAAGACGCTCGGCCTCGTCGGCTTCGGGCGCATCGGCCAGCAGGTCGCCCGCCGGGCGCGCGGCCTCGAGATGCGCGTCCTCGCCTACGACCCCTACGTCTCGGGCGAGCGCTTCCGCGAGCTCGGCGCCCAGCGTGCGGAGTCGCTCGAGGGGCTGCTCGCGGCGGCGGACTTCGTCTCGCTGCACGCGACGCTCACGCCGGAGTCTCGCGGCCTCGTGGGGCGGGACGCGATCGCGCGCATGAAGGACGGCGTCCGCATCGTCAACGTGGCGCGCGGCGAGCTCCTCGACGAGGACGCGCTCCTCGCCGCGCTGGAGAGCGGCAAGGTGGCCGGCGCCGCGCTCGACGTCTTCTCGGAGGAGCCGTACGCCGGCCCGCTGCTCGGCCTCGAGAACGTCGTCGTCACTCCGCACCTCGCCGCCTCCACGCACGAGGCGCAGGACCGCGCCGGGCTGATCGTGGCCGAGCAGGTGGCCGCCGCCCTCGAGGGCGGCGTCGTCACGAACGCGGTCAACGTGCCCTCGGTCGCCGCCGAGGACCTCGACGTCCTGGGCCCGTACCTGCCGCTCGCGGCGCAGCTCGGTGCTCTCGCTATCGAGCTGGCGGGCGGCAGCGCGGAGCGCCTCGACCTCCGCTACCTCGGCGAGCTGGCGGAGCGCGATACGCGCCTGCTCACCGTCGCCGCGCTCGACGGAGCCTTTCAGGGCCGCGTCGAGGAGCCGGTCAACTACGTGAACGCGCCGCTCGTCGCCCGGGCGCGCGGCATGGAGGTGCGCGAGGAGCGGCGGCGCGCCTCGCGCGACTTCCGCAGCCTCATGACGGTGACCGCCGTCGCGGGCGGCCGCGAGTTCGCCGTGGCGGGCGCCGTCATGGGCCGCGAGCACGAGCCGCGGCTCGTGCGCGCGCTCGGCTACGAGGTCGAGATCGCCCTCCAGCCGCTGATGCTCTTCGTCGTGAACGACGACCGGCCCGGCATGATCGGCCGCATCGGGACGATCCTCGGCGAGGCGGGCGTCAACATCGCGAACATGGCCGTCTCCCGGAACCGGCCCGAGGACCGGGCGCTCATGGTCCTCACCCTCGACGACCCGATCCCGCCGGACGTCCTCGACCTCATCGCCGCCGAGCCGGGCCTGCTCGACCCGCGGGCGATCGCGTTCGAGCGGGGCCGTGGGAGCTGACTGGCCGGAGCCGGTCGAGCGCGTCGCCCGCGTGCTGCGCGAGAGCCGCGTCGAGGCGCGCATCGAGCAGTTCCACGAGGGGACGCCGACGGCCGCGGACGCGGCGAGGGCGACGGGCGCCCCGGTCGAGCGTATCGTCAAGTCGCTCGTCTTTTCGTGCGACGGCCGGGCGATCGTCGTCATGGTGCCGGGAGACCGCCGCGTGGACACCGCCAAGGTCGGCTCGTCCGTCGGCTGCGAGCGGCTGAAGGCGGTCGGCGCGGACGCGGTCGAGCGACTCACCGGGTTCCCGGCCGGCGGCGTCGCGCCCTTCCCGCTCCCCGGGATCCAGACGGTGCTGATCGACCGGTCGCTGCTGGCGCACGAGGTTGTCTGGGTCGGCGCCGGCTCGGCGCGCCACATGGTCGCCCTGGCGCCGAACGACCTCGCGCGCCTGGCTCGCGCGCGTCCTCTCGACGCCGCCGTCGAGTAACCTTCGAGCGTGCGCGAGACCGAGAAGATCTGGATGAACGGCGAGCTCGTCGACTGGGCGGACGCCAAGGTTCACGTCGGCGCGCACGGTCTCCACTACGGCTCGGGCGTCTTCGAGGGGATCCGCTGCTACGAGACGGATGCCGGGCCGGGCGTGTTCCGTCTCACCGACCATCTGGAGCGGCTCCACCAGTCCGCGCGCCTCCTGCACATGGAGCTCCCCTACGGGGTCGACGAGCTGCGGAGCGCCTGCCACGAGCTGATCGGCCGCAACGGGCTCTCCGAGTGCTACCTCCGCCCGATCGCCTTCTACGGCTACGGCGAACTCGGCGTCCACCCGGGGACGAACCCGGTCGACGTCGCGATCATGTCCTGGCCCTGGGGCGCCTACCTCGGCGAGGACGCGCTCGAGAAGGGGATCCGGGCGAAGGTCGCCTCCTGGAAGCGGGTCGGGCCGAATACGATCCCGCACGTCGCCAAGGCGACGGGGATCTACCTCAACTCGATGCTCGCCGTGATCGAGGCGACGCGGGCGGGGTACGAGGAGGCGATCCTGCTCACCGACGACGGCTTCGTCGCCGACGGCTCCGGGGAGAACATCTTCGTCGTCAAGGACGAGGTCATCTCGACGCCCGACCTCTCGGCCTCGATCCTGCCGGGGATCACGCGCCAGGTCGTCATCGAGATCGCGCAGACGCTCGGGTACGCCGTGCACGAGCGCCAGCTGATCCGCTCCGACCTCTACGTGGCCGACGAGGTCTTCATGTGCGGCACGGCCGCCGAGGTGACGCCGGTGCGGTCGGTCGACGACCACGAGGTCGGCGCCCCCGGCGCGGTGACGAAGGCGATCCAGGAGGTCTTCTTCGCCGCAGTGCGCGGGCGGGACGAGCGCTTCGCGCGCTGGCTCGAGTACGCCGAGCGGACGCCGGCGGCCCCGGGCTCCTGAGTTGAGCCGGGCCATTCCCCTCTCCGCGCCGTGGATCGACGGGCGGGAGGAGGAGCTGGTGCTCGAGACGCTCCGCTCCGGGCGCCTCTCGCTCGGCCCGATGGTCGATCGCTTCGAGGCCGCGCTCGCCGAGCGGACCGGGGCGGCACGGGTCGCCGCCGTGTCCAGCGGCACCGCCGGCCTCCACCTCTGCATGCGCGTGGCCGGCGTCGGCTCCGGCGACGAGGTGATCACGACGCCCTTCTCGTTCGTCGCGTCGGCGAACTGCGTGCTCTACGAGGGCGGGACGCCCGTCTTCGCCGACGTCGATCCGCGCACGCTGAACCTCGATCCCGCCGCCGTCGAGGCGGCCGTCACGCCGCGGACGAAGGCGATCCTGCCCGTGCACGTCTTCGGCTACCCCGCCGAGCTGGAGGAGCTGGAGGCGATCGCCGAGCGGCACGGCCTCGCGATCGTCGAGGACGCCTGCGAGGCGCTCGGGGCCGCATACCGCGGTCGGCCGATCGGCTCCTCCGGGCACCCCGGCGTCTTCGCCTTCTACCCGAACAAGCAGATGACGACGGGCGAAGGCGGCGCGGTGGCGGTCGCCTCGGACGAGGAGTGGGCGCTCCTGAAGAGCCTCTCCAACCAGGGCCGCAGCGACTCCGGCGAGTGGCTCACGCATGCGCGGCTGGGCTACAACTACCGCCTCGACGACCTCTCGGCGGCGCTCGGGCTCGCGCAGCTCGAGCGGCTCGACGAGCTCCTCGCCGGCCGCTCGGCCGTGGCGGCGCGGTACGCCGCGCTGCTCGCGCCGCTCGACGCCGTCGAGGCACCGCTCCCCGACGACGAGGACCACACGCGGTCGTGGTTCGTCTACGTCGTGCGGCTGGCGGCCGGGCTCGACCGCGACGCCGTGATGGCGCGGCTTGCCGCGGACGGGATCGCCAGCAAGCCCTACCTCCCGTCGATCCACCTGCAGCCGTTCTACCGGGAGCGCTTCGGCTACCGCGAAGGGTCCTTCCCCGCCGCCGAGGACGCGAGCGCTCGCTCGCTCGCCCTGCCCTTCCACGCGCGGCTCTCCGCCGAGGAGCAGGAGCGCGTCGTCGGGACGCTCGCGCGCGTGCTGGAATAATCCCGCCGTGGCGGACGGCGCGCCCCGCATGGTCTTCCTCGGCTTCGGGAAGTACGCGCGCGCCGACAAGATCTACGCGCTCGAGCCGATCCGCGGCGAGAACCGGGGCGGCGGCCGGCGGACGCTCGTCTGGGTCGAGGGCGTCGCCGAGCCGATCGTCGCCAGCCGGACGGAGCGGACGATCCTCCACGAGATGGGCCAGGACGTCGCCGCGGGCTCGCGGCTCCTCGACGAGGCGCTCGCGTTCGCCGAGCGCATCGCGGCGGACGCCGACCGGGGGCGCGTCGACCTCGGCGACCTGGGGCGGCGGGCGCGGCGGCTGCTCGAGGCGAGCGCGCGCCCGCCGGAGTCCGAGCAGCTCTTTTGAGCCGCCTGGGGCGAGAGTTCTTCGCCCGGAGCGTGCACGAGGTCGCGCCCGAGCTCGTCGGCTGCACGCTGTTCGTCGACGGCGTCGGCGGGCGGATCGTCGAGGTGGAGGCCTACGATGCCGAGGACCCGGCCAGCCACGGCTACCGCGGGCGAACGGCGCGCAACGGTGCCATGTTCGGGCCGCCCGGCCACGCGTACGTCTACCGCTCGTACGGGATCCACTGGTGCCTCAACCTCGTGTGCGCGCGGGAAGGCGTCGCCGAGGCCGCGCTCGTTCGGGCGCTCGAGCCGACCGAGGGCCTCGAGCGCATGCGGGAGCGCCGCCGGGTGCAGGACGACCGCCTGCTCTGCTCGGGCCCCGGGCGCCTCTGCGAGGCGCTCGGAGTGGCCGGCGGGCACGACGGTCTCGCTCTCGACGCGCCGCCCTTCGCGCTGCTCGCCGCGGACGAGCCCGTCGACGTCGCACGCGGCCCCCGGGTGGGGATCACGCGGGCAGCCGAGCTGCCGTGGCGCTACGGCCTCGCCGGCTCGCGCTTCCTCAGCCGCCGGCTCGCGCCCGCCGGGCCGAGCTGAGCTCTAGCCGCGGGAGACGACGAGGCGGATCGTCATGTTCCGGACGGCGGCGCGTCCCGGGCGAGGTGACTGCGCCAGCACGATCCCCGCGCGGTCGCCGTCGGCGTAGGCGCGCACCGACCCGGCGAGATGGCGGGCGGCGAGGCGCCTGCGCGCTCGCTCGAGCGGCATCCCGACCACGTCGGGGATGCGTCCGTTCATCGCCTCCGGGAGCACGATGCGGACGGTGCTCCAGGAGGACAGCGTCCCCCGCGCCGGGAACTGCTTGGTGACGCGCCCGAGTCGCTCGCCGGGCTTCGCCGGACGCCACAGCAGCTCTGGCGTCAGAGGCATGGAGAGGAGGCGCTCCTCGGCGGCGCCGCGCCGGGCGCCGACGACGTTCGGGACGTCGACCTCGTTCGGCTTGCACGGGGCGAGGTCGTCGGGGCCGGATCCGGCGAAGAAGACGACCTCGCGCGAGTCGCGGCAGTTCCCGTTGTCGAGGTACCAGCGGTTGTTCCGGTGGACGACCTGCTGCGGCTCCACCGACTCGTACACGGGCGCAGGGAACGCCTCTGGCGGCTCGTCGAGGTGGTCGAGCGCCTTTCGCACGAACGTGCGCCAGATGAGCGCCGGGAAGGTCCCGCCGGCGACCGGGTCGCCGAGGTACTCGGTCTCCATCGGCTTCAACTTGTTCGGGTAGCCGACCCAGACGGCCACGGCCAGCTGGGGCGTGTAGCCGACGAACCAGGCGTCGCCGTAGTTCTCGGTCGTCCCCGTCTTGCCCGCCACCGGTCGGGCGGGCAGCTCGGCCCGCTGGCCCGTTCCCTCCGTGACGACCCGCTGGAGGATGGACGTGACGTGCGCGGCGTCGTTCGCTTCGAGGACCGGCTTCCGGACGGGGTCGTTGGAGTCGACGCGCCGGCCGTCCTCGATCCGCAGGACCGCGCGCGGCTCGTTGCCGAGCAACGTGCCGTCCACCCGCTCGCCGCCGGCGGCCAGCGTCGCGAACGCGCGCGCCATCTCGAGCGGGCTGACCGCCTCCACGCCCAGCCCGATGGCGAAGAAGTCGTCGAGCGGCCGCTTGACGCCGAGGCGCCGGGCGACGGTGGCGACGTTCTTCGGCCCGACCTGCGCCGTCAGCTGCGCGTACACCGCGTTGTCAGAGTGGATCGTCGCCTCGTTGAGGTCGATCTGGCCCAGGTAGGAGCCCTCGTAGTTGGCGACCGACCAGAGCTTGTCGCCGAGGTTGATCACCGTCGGCTTGGACTCGAACACGGTCGCCGGCGCGATCCCACGTTCGAGGGCCGCCGCGAGCACGAACGGCTTGAAGGCCGAGCCGGTCTGGCGCTGCCCCTGGACGGCGAGGTTGAACTGGCTCTTCTTGAAGCTCTTCCCGCCGACCATGGCGAGGACCCGGCCGTCGCGGGGATCGATGGCGACGAGCGCCGCCGTCGGCCCCCTCGGCTCCGTCAGCCACCTGTCGATCGCCTCGCCGGCGAGCTTCTGGAGCTCGAGGTCGATCGACGTGTAGATCTTCAGGCCGCCGCCGAAGACCTCGCCGGAGCCGTAGTAGGGGACGAGCTGCTGCTTGACGTACTCGGCGAAGTGGCCCTGGCGCACGCGGTTCCCGGGCAGGCCGATCTTCCGGCGCGGCGGCATGGGAGCGGCGTCCGCGGCGCGGTAGTCCCGGCCCGTGATCAGGCCCTGCTCGAGCATCAGCCGGAGGACGACGGTGCGGTGCTTCCGCGCCGCGTCCGGGTTCTCGCGCGGGTCGTACGCTCCCGGGTTGGCCGGCATCCCGGCGAGGAGGGCGGCCTGCGGGAGGGTCAGGTCGTCCGCGTGCTTGCCGAAGTAGACCCGCGCGGCCATCTCGACGCCGTACGCGCCGTTGCCGAAGTAGATCGTGTTCAGATAGGCGGTCAGGATCCGGTCCTTCGACCAGCGCTGCTCGAGCTGCCAGGCGAGAGCGGCCTCCTTGAGCTTGCGGCTGACGGTCCGCTCCTGCTCCGTGTACTGGTTCTTGACGAACTGCTGCGTGATCGTCGAGCCGCCTTGGACGATCTGCTGCGAGCGCAGGTCGGCCCATACCGCACGCGCCATGCCGCGGAGGTCGATGCCGCGGTGCTCCCAGAAGCGCCGGTCCTCGACTGCCACGATCGCCTGCTTCATCACGGGCGCGATCTCGTCCGACCCCACGAGGACCCTGCTCTCGGAACCGCGCAGGACCGCGAGCACCGTCTTGCCGTCGGAGGCGTAGATGTAGCCCAGGCGCTCGTCCCGCGCCTCGTTGCCGGGCTCGAGCTCCGGAAGCTCGCTGGCGACGGCGCTGACCAGGCCGTAGACGAAGGAGACGGCCCCGACGGACGCGAGCACGGCGACGAGCGCGAGGAACCTGAGCTTGCGGATGCGGCGGCGGCGTCCCTGCGCCGCCCGCCTGCGTCTTCGGAGCACCACGAAGGAGGGGAGTCTAGCGGCGGAGGCGGGCCGCTATGCCGATCGCGGGCTGAGGACGATCGGGTCCTGCGCCGGCTGTCGCGCGCCGGCGTCGTCCTCGAGCGTGACCGCGACGAGAGCGTTGTGCCGCAGCGGCGAACGAGGTCCCACCAACCCCTCCTAGAATCGGCCGGCGATGGCGACGTCGCCGGCAAAGCTCACCCGAAACGCGGTCGACGTGCTCCCCGCGGGCGAGCTCGAGCGCAAGCTCGCGCTCGGGCGGCCGCTGCGGGTCAAGCTGGGAATCGACGTGACGGCGCCGCACGTCCACGTCGGCCACGCCATCCCGCTCCAGCGCATGGCCGCGTTCCAGCGGGCCGGTCACGTCGGTGTCCTCATCATCGGCGACTACACGACGAGGATCGGCGACCCGTCGGGCCGCTCCAGCGAGCGCCCCATCCTCTCGGAGGCGGAGATCGACGCGAACGCCCAGACCTACCTGGCGCAGGCCGCCCAGATCGTGGACACGAGCCCCGACCGGCTGGAGGTCAGGTACAACGGGGAGTGGCTCGCGAAGCTCGACTTCGCCGAGGTCGTGCGGCTGACACGGACGATTACCGTCGCCCGCCTGCTCGAGCGCGACGACTTCGCCAAGCGTTTCGAGGCGCAGACCGCGATCTCCGTCTCCGAGCTCCTCTACCCGTTCATGCAGGCCTACGACTCGGTGGCGGTCCGGGCCGACGTCGAGCTCGGCGGGACGGATCAGCTCTACAACCTCCTCGCGGGCCGGGAGGTCATGGCGGCGTACGGTCTCGAGCCCCAGGTGGCGCTGACCACGCCGCTGCTGCTCGGGCTCGACGGGCGCAAGATGAGCGCGTCCCTCGGCAACTACATCGGCCTCACCGACCCGCCCGAGGAGCAGTTCGGCAGGACGATGCGGATCTCGGACGAGCTGCTGCCCGAGTACTACCGGCTCGTGCTCGAGACGGACGCCGACCCGGCCGCGCTCGATCCCATGGAGGCGAAGCTCGCGCTCGCGCGCTTCATCGTGACGAGGTCGCACGGGGAGGAGGCGGCCGAGCGCGCCGAGGCGCACTTCACGCGGGTCGTGCGCGAAGGCCGCGAGCCGGAGGACGTCCCCGAGGCGGCGCTCCCCGCCGGGGACCCCGTCCACCTGCCGGCGCTCATCCGCGACCTCTTCGGCCTCTCGACGAGCGAGGCACGCCGGCTGATCGGGCAGGGCGGCGTCAAGGTGAACGGGTCGGTGACGGTCGAGCTGGACGTGCCTCGCGCGGCGCTCGCGGGGGCGCTCCTCCAGGTCGGGAAGCGGCAGTTCATGCGCCTTCGCAACGCCTGAGCACCCGCTCGGGCGACTCCTTGACACCCCTTCGACCCTTGCTATCATTCGTCGGCCGCCTGAACGGCTGCGCACGAGCCAGTCCACCCTCGAGACAACGGAGTGCCCTTCGACGGAGCCTGATACGACGTGTATCAATCTTCTGGAGGGCCTCCCGCGCGAGTCGGAGGCCTTTTTCGTGCCCAGCCCGAGGGGCCCGGTCTTTGAAAACTCAACAGCGTGAACGTCGAGACCTCACGCGCTTCGGCGCGGGAGGTTCACTGAACCCGTCTCCTCTCTCGAGGGGACTTTGAGCTCAAGCTCGACTGAACCCGTTTGCAGCCGGCCTTCGGGCCGAGTGCTACAGGTCTTCACGGAGAGTTTGATCCTGGCTCAGGACGAACGCTGGCGGCGCGCCTAACACATGCAAGTCGAGCGAGAACCAGGGCTTCGGCCCTGGGGACAGCGGCGAACGGGTGAGTAACACGTGGGTAACCTGCCCTCGG
>DASTBX010000095.1:0-6577 GCA_035711645.1 Gaiellaceae bacterium
CGGACGTGGCCGCTGCCGCCAGGCGCCTGCGCGACGCGGGGATGCTCCACTTCGAGTCGGGTGACGCTCCGCGCGCCCGAGCCCTCCTCGAGGACGCGGTCGCGCGGGCGGCGCCGGGTCGCGAACGCGCGCGGGCGCTCGTCCGGCTGGCCCGCGTTCGCTCCTACGGGGACGACCTGCGCGAGGCGGCCGTGCTCTTCCGGACGGCGCTCGCCGAGTCCGAGGGCGACGCTGCCCTCGAGGCGAGCGCGCACGAGGGCCTCTCGGCCTGCGCGATGCGCTTGCGGGAGGGCATCGGCGACGGGATCTCGCACGCGCAGGCGGCGGTGCTGCTGGCGCAGGAGTCCGGCGACGACGCCTTGGCGGCCGAGGCGCTCGGCTCGCAGCTCGTCCTCGAGGCGCTCTCCGGCCGTGAGGTCGCGCCGCGTACTCTGAAGACCGCGCTCGCCGCGGGAGCGGAACGCGCCCGGGAGCGGGTGCTCGCGCATCCGCACTTCATCGCCGCCGTCGTCTGGCTCTGGTGGGACGAGCTCGAACGCGCCCGCGCGGCGCTCGAGGACCTGCTCCTCCGCGCCCGCGAGCTGGGCGACGAGAGCTCCCTTCCGTACGTCCTCGTCATCCTGGCCCAGACGGAGTGCCGGCTCGGGGACCTTCACCGGGCCGCCAGCCTGGCCGAGGAGGCCCTCGAGCTCAGCGTGCAGGCGGGGCAGGAGTGGCTGCAGGCCTATGCGCACGCGCTGTCGGGCCTCGCGAGCGCGTACCTGGGCCGGGACGAGGCCTGTCGCGTGGCCGTGGAGCGCGCGCTCAGCCTCGCCGAGCGGACGAGCTCCGCGCCGGCCGAGCTCTTCGCCCGGACGGCGCTTGGCCACCTCGAGCTCTCGCGCGGCGACGCCGCGGCCGCGCTCCAGCAGCTGGAGCCGCTCGCCGCCCGGGCACAGCGCGAGGGCATGGAGGAGCCGGGTGCGACGCCGTTCCTGCCGGATGCCGTCGAGGCGCTGATCGTCGCCGGCCGGGACGCCGACGCCGGCCGGCTGCTCGACTGGTACCAGGGGAACGCGACGAGGCTCGGCCGCGTCTCGGGCCTGGCGGCCGCGGCGCGCCTGCGCGGGCTGCTGGCGGCGGCGCGCGGCGATGCAGAAGGAGCGGTCGCGCAGCTCGAGCGGGCGGCGGCCCTTCACGAGGACGTGCCGATGCCCCTCGAGCGAGGGCGGACGCTTCTCGCTCTCGGCGCCGCCCACCGGCGGGCCAAGAGCAAGCGCAGCGCGCGTGAGGCGCTCGAGCGCGCCTGCCGTCTGTTCGAAGAGACCGAAGCGGCGGTCTGGGCGGCGAGCGCCAACGCCGAGCTAGGCCGCATCGGCGGCCGGGCGCCTTCCGGCGGAGAGTTGACGCCGAGCGAGCGCCGCGTTGCGGCGCTCGTCGCCGAGGGCAGGACGAACCGCGAGACGGCGGCGGCGCTCTTCGTGAGCGAGCGCACGGTCGAGGGGCACCTCTCCCGCGTCTACGCCAAGCTCGGGGTGCGCTCCCGGGCCGAGCTCGCCCGCCGCTTCCAGGATCCCGACGCGACCGCGTCGTAGCTCGGCCAAAGTCAGGGGGTTTCCACGTTTCCGCCCCCGAGGGCGCGCCGTAGCGTCGGCGGCGACCCCGAGAAGGAGGCGGAGATGCGGAAGAAGATCGGCGTCACGCTCGCGGTGCTCGTCGCGGTTGCCCTCACCGGAACGGCGCTCGCGACCCCGGGCGCCGGGATCACGGACGTCGTCAACTTCGTCCAGGCGCGGACGACGGAGCGCGTCCACGCGAAGTCGGACGGCGTCAGGCTGACGGCGAAGCGTCCCGTGGACGTGTTCGTCCAGACGGCGACCTTCCAGCCCGGATCGACGTCCGGCTGGCATTCCCACAGCGGCGTCGTCCTGCTCGCCGTGCAGTCGGGCGAGCTCACGAGATACGACGAGCGCTGCCGGGCAGGGACGTACGCGGCGGGCGAGGCGTTCGTCGAGCACGGCGGCGACTCCGTCCTCGTCCGCAACGAGGGGACGGAGCCCGCGGTCGCGTACATCACGTACATCCTCCCGGACGCAAGCCTGCGCCGGATCGACGAGCCGAACCCGGGCTGCCCGGTCGAGTGAGGGACCGCTCGGCGCGAGGAGCGGGGGCCGCGGGCGTCGGTCCCGCCGCCCTCGCTCTCGCGTCGTGCCCCCGACAGCTGTGATAGAAATCCGCCCGGCCGCTTCCGGCCCGGGTGGGGATCGAGTCGCGGTCCCTGACCGCGGCCGGCGCCCGCTCCGGAGCCGTGACCGACTTCTTCCAGAACCACACAGTCCTGTTCGCGCTCCTGTGCGCGCTCTTCGGGATCGGGGTCGGCCTCTACCTGACCTGGTGGGTGCTCCAGCAACCCGCGGGCACCGAGCGCATGCGCGAGATCGCGCGCGCCATCCAGGAGGGTGCCGCAGCCTACCTCCGCCGGCAGTACATGACGATCGCCGTCGTCGCGCTCGTGCCGTTCCTCGCCATCGGCCTCTACGGCCAGCTCGGCTGGGGAACGGCGATCGGCTTCCTGGTCGGCGCGGTCTTCTCGGCCGCAGCGGGCTTCATCGGGATGAACGTCGCCGTGCGCTCGAACTCCCGCACGGCCGAGGCGGCGAAGAGCGGGCTGACGCCGGCCCTCAACGTCGCCTTCCGGGCCGGCTCGGTTACGGGCCTCCTGGTCGTCGGGCTCGGGCTCCTCGGCGTCGCCGGCTACTACTGGGTGCTGACGGACTGGTTCGACGTCTCCCAGGACGACGCGATCGACGACCTCATCGGGCTCGCGTTCGGTGGCTCGCTCATCTCGGTCTTCGCTCGTCTGGGCGGCGGCATCTACACGAAGGCCGCGGACGTCGGCGCCGACCTCGTGGGGAAGATCGAGGCCGGGATCCCCGAGGACGACCCGCGCAACCCGGCAGTGATCGCCGACAACGTCGGCGACAACGTCGGCGACTGCGCCGGCATGGCCGCCGACCTCTTCGAGACCTACGCGGTCACGGCCGTGGCCGTCATGCTCCTCGGCACCGCCTTCCCGGCCGGCGGCCTGCCGCTCTACCCGCTCGCCATCGGCGGGGTCTCGATCGTCGCCTCCGTGGTCGGCGTCTGGTTCGCCCGTGTCGGGCGGGGCGGCTCGATCATGAACGCGCTCTACAAGGCGGTGATCGTCGCCACGGTGCTCTCGGCGATCGGGTTCATCCCCGTGACGCTCGCCTTCGACGAGGGCCGCTTCAGCTTCGCGGAGCTGTACGGCGCGGCGATCATCGGGCTCGTCATCACGTTCGCGCTCGTGGCGATCACCGAGTACTACACCGGGACGCGCTGGGGGCCGGTCAAGTCGATCTCGCGCGCCTCCCAGACGGGCCACGCCACGAACATCATCGAGGGGCTCGCGGTCGGCATGCAGGCGACTGCGCTCCCCGTGATCGTGATCGCGGTCGGGATCGTCGCCGCCTACGAGATCGCCGGGAGCCTCTACGGGATCGGCGTCGCGGTCATGGCGCAGCTCTCGATGACGGGTCTCATCGTCGCGCTCGACGCCTACGGGCCGGTCACGGACAACGCCGGCGGGATCGCCGAGATGGCCGACCTGGACGAGTCCGTGCGCGGCATCACCGACCCGCTGGACGCCGTCGGCAACACGACGAAGGCGGTGACGAAGGGCTACGCGATCGGCTCGGCGGGTCTCGCGGCGCTGATCCTCTTCGACGAGTACGCGCGCGGTCTCGAGGAGGAGGCGGTCGCGAGCGTTTTCGCCCTCGACGACCCGTGGGTGATCGCCGGCCTCTTCATCGGCGGCCTCATGCCCTTCCTCTTCGCCTCGCTGGCGATGCAGGCGGTCGGTCGCGTCGGCGGTCAGGTGGTGGACGAGGTGCGGCGGCAGTTCCGCGAGATCCCCGGCATCCTCGAGGGGACCGGCCGGCCCGACTACAGCCGCGCCGTGGACATCGTCACGGGCTCCGCCATCAAGCGGATGCTCGCCCCCGCGATCATCCCCGTGGCGATTCCGATCATCGTCGGCATCATCAGCCCCGAGGCGCTCGGCGGCCTCCTGATCGGCACGATCGTCACCGGCATCTTCCTCGCCATCGCCATGACCTCGGGCGGCGGCGCCTGGGACAACGCGAAGAAGCTGATCGAGGACGGCGCCCTCGGCGGCAAGGGCTCCGAGGCCCACGCCGCCGCCGTCACCGGCGACACCGTCGGCGATCCCTACAAGGACACCGCCGGGCCGGCGATCAACCCGATGATCAAGATCGCCAACATCGTCGCGATCCTGCTGATTCCCATCATCGCCTCGATCCACGGGTAGCGCCGCTCGCGACCGTCCCGGCGCGGCGGCCAGGTCCGCCGCGGCCGTGCCAGGGGTCTGACCCCTGACATGGCCGGAAGCGGCGATACCGCCGGCTACGGCGGATGGGTGCAGCGTCAGGAGGCGCCCCGGACGGGGGGCACCGTCCCGGCCGATCGGGACCTGGCAAGGGTCTGACCCCTGCCATCGCCGGAAACGACGCGTCCGCTGCCCGTCCGGGTACGGGCGGCGAGTCCTACGCGCTGCGGCGGCGGCGAACCTGCGGGCCCTGCTGGCCGAGCGCGGCGTAGGCGAGCGCCTGGAGCGACTCGTTCAGCGCCCCCAGCTCGTGCGAGATGCGCAGGAGCCCGTCGTGGGCGTCGAGCCGCCGGTTGAGCGCGTGCACCTCGTCACAGAGGCGGTCGAGGCGCGCGAGGATCGCGTCGAGCTGGCGGTCGTCGAGCAGCTTCGGATCAGAGGGCGGCATCCAGGCTGATCTTAGTCAGGTCGGCACGCGTCGCGGCGACCTCGGCCGTCGCTCCGAGCCGCCCGAGCAGCCGCTCGCGCGCTCCCGGGCCGCACTCGAGCGCCTCCACCCGCCGTCTGGCGCCCAGGTGGGCGAGAGCGACGTCGGCCAGCGCCTCGGGGGCGTCCGTGTAGACGCCGATACGCGCGCCCGCCTCGGTCAGCCCGCGGAGGGCGGCGCTCGCCTCGGCGCTGGGGCGCAGGTAGACGGGGGCGCGGTCCTCGGCGAAGCGGGCCAGTGCGGAGCGCCAGTCGCCGACGCCCGCCTCGGCCCACCGGTCGAGCGCCGCGGCGGCCTCCGCGCGGTCCTCCGGAAGCGCGGTCGGGTCGAGCGGGGCGATCGACGCGAAGCGCCGGGCGGCGTCGGCGAGGAAGTCGCGCCACAGGGCGCGGGTGTCGCCGAGCGCCTCCAGGTCGACGGCGACCGCCTTCATGCCCGCGATGCGGCCCAGCGGGCGTAGAGGAGGACGCCCGCAGCTACCCCGACCGTATCGACGAGCCAGTCGAGCGGCGAGGCCTGCCGCCCGGCCACGAACCCCTGGTGCACCTCGTCCGTGACGGCGTACGCGGACCCGAGCAGGAAGGCGAGCGGCTCGCGTCGCACCGCCCGCGCCAGGAGCGCTCCGAGGACGGCGTACTCGGCGAGGTGGGCGAGCTTGCGCAGGACGAGGTCCCACGTGCCCAGCCCCGTCCCGAGCGACGGAATTGCCGAGAACGTGAAGATCAGCCCCGCCCAGAGGACGACCGGAAGCCAGAGGTTGAGGCGCGCCGCCGCCACGGCCGCCACCCTAGCGGGGCAGCGCGGTATGCTCGCCCCGACACACCAGGCGAGCGGTCAAGGGAAGCCGGTGCAAGGCCGGCACGGTCCCGCCGCTGTAAGGGGAGACGCTCCTCCGCCACGACGCCACTGGCCCGCGGGCCGGGAAGGCGGCGGAGGGGGGAGCCCCGAGTCAGAAGACCTGCCGCCCGCCTCCAGCCCCGTTCCCCTCGCGGAAGGAGGAAACGTGCTCTCTCGACCCCTTGCAGCCGCCGCGGCGGCGCTGCTCGCGCTCGCCTTCGCCGGCTGCGGCGGGAACGGCGACGACGCCGCAGCGCCGCCGGTGACGACCGCCGCGGCCGAGCAGCCGGCCGTCGAGTTCCCCGTCACGATCGAAGCCGCCAACGGCTCCGTCGTCCTCGAGGAGCGGCCCGACCGCATCGTCTCGCTCTCGCCGACGGCCACGGAGTCGCTCTTCGCCATCGGCGCCGGCGAGCAGGTGATCGCCGTCGACGACCAGTCGAACTTCCCGGCCGAGGCGCCCGTCACCGACCTCTCCGGCTTCCAGCCGAACATCGAGGCGATCGCCGGCCACGAGCCAGACCTCGTCGTCGCCGGCTTCGACCCGGGAGGCCTCGTGGACGGCCTCGAGCAGGTCGGCGTCACCGTCCTCCTGCAGCCGGCCGCGGCGGACCTCGAGGAGGCGTTCGGCCAGATCGAGGAGCTGGGCGCCGCGACCGGCCACGCCACAGAGGCGGACGAGCTCGTCGAAGAGATGGACGTGAAGATCGACGAGCTGGCCGCGGCGGCGGCGGTCGACGCCGAGGGGCTCTCCGTCTACCACGAGCTCGGACCCGACTTCTTCTCGGCGACCTCGCAGACGTTCATCGGGAGCATCTACGAGCTCCTCGGCCTCGAGAACATCGCCGACGAGGCCGGGGCGGAGGCTCCCGACTACCCGCAGCTCTCGGCGGAATACATCCTCT
>DASTBX010000096.1:0-9677 GCA_035711645.1 Gaiellaceae bacterium
CGGCGAGCTCGGCACACCGGGCGTCTACCGCCTCGCCGTCCGCTGGACGCCGACTTGGCGCGTTCGGGCGGGCGACGTCTGCGTCGAGGAGGCGCCGGACGGGATGACGAGCGTCGTCGCCGGCGCCTCGGGGGCGTTCGAGCTCGGCGTGTCCGCCTTCCCGCGGGCGCGCGGCTGCCCGGAGGCCCGCGGGTAGAATCGGTGTCGTACCCCTCCCCTACGAGGAGCTGACCACGGAATGAGACGCAAGGCGTACGGACGCGACTTCGGGCTCTCGTCGCGCATGTTCCTGACCATGTTCGCCCTCGGCGCTCTCTACGTCGCCTTCTTCGTGGTCATGATCAGCGTCTTCGACATCGGGATCATCCCGATGATCCTGATCCTCGGCGGCCTGGCGTTCCTGCAGTACTACACGTCCGACAAGGTGGCGCTCGCCGCCTCGGGAGCGAAGGTCGTCGGCCCCGACGAGGCGCCCGAGCTCCACGCCATGGTCGACCGCCTGTGCGCGATGTCGGACTTGCCCAAGCCGCGGGTCGCGATGATCCCGACCGACGTTCCCAACGCCTTCGCCACCGGCCGGAGCCCGAAGCACTCGGCCGTGGCCGTGACGGAGGGGCTCTGGCGGCGGCTCGAGCCGCGCGAGGTCGAGGGCGTGCTCGCGCACGAGCTCTCGCACATCGCCAACCGCGACGTCGCCGTGATGACGATCTCGAGCTTCTTCGCCATGGTCGCCGCCATGCTGATGCGGTTCGGCATGTTCGGAGGCATGTTCGGCGGCGGCCGCAGCCGTGACGGCGGCGCGCCGGCGTGGCTGATCATCCTCGTCGTCTCGCTGGTCACGTACCTCATCTCGACGCTGCTCATCCTCATGATCTCCCGCTACCGCGAGTACGCGGCCGACCGGGGCGCGGCGCTCATCACCGGTGCGCCGGAGCAGCTCATGAGCGCGCTCCAGAAGATCGCGAGCGACATCGTGCGGATCCCGCAGCGCGACCTGCGTCAGGTCGAGGGGATGAACGCGTTCTTCATCATCCCGACGTCGGTCAAGTCCAGGGCGAGCGAGCTCTTCCTCACGCATCCGCCTCTCGAGAAGCGCCTCGCCCGCCTGGCGGCCATCGCCCAGGAGATGGGCCGCCCGGTTCCCGCGTAGGAACCGCGCCTCCGGTCGAGCGGCTGCAAAGATGGGCCGGTGCCCATCTTCGACGTCCTCTTCGGCCGGAAAAAGCTGACGGGCCCGAAGCTCGAGAAGCTCTTCGCGCTCTCGACCGCGCAGGTGACGCTCCAGGCGGAGCTCGGGCTCAGGCCCGCTGGAGTCGCGGCCGTCGTCTTCAAGCCCCTCTCCGCAGGCGAGTTCGCGCGCGCGGAGAACGAGATCGACGAGCTGCTCGGAGTGGCCGCCGAGACCTCGGGCTCCCAGGTGCGCCGCCGCCAGGACTCGTTCGGCTACCAGTGGCTCGTCATCCGGGACGGCGACTTCGAGGACCTCGTGACCTCCGTCCACCTCGTCTCGAGCGAGCTGCAGGCGCGCGGGTTCGGCGGCCAGCTCCTCGCGGCGCTGTTCGCCTTCGAGGGGCGGGAGCGGACGACCTACCTCATCTACGGCTACAAGCGCGGGGCCTTCTGGCCCTTCGTTCCCACCGGCGAGGACCAGGAGCGCGACAACGCCGAGGAGCTGCGGCTCAAGAACGAGCTCGAGGGCGAGCTGCCGATCGAGGCGGACCTCCGGCGCTGGCTAGGACTCTTCGACGCGCCGCTGGAGTAGTCTGCGGCGGAATGCTCGTCGTGCTCGTCGCCGTGCTCGTCGCGGCCTGGCCGGCGCCTGCGACGGAGACCGGTGCCGTCGCCTTTCGAGGAGCCGAGGCCGGTGCTGCGCAGGAGGCGTCCGAGGTCCCGGTCGCGCCCGGACGTCGCGGCCGGCTGCGCGTCGTTCCCGGGAGCAGCACGCGATCGGGGTCCGGGCCGCTGCGCCGCTACGCGGTCGAGGTGGAGGGCGGCATCGAGATCAGGCGCCGCGCCTTCGCGAGCCGCGTCCACGAGATCCTCGGGGACCGGCGTAGCTGGGGCCGGGGCGGACGGCTGTCCTTCCGGCGGGTCTCCTCGGGCCGCATCGACTTCCGCGTCACGCTCGCGACGCCGGCGACCACCGACCGGCTCTGCGCGCCGTATCGCACGAACGGCATCTTCTCGTGCGCGAACGGCGGCCGCGCCGTCCTCAACCTGATGCGCTGGCGGAGGGGCGCCGACGCGTACGCCTCCCTGCGCCGCTATCGCATCTATCTCGTGAACCACGAGGTCGGTCACCTGCTCGGCCACGGCCACCGCTACTGCCCGGCGGCCGGGGCGCGGGCGCCGGTGATGATGCAGCAGACGAAGGGCGTCGCTCCCTGCCGGCCGAACCCCTGGCCGCGCCGCTACGAGCTGGGCTAGAAAGCGCCTACGCCGGGGGGTCGGGGATGAGGCCCTGCTCCGAGAAGAGCCGCTTGGTCTCCTCGAGCGTCAGGTCGCTGGGCGGGATGAGGACGTCCGACGGATGGAGGTCGTCGTCGCCCAGCCGTTCGCCCTCGGCCTGCACGAGGCGCCACATCTCGTCGAGGCGCCCGTCGAGCTCCGGTTCGTCGTCGGCGTCGGCCGCCGCCTGGGCTCGGTCGTCGAGCTCGTTCAGCTTCGCGAGCAGCTCGTCGCCGGCGCGGAACTGGCCCTCGCCCATCAGCCGGACGATCATTGCTCGAGCTCCTTCTTGGCGCCGCCCGCGGCCAGCTCGCCCTTGAGGCGGGCGAGCTCGTCGTCGACCTGGCCCTTCGCGGAGATCTGCGCCAGCTCGCGGTCGAGCGCCGTCTCGCCGGTCGTGAAGTCCTCGAGCGCGCCGATCTCGACGAGCTCGTCCACCGCGGCCGCGCGCGCCTGCATCTGCTCGGTCTTGTCCTGGGCGCGCTGGATCGCGAGCCCCGTGTCGGCCATCTCCTCGCCGATGCCCGTGGCCGCCTCGCCGATCCGGGCCTGCGCCTCGGCCGCGGAGTACTGCGCCTTGATGACCTCCTTCTGGCTCCGGAAGGCCTCGATCTTCGCCGAGAGGCGCTTCTCGTTCGCGATCAGCTTCTCCTGCTGGGCCTCGAGGCCGCCGAGCTGCTGGTCGAGCCCCTGAAGCTGCTGCTGGGCGAACGTCTTGCGCTCGAGCGCAGCGCGCGCGAGGTCTTCCCGGCCGGCCGTGAGCGCCCGGCGGGCCTGCTCGTCGAGCTTCGGGAGCTCCGACTCGAGCTTGCTCGACTGGAGCTCGAGGCGCTTCTTCGCGGTGACGACGTCGGCCACGCCGCGCTTGACGTTCTGGAGCATCTCGAGCTGCTTCTCGTACGAGTAGTCGAGCGTCACCGAGGGATCCTCGGCTCGGTCGAGGAGCTTCGAGATCCACGCCTTGACCACCGCCGACGTTCGGCTCATGAGGCCGGCCATTTGCTGCGTCCTCCCAGTCCGGGTTTCGGCTGGCATGCTACCCGCCCCTGTGATCGTCGAGCGCAGCACAGACCCGCGGTGGCTCTCGAACGCCTACCTTCTCGCCGACCGCTCGGGCGGGACCGCGGTCTTCGTCGACTCGGGCGCGCCGGTCGAGCCGCTGCTCGCCGCCGTCGAGCGCCTCGAGGTGCAGCCGACGCACCTGCTGACGACCCACGCCCACGGCGACCACGTCGCCAACCATGGGCTGCTCGAGGACCGCTTCGGGCTGCGCGTCGTCGCCGCCACGGAGGAGGGGCTGGACGGCGCCGAGCCGCTCGGGCACGGCGAGGTCGTCGAGACCGGCGAGCTGCGCATCGAGGCCCTGCGCACGCCGGGCCACACCCGCGGGATGCTCGCCTTCGTCGCCGGCGGCGAGCTCGTCTTCAGCGGCGACACGCTCTTCGCCGGCTCGGTGGGCGGCACGCAGGACGGCTTCGACGACCTGCGCCGCTCGATCATGGACGTCCTCATGGGCCTCGACCGGGGGACGGTCGTCTACCCGGGGCACAGCGAGGAGACGACGATCGGCCGCGAGTGGGACGACAACCCGTTCATCCGCGTCTGGCGGGGCGTCGAGCCCGAGGGAACCGAGCGTTGCCAGGTCGGGGGCGCCGAGGCGACGCTCGTCGTGTGGGGCCGAGACTACGACGGCGGCGGCAAGGCGTGGGTCCGGTTCGCCGACGGGCGCGATGCGATCGTGGGCGGCTCGCGCGTCACGAGGGCGGGCCATTGAGCTTCATCGTCACCGAGGAGATCGAGGAGTACGCCGAGGCGCATACGACGGCGCCCTCGGAGCTGCTGCGGCGGCTCGCTGCGGAGACGCAGGCCGAGCTTCGCGTGCCCCAGATGCTGACGGGGCCGATCGAGGGCCGTCTGCTCGAGTTCCTCGTCTTCGCCGTGCGGCCGCAGCGGGTGCTCGAGCTCGGCACCTACAGCGGCTACTCATCGCTCTCGATGGCGGCCGCGCTGCCGCCCGGCGGCCACATCGAAACGTGCGAGGTGGACGAGACGCACGCCGAGGTGGCCCGCCGGTATCACGAGGAGGCCGGCGTCTCCGACCGCATCACGATCCACCTCGGCCCGGCGCTCGAGACGATCGAGCGGCTCGAGGGCGAGTTCGACCTCGTCTTCGTCGACGCGGACAAGATCAACTACCCGACCTACTACGAGCTGCTCCTGCCGCGGCTCGCGGAGCACGGCCTCATGGTCTTCGACAACACGCTCTGGTCGGGCCGCGTCGTCGATCCGGACGACTCGCCCGACACGAATGCGATCACCGAGCTGAACGACCGCCTCGCGTCCGACCCCGCCGTCGTCGCGGTCGTGCTGACCGTGCGGGACGGCGTAACGCTCGTCCGCAGGGCCTCGTAGCGCTAGAGGCCGGCGAGGAAGCGCAGTACGCGGTCCTTGACGAGCGCCGTTGCCTCCTCGTCGTAGGCTGCCAGGCTCTTGTCCGTGAACAGGTGGCGGTCGCCGGGGTAGAGGAAGAGCTCGGCGCCCTTGACCTCCTCGGCCAGCTCGCGGGCGACGTCGGCGTCGCCCTGCTCGTCGTCCTCCATCGTGTGCAGCTGGAGCGGCACGCCCTCCGGCCAGGGCCCGAGGTACTCGGTGGAGACGGCGGCGTGGACGAGCACGGCTCCCTTTGCGCCAGGGCGCGTCTGCGCCAGCGTCTGCGCCGGCATCACCCCGAGCGAGAGCCCGAGGTAGACGAGATCGGGTGGCAGGCTCTCGGCGGCGAGGCGGCCGCGCTCGACGATCGTGTCGAAGCCGACCTCCTCGGCGTACGCGACGCCGTCGGCCAGCTCGCCGAAGGTTCGGCCCTCGTAGAGATCCGGGGCGTGGACGACGTGCCCGGCCGCGCGGAGCTCGTCGGCGAGGGCGAGGCAGCCCGCCGTCAGCCCCTGCGCGTGATGGAAGAGCAGGACAGCGGCCATGGGTGGCCAGACTAGACGCGCTCGAAGCGAACCTCGTGCACGGCGGCGTCCGCGGCGAGGAAGCGGAGCAGTCGTCCGCCCTCGGCCGCGAGCGAGGCGGCGGCCTTCTTGGCGAGCGGCCGGACGTGGCTCACGACGAGCACGGCCATTCCGTTGTCGCGGTCGCGCTTGATCCGCCAGACGCCGCGGAGGAAGCCGTCCACGAGGACGGAGCCCCCGCCCCGCACCCAGGCGGCCGACAGCGGGCCACGGTGCTCCGGCGGCCCGAAGCGGGACCGGTCGGCGTGCGAGAGCAGGAGGTTGTCGTATTCGGGCAGGAAGCGCGGCCGCGCGGGGGTCCTCGGGTTCGGCCGCGGCGCGTCCGGCAAGTCGAGGAGCTCGCGCCCGCGCTCGTCCCGGAACGACCTGAGGCGAGGCCGGAGCCGGTCGACGACCTCGCGCATCCCGGTCAGGCCCGACCAGGCGGAGACGTCGGCCACGGTCGCCGGCCCGAACGCCGCCAGGTAGCGGAGCACGACGTCGCCGACCGGCGGGTCGGCCGCGAGCGGCTTTCCCAGCCACGCCTCGGCCGTCGTCCCGGTCACCTGGGCCGTCTTCCCCCAGACGCCGCGGGGCGGCACCTGGACGAAGGGGAGGTGGTTGCGGCAGGCGTAGGCGAGCGCGGCCGGGTCGTGGGCGGGGAAGCGCTCCGCCAGGGCGGCGCGCAGCTCGGGCCCCGTTCGCGGACGCTCGGCCAGGAGCGGTCGGGCGAAGCTCAGTACCGAGTCGAGGTCGACCCCGTCCAGGGCGGGGCCGTGCTGCGGGTGGCGCGCGAGCTCGCGGTCGAGCAGCGGCTGCGCCAGGGGGCGGAGCACGAGGCAGTCCGCGGCGGTGAGGAGGTGCAGCGTCCCGCGCATGGCGACGATGCGGACGACCTTCCGCTCCTCGAGGAGTCGCCCCAGCTCCTCGGGCTGGAAGCGCTCCAGCCGCGACCACAGCCCTAGGTACGGGTCGAGCGGGACCTGCGCCTGCATCCCGACCAGGTGCTCGACGGCCTCGAGCGGCGAGAGCGCGGCGCGTCGGAGGAGAAGCTGCCGGGCGAGCGTGGCGCGGTTGAGGGCGCGGTCGCCCAGGACCTCGGTGCTCACGGCACCACGGCCGCCTTCAGGAGATCGCGCGGCGGGTCGGCGAAGAGACCGGCGACTCCCTCGAGCCCGACCCGGTGCGTGACGAGCCGCTCCCACGGATGCGCGCCGCTGGCGAGGAAGGCGAGGGCGGCGCGAACGTGCCGGGGCGTGTGGTGAAAGGCGCCGCGCAGCGTCAGCTCCTCGTAGTGGAGCCGGAACGTGTCCACCGCCAGCTCGCGGCCGCCGAAGAAGAGGACGGTGCCGCCCGGTCGGACGAGCTCGAGCGCGTGGTGCCACGCCTCCGCGGTCCCGACCGCCTCGACGACGACGTCCGCGCCCCGTCCCTCGCCGGGCTCGGCGCCGAAATCCCGCGCGAGCTCGCGGCGCTCCGGGCGGCCCCCGACGACGGTCACCCGCGCCCCGGCGTCCCTCGCCGCCGTGCAGAGCATCAGGCCGATCGGGCCCGGGCCGACGACGGCGACCGTCTGTCCCGCCTCGATTCCGGCCCGCTCGACCCCGTGCAGGCAGCAGGCGAGCGGTTCGGTCATGGCCGCCACCTCGGGAGCGAGGCCGGCCGGAACGGGGAGGAGGTTCCGCGCGGCGATGCGGGCCGGGACGAGGAGGAGCTCGGCGTAGGCGCCGTTCAGGAAGGGCCGGAGGTTCTCGCAAAGCGTCTCCTCGCCCCGCCGGCACGGCGCGCACTCGCCGCACGGGGCCGAGTTCGCCGCCACGACGCGCCGCCCCGTGGCCGCGTCGATCCCGCAGAACTCGTGACCGAAGGGGCTGGGCGTCTCCGCGAGCAGGAGCGGATGGCCGCGCCGAAAGGCCTTCGCGTCGGTTCCGTCCGTGAGCGCCACCTCGACCTCCACGAGGACGTCGCCCGGCCCGGGCTCCGGCCGCGGAATCTCCTCGACCCTCAGGTCGCCGGGGCCGTGGAAGAGCAGCGCCCTCACGGCGAGAAGACGACCTTGACCGCCTCGTGCGTGCGGTAGAGCTCGAGGCCCTCGGCGAAGCGCTCGAGCGGCAGCATGACGGTCGGCACGGGGTCGAGCTCGGGCAGCAGGGCGACGGCATCCCGCATGGCGGCCGGCGTCGCCGAGCAGGAACCGACCACCGAGAGCTCCCGGCGCAGGAGCGCCTCGAAGTCGAGCGTCGGGCGGTCCGGGAGCCAGGAGAAGACGAGCAGCGTCCCGCCGGGCTCGAGCGCTTCGAGCGCCCCGTCGAGGCCCGCGTGCGCGCAGAGGACCGCGGCGCCGACGGGGCCTTCGGCAGGGGTCGCGCCGTAGCCGAGCGCAAGGTCGAGCCGGTGGGGGAGGGGGTCGGCGGCCAGCACCTCGTCCCCGCGGCGGACGAGCGCCTGCACGAAGAGGAGCCCCGCGAAGCCGCAGCCGACGACGAGCACGCGCCCGCGGGGGATTCGCTCAAGCGCGCGGAGCACGCACGCGAGCGGCTCGGCGAACGTGCCGGTCGCGTCGTCGACGCCGTCCGGTAGCGGGACGGTGACAGCCGCGCGCGCCCGCTCCGCGAACCCGCCCGGGACGATCGTCGGGGCCGGGAAGCGCTCGCAGGTCGTCTCGTGCCCGGCGCGGCAGCGCTCGCACTCGCCGCACGGCAGGTGGTGGACGAGCGCCACGCGCCGGCCCTCCGCGTCCTCGGCCGCGACCTCGTGCCCGAGCACGGTCCCGCGAGCGACACGGCCGCCGAGCTTCTGCACGTCCGTCCCGCAGAGCCCGCAGGCGCGCACGCTGACGAGCTCTCCCTCGCCCTCGGGCTCCGGGAGGTCGGCCAGCGCCGGCTGCCCGGCGCCGTCGAGGACGACGGCCCGCATGGGGCCATCGTAGGCGGCGTGAGGAGGGGCGCGGGAGGCGGGCCGTTGCCCGCCGCCCGCGCCGGTGGGCTCAGCGTGCGGCGAGCCCGACGGCTCCCGCAGGGAGCCCGCCGACCGCTCCGATCGACTCGAGGCTGCCGTCCCCCGCGACGACGAACCCCTGCACCTCGGGGACGCCGCTGTTGACCGGGTAGAGGAGCCGGCCGCGCTTGGCCAAGGAGAGGTCGAGCGGCCCCGGCCCCGTGTCCGCGGTCTTCCCGTCCGCGTCGAGCAGGGTCAGCGACCCGTTGGGCCCGATCCGGTACCCGGAGATCGAGTTGCTGCCGGTGTTCGTCGTGTACGTGTAGCGCCCGTTCGGGGTCACGACGACCCAGCAGGCCGCCGTCTCGGTCGTTCCGAGGCTGGCCGTGATCGGCGAGACCGTCCCGTCGCGCGCGAGCGAATAGGACGAGAGCGCGCTCGCGTCCGGAGCGCCGCCGAAGGCCTCGGAGACGATCAGGCGCCAGCGCCGGTCGAACGCGAAGCCGAAGGTGTCTGGCCGGCCGACGGCTGCGCGATCGGGCCGCTCGCGTAGCCGTGTCGCACCTTGTACGTGACGATCAGGTTCGTCGCCTTCTCGGTCACGACGAGGTGGCGGCCGCTCGGGCTGAACTCGACCTGCGCCGGATCGGGCGCCGCCGCGCTCAGCGGCCGCGTCGACCCGGGCAGCGGTACGAGCTCGCCCCGGCGCGCCAGGAACCCGCGGATGTTCGCGGGCGCCGACTCGTTCCCGGCGTTGAGGACGTAGAGGAGCTTGCCGTGCAAGGTCAGGCTGATCGGGCGGGCGCCGCCCGAGGGAGCGACGTCCGCCAGGCGCACCTTGCCGCGGCGGCCGACGTGCAGGAGCGAGAGCGAGTTGCTCCCGGCGTTGACCGCGAAGAGCCGCTTCCGGTCGAGGACGAGCGCGCCCTGCGAGGAGGAGTGTCGCCGCGGCCAGCACGGCCGCGACGAGGAGTGCTCTGAGTCGATGCATCCCGGTTCCCCTTTCGTCGAAGGCGCCGGGACGCAACGGCCCAGACCTTGCGTGTCCGTTTGCGCGCTCCTTAGGAGATGCTTAACCCGCGCTAGCCGGCGCTAGACTGTGACGCGCGCGGGGCTATAGCTCAGCTGGGAGAGCGCCTGGATCGCACCCAGGAGGTCGCCGGTTCGAGCCCGGCTAGCTCCATGAAAGACCTGCAAATGCAGGTCTTTTGTTTTCTGTGGTGACGCAGAGAGCGCCTGGAAGTTGAGAGAACGTGGCGGGGCTTGAGCGATGCTCGCTCTCGAATCTCCTGCAAATTG
>DASTBX010000097.1:0-27613 GCA_035711645.1 Gaiellaceae bacterium
TCGTGTCGAGGAGGTCGGTCTTCGTGACGGTGCCGTCGAAGTCGACGACGAGCGTCCGCCCGCTCAAAAGTGCGACGTCACCCCTGCCGGGTCCTCGTCGGCCGTCTTGGCGTCCCTCGCGGCGTCGGGCGCCTCGAACCACGAGTACGCGTAGCCGGGGTCGTCGAGCTCGCGCGCGAAGGCCGTCAGCCGGAGCGGGTGGAACGTGTCGCACATGACGGCGAGCTCGTGCGTCTCGGTCATCCCGATCGACTTCTCGGCGAGACCCGGCTGCGGCCCGTGCGGGATCCCCGAGGGATGCAGAGTCACCGACCCGATCTCGATCCCCTTCCGCGAGGAGAAGCTCCCGTCCACGTAGTAGATCATCTCCTCGCTGTTCAGATTCGAGTGGTGGTAGGGGATCGGGATCGCCTGCGGGTCGAAGTCGAGCTTGCGCGGGCAGAACGAGCAGATCACGAAGTTCCGCCCCTGGAACGTCTGGTGGGACGGGGGCGGCATGTGGATGCGCCCGGTGATCGGCTCGAAGTCGTGGATGGAGAACGTCCACGGATAGACGTAGCCGTCCCAGCCGACGACGTCGAAGGGGTGGTAGTCGAGGACGTACGTCTGGTGGCCGTCCTTGATCCGGAGCTTGACGACGTGCTCGCCGCGGTCGGTGTGCGTGTGCAGCTCGGCCGGCGCGTGCATGTCGCGGTGGTAGTACGGAGCGTGCTCGAGGAGCTGCCCGTACTCGTTCCGGTACCGGCGCGGGATCTCGATCAGCCCCGGCGAGGTGAAGACGAGGTGGCGCTGCTCCCCTTCCGGGGCGAAGCGATAGGTCGTGCCGCGCGGGACGACGACGTAGTCGCCCTCCTTGTAGGGCAGGTCGCCGAAGATCGTCTCGAGGGTGCCCTTCCCCTCGTGGACGAAGATCACCTCGTCGCCCTCGCCGTTGCGGTAGAAGAAGTCCATCGTCTCGGTCGGCCGCGCGAGCGCGATCTCGACGTCGTCGTTCCACATCAGCAGCCGGCGGCCGCCGATCGGGTCGCCGCCGGCGGGGACGTCGTGCGTGCGGAAGTGGCGGTGGGCGTGGCCGTCCGGGACCCACGCCTCGCGCTCGATCGGCTCGAAGTCGGCGACCTCCTGCACCCGGCAGGGCGACTGGAGGTGGTAGAGGATCGACTCGTTCCCGGAGAAGCCCTCGAGGCCGAGGACCTCTTCCGTCAGGAGCGTGCCGTTCTCGCGGAACTGGACGTGGCGCTTGCGCGGGAGGCGGCCGAGCCGCTGGTACATGGGCATGCCCGGAGGATATCGGCCGTTCTCAACGGGCGGCCGCCTCCGACGGCGCGGACGCCCCCGCTCCGGCCCCGACCCGGTTCCGGAGCACCCCGATCCCCTCGATCTCGAGCTCGACGACATCGCCCGGCCGCAGCCAGCGGCCGTCGCCGTGCTCGAGGATGCAGCCGGTGCCGACCGTGCCCGAGCCGAGCACGTCTCCCGGCACGAGCCGCGTGTTCCGCGCCGCGTGGGCGGCTAGCTCCTCCCACGGCCAGTGGAGCTCTCCCAAATTCCCGCGGGAGCGCTCCTCGCCGTTCACGCGCGCCACCATCTCGAGCGACAGGTCGCCGAGCTCGTCGGGCGTCACGAGCACGGGGCCGAGGCTCGTGGCGAAGTCCTTGCCCTTGGCGGGCCCGAGGCCGACCGCCATCTCCATCTTCTGGAGGTCGCGCGCCGACCAGTCGTTCAGCACCGTGAACCCGGCGATGCGCCCCTCCGCTCCCACGACGGCGGCCGCCTCAAGCTCGTAGTCCCGGGCCGAGCTCTCCGGTGGGAAGGGAATCTCGTCCTCCGGACCGTAGATCGCGGCCGGGTTCGAGAAGTAGAAGACCGGCAGCCGGTACCACTCGGGCGCCATCTCGAGGCCGCGCTGGGCCCGCGCGGAGCGCACATGCCGCTCGAAGGCGTAGAAGTCGCGGACCGACGACGGCCGGGGGATCGGGGCGAGGAGCCGGACGTCGGCGAGCGCGTGCTCCGCGACGTCGTCGCCGCCAACCTCGAGCCAGCGTGCGAGCGAGGGGGCGCCGACCTCGACGACCCGATCCCCCTCGACTCGCCCCGGAGCTCGGCGGCCCCCCGCCTCGAACGTGCAGAGTCTCAGGGCTCAGCCCTCGATGGGAATGACGTTCGTCGCCTCGGGCCCCTTGGTGCCCTCGCGGGCCTCGTACTCCACCCTCGCGCCCTCGACGAGCGACTTGAAGCCGTCCCCGGCGATGTTGGAGAAGTGGACGAACAGGTCCTTCGACCCCTCGTCCGGCGCGATGAAGCCGTAGCCCTTCGCGTCGTTGAACCACTTCACGGTTCCGGTTGCCATGTGAACACCTCCCTTCCCATCACGTACTCGAACGGGTAAGGGAAGCGCAAAGAACCCCCGGTACTCGCTCGTGCGCCGCCAGTGTAGCCCGTCAAAGGTTTCCGCGCAGGGCCTGCTCGCGCTCGATCGCCTCGAAGAGAGCCTTGAAGTTGCCCTCGCCGAAGCCGACGGCGCCGTGCCGCTCGATCACCTCGAAGAAGAGCGTCGGGCGATCCTGCACCGTCTTCGTGAAGATCTGGAGGAGATAGCCCTCGTCGTCGCGGTCGGCGAGGATCCTGAGCCGGCGGAGGTCGGACCAGTCCTCGCCGATCTCGCCGACCCGGTCGCCGACGTCGTCGTAGTAGGTCTCCGGCGTCTCGAGGAAGCGGACGCCGCGCTGGCGGAGCGCGTCCACCGTCGCGACGATGTCGTCGGTGGCGAAGGCGATGTGCTGGACGCCGGGGCCGCCGTGGAACTCGAGGTACTCCTCGATCTGGCTCTTGCGCTTGCCCTCGGCCGGCTCGTTGATCGGGAGCTTGAAGCGCCCCTCGCCGCCGGTCATCACCTTGCTCATGAGCGCGGAGTACTCCGTGTGGATCGCCTCGTCGGAGAAGTGGACGAGCTCCTTGAAACCGAGGCAGCGCTCGTAGAACTCGACCCAGTGATCCATCCTGCCGAGCTCGACGTTGCCGACGACGTGGTCGACGAGCCGGAGACCCGTCCCGAGCTGGGGCTGGCCGTTCCCCGTGTCGAGGGGGCGGTAGCCCGGAAGGTACGCGCCCTCGTAGCCCTCGCGGTTGACGAAGCTGTGGAGCGTCTCGCCGTACGTCGCGATCGACGCCAGCTCCACGCGGCCGTGCTCGTCCTCCACCCAGCGCGGCTCGTCGACGCCGCGCGCGCCCCGCTGGAGCGCCTGACGGTAGGCGTCCGTGGCGTCCGTGACCCGGAAGGCGGCGTCCTTGACGCCGTCGCCGTGGGCGTGGGCGTGGCGTGCGACCTCGTGGTCGGGACGGAGCGCGCTCGTGACGACGAGGCGGACGTCGCCCTGCTCGAGCACGTAGGAGGCGCGGTCGCGGACCCCGGTCTCCGGGCCCGCGTAGGCGACGGGCTGGAAGCCGAACGCGCGCTCGTAGAAGTAGGCCGACTGCTTCGCGTTCCCGACCCAGAGCTCGATGTGGTCCCAGCCCACGAGGGGCATGAAGTCCTGGCTCACGGAACCGATTCTAGGCCACCTGCTAGTCGGGGGACGGCGCGGGAGCGCGGGCGTTCCGGGCCAGGACGATGCCCGCGCCGATCACGAAGCCCCCCGCCACCTGGAGCGGTCCCATCTCCTCGGAGAGGACGACGAGCGCGAAGAACGCCCCGAGGAAGGGCTGGAGGTTCACGTAGAGCGAGGCCCGCGACGCGCCCACGCGGTCGATCGCCGTGAACCACGTGATGTTGGTGAAGACGAGGGACATGAGCAGGCTGTAGACGAACGCGCCCCAGGCGAGCGCGCGGAGCGAGCTCCAGTCCTGCGAGACGAGCTGGCCGAGGGCCGAGACGAGGAGCGGCACCGAGCCGACGAGGAGCGTGAAGGCGCTGATCCGGTACGGCGAGTAGCGCTGCATGAGCGGGCCAATCGCGACCGAGTAGACCGCCCAGGTGAAGGCCGCGCCGAGGCCGAGGAGAATGCCGCCGAGGTCCCCGCTCAGCCCGCCCGTCGAGCCGAGCGCCACGAGCGCGACGCCGGAGAAGGAGATCGCCGTCGCGAGCCAGTGGCGCATGCGGAGGCGCTCCACGCCCAGAGCCTGGGCCGCGAGCGCGACGAAGATCGGCATCGTCCCGAACATCAGCGCCGCCGTCGCGGCGGTCGTCAGGCTCACCGAGTAGGTGAACGAGAGCTGGTTGAGCCAGATCCCGAGAGCCGCTGCAGTGACCATCAGGCGCACGTCGGCGCGCGCCACGCGGAGCGTCCCCTCGCGGCCGAACGTGATCGCGGAGAAGAGCGCGGCGCCGAGGGCGAAGCGCACCGAGGAGTACGAGAGCGGCTCCCAGCCGTGCGTGAGCGCGTACTTCACGACCGTGAAGTTGAAGCTCCAGAGGACGACGGTGACGAGGAGCAGAAGGTCGGCGGGCACGCGGTGGCGCACCGGCGCACGCTAACCCGCAGGGGCCCGCCGCCAGGGGAGGCGCTAGAGTCGCGGCGATGGACGAGCCCTACGAGGCGCAGCCGACGCCGGCCGACGAGATGCTCCCGGAGGCGCGCGTCGAGCCGACGCTCGACGACGTGGACGAGCTCGTCGGGCCCGCGACGCCCCACTTCGCCATGCAGATCCGGGCGCGGGTGCGCGCGCTCGTCCGCGACCTGCCCGAGGACCATCCCGTCCGCCGGCACGGGGAGGAGAAGATCGAGCTCCTCGAGCGGCTCGCGTACTCGAGCTCGAAGGCCGAGGAGGGGCCGATCGAGCCGCCCACGCGCCCCGGCTGGGACCAGCTTCCGAGCCACGCGCCGGCGTCCGCGCCGCTGCCCTCGGACACCTGATGGCCGTCTTCGCCGGCAAGTCCGTGCTCGTCACGGGCGGCTCGCGCGGCATCGGCAGGGGCATCGCGCTCCGCTTCGCGGAGCTCGGCGCGGCGAAGGTGGCGATCAGCTACCTCCGCAACGACTCGGCGGCCGAGGAGACCGCCGCCGAGATCCGCGAGCGGGGCGCCGAGGCGCAGCTGCTGCGCGGCAACGTCGGCGTCCCCGAGAAGGCGGTCGCGCTCCTCGATGAGGCAGGGCCGCTCGACGTGCTCGTCTCCAACGCCGCCACCGGAGTCATCCGGCCCGCGCTCGAGCTCGAGGAGCGCCACTGGGACTGGACGATGAACGCGAACGCGCGCGCGCTCTTCACGCTGACCCGCCACGCGGCGCCGCAGATGCAGCCCGGGAGCGCGATCGTCGCGCTCACGAGCCAGGGCTCGCAGCGGGTGCTCGACGGCTACGTGCTCGTCGGCACCTCGAAGGCGGCGCTCGAGGCCCTCGTCCGCTACCTCGCCGTGGAGCTCTCTCCGCGCGACATCCGCGTCAACGCCGTCTCGGCCGGGCTCGTGGACACCGGGGCGCTCGTCCACTTCCCGAACCGCGAGGCGATGATCGACTGGTACACGGCCCGGACGCCCGCCGGGCGCCTCGTCGAGCCGCACGACGTGGCCGAGGTCGTCTGCTTCCTGGCCTCGCCCGCCGCGGGGATGATCCGCGGCCAGACGGTCATCGTGGACGGCGGCTACTCCGTGCTCGCCTGATGGACGTCACCGGCGTCGACTTCGTCACCGTGCCCACCAGGGACTTCGACCGCGCCGCGGAGTTCTACGGCGGGGTGCTCGGCCTCGAGTGCTCGACCCGCTGGGGGAAGATGCCCGCTGCCGAGTTCGAGACCGGCAGCCTGACGATCGCCCTGCTCCAGTCCGACGCCTTCGGCCTCGTGTTCCAGCCCCACACGCATCCGATCGCGCTCCACGTCGACGACGTCCACGCGGCCCGCGCCGAGCTCGAGGCGCAGGGGATCGTCTTTCCGTCGGAGACGATCGACAGCGGCGTCTGCTACATGGCTCACTTCGAGGATCCCGACGGCAACGCGCTCATGCTCCACCACCGCTACGCGCCGAAGGCCGCGCGCAGCCCCTCGGCCAGCGGACGCGGAGCGTAGCCGAGCTCGCGCCGGGCCTTGTCGTCGCGGCCCCAGTACGTGACGCTGTCCGAAGCGGAGACATAGTCGGAGACGCTCATCCCGAGCAGCGGCCCGAGCGGCGTCGCGAGGCGGACGACCCAGGTCGGCACGGGCACGATGCGCGGCCGGTGCCCGCTTGCTGCGAAGGCCGTCTCGACCGCCTGCCGGAGGGTGGCGATCTCGCCGCCGAGGACATACGACTCCCCCACCCGCCCGCGGTCGTGCACGAGCAGGAGCCCTTCGACGGCGTCGCCGACGTACGTCCAGTTGAGGCCCACGGAGCCGAACGGGAGCAGGACGGCCTTGCCGCGGACGGCGCGCTCGAGCAGCGGGCCGATCCCGGTGTGGTCGCCGGGCCCGTACATCCCGCCCGGCATGGCGATGACGACGGGCGCGCCGCGCGCGATCCGCTCACAGGCGGCGGCGTGGGCGAGCGCCTTCGTCTCGTGGTAGATCGAGACGTAGCGGCCCGCGGGCGGCTCGTACGTCTCGTCCACGACGCGGCCGCCCGTGTCCCCGAGCACGACGTTGGAGGAGACGTAGACGATCTTGGCGACGCCGGCGTCGGCGGCCGCGTCGAGGACGTTCTCCGTTCCTCGCACGTTCGTGGCGAAGAGCTCGCCCCGCTCTGAGCGCGGGACGCCGTTCCTGTAGATCGCCGCGACGTGGAAGGCGGCGTCGCACTCCGCCGCCGCGGCGGCGAGCGCCTCCCGCGAGGAGAGGTCGCCCGCGACCAGCTCGCATCCGAGCCCGCGCAGCCGCTCCGCCTTCGCCGGCGAGCGGACGAGCGCGACGACGTTGTCGCCGCGCTGCCGGAGCCGCTCCGCGAGGCGGCCGCCCACGAATCCGGTCGCGCCGGTGACGAACGCCCTCACGGCCGGGCCTCGGCCGGGCGCGGGCCGTCGAAGACGTCCAGCCCCTCGCTCCGCTTGAGCCCGTTCGCGACGAGGTACGTGACCGGGGTGGCGAGCGCCTCCCAGACGACCTTGATCGCCCACGTCGTCAGGATCGTGTCGAAGAGGTCGGCGCCCGTGCCCGCGAAGGCGATCGTCACGAAGAGGGCGCTGTCGAGGCCCTGCCCGACGAGCGAGGAGCCGATCGTGCGGCTCCAGAGGAAGCGACCGCCCGTCGCCACCTTCATCCGGGAGAGGACGTACGAGTTCGTCAGCTCTCCCACGAGGTAGGCGCAGAGCGAGGCGACGAAGATCCGCCACGTCGTGCCCAGGATCGCCTCGTAGGCGGCCTCGTTCTCGGCCCAGAAGTCCGCCGCGGGGAGCCGCAACGCGATCTGGATGGCGCCCACCGCCAGCAGGTTGCACGCGAACCCGAGCAGGATGACGCGCCGCGCCGCGCGGAAGCCGTACACCTCCGTGAGCACGTCTCCCAGCAGGTAGGCGAGCGGGAAGAGGACGTTCCCGGCGTCGAAGACGCGCCCTCCGACCTCGGCGAGCTTGACCGCGATGATGTTCGAGACGACGAGCGACGTCACGAACAGCGCGGCGATCGTGACGAAGCGCCAGGAGATCACGGGCGCAGGCGCCGCAGCGTGTCGGCGGCGACGTAGCCGGCGATCTTGGGGTTCTCCTGGAGGCGGCGGAGCGAGTACTCGTACCACTGCCTCCCGTACGGCACGTAGACGCGGAGCGTGTGGCCTTTCCGGACGAGCTCGTCCGCGAGGTCCTCGCGGACGCCGAGGAGCATCTGGAACTCGTAGCGGTCGAACCCGAGGCCATGCTCCTCGATCAGCCTGAGCGCCTCCGCCAGGAGCCACTCGTCGTGTGTCGCCACCGCTACCTTGGCGCCGCCGTCCCAGAGCGCCGCCAGCGCCTCGACGAAGGCGAAGCGAACCGTCTCGTAGCCCTGGTAAGCGACCTCCCGCGGCTCGAGGTAGATGCCCTTGCACACGCGCACGTTCGGCCCCAGCGGCAGGAGCGCGGCAACGTCGTCGGGCGTCCGCCGCAGCATCGCCTGGAGAACGACGCCCACGTTGTCGTACCCCTCGGCGCGCAGCTCACGGTAGAGGTCGAGCGTCGCCGTCGTCGTGCTCGAGTCCTCCATGTCGATGCGGACGAAGCGTCCCTGGCCGGCGGCGATGCGGACGAGCGCTCGGACGCTCTCCCCGCAGAGCGCCGGGTCGACCTTGAGCCCGAGCGCCGTCAGCTTGACGCTCACGTTCGCGTCGAGGCCCTCATCGTCGATCGCCGCCATGGCGCGCTCGTACTCGGCGCGGATCGCGAGGGCCTCCTCGCGCCGCTGCACCTCCTCCCCGAGGACGTCGAGGGTCGCCTTCTTGCCGCGTTCGTTGAGGCGGCGCACTACGGCGCACGCGTCTGCGAGCTCGGTGCCCGCGATGTAGCGACCGGCGAGGCGCCTGACGACCGGCCTCGGGACGGCGGGCAGCACCCGGACGAGCGCGCGGTCGAACAGAGCCAAGGCGTGCCGATTGTAGGAGGGTTTGCGCGGCCGCCGCCCGCGCGCCCACAATGCCCGCATGGAGGAGCAGGTCCGGCACGAGGAGCCGAGGGAGCCGCTCTCCCTCGCGCACGCCCTCGTCGGGGCGGTCGTCGCGGCGCTCTTCGCCACCGCGGTCGTCGTCGCCGCCGTCCTCGCGTTCGAGCTGAACCCGGCGGGGCCCGTGGTGGTAGACGTCGCCGCCATCGCGGTCGGCTCGTTCGCCGTCCGGCGGGTGCACGACCCCGCTCTCAAGGCGGCCGCGATCGGCCTCGTCGTCGGCGGCCTCGTCTCCGTGCTCTTCTGGCCCTTCTTCCCGGTCGACTCGCCGACGCTCGAGCCCGCAGCCCGACCCTGAACGGCGGCCCGGGCGCACGCACTATCCTTGCGCGGGTCCACGTCCGGAGGGAGACCTGTGACCGAAGCGGGCCATGCGATCGACGCGCTCCTGCTGGAGGAGCGGCGCTATCCGCCGCCAGAGGAATTCGCCGCGCAGGCAAACGCCGGCCCGGAGATCTACGAGCGCGGCTTCGAGGATTTCTGGGAGGCGGAGGGCCGCGAGCGCGTCACGTGGTTCGAGCCCTTCACGGAGCTCCACGAGTGGGAGCTCCCCTACGCGAAGTGGTACGTCGGCGGGAAGCTCAACGTCTGCTTCAACTGCGTCGACCGCCACGTCGAGGCGGGGCGCGGCGACAAGGTCGCCTACCACTGGGAGGGCGAGCCCGAGGAGGAGCGCCGCACGATCACGTTCGCCGACCTGCAGCGCGACGTCGTGCGCTTCGCGAACGCCCTCAGGGAGCTCGGCGTCGGCAAGGGCACGCCGGTCGGGATCTACATGGGGATGATCCCGGAGCTGCCCGTCGCCATGCTCGCCTGCGCGCGTCTCGGCGCGCCGCACACCGTCGTCTTCGGCGGCTTCAGCGCCGACGCGCTCTCCGACCGGCTGAACGACATGGAGTGCGAGGTGCTGATCACGCAGGACGCAGGCTGGCGCAAGGGCGCCGAGGTGCCGCTGAAGCGGAACGCCGACGAGGCCCTCGCGCGCTCACCCGGCGTCAAGACGTCGGTTGTCTGGCGGCGCGTCGGCACGGACGTGCCGATGCTCGCCGATCGCGACGTCTGGGCGCACGAGCTCGTCGAGCGCCAGAGCGACGATCCTTCGTCGTGCCCATGCGAGCCAATGGACTCGGAGGACCTGCTCTACCTCCTCTACACGAGTGGGACGACTGCGAAGCCGAAGGGAATCGTGCACACGACCGGCGGCTACCTCGTCGGGATCGCCACGACCCACTACTACATCTTCGACGTGAAGCCGGACTCGGTGTACTGGTGCGCCGCCGACATCGGCTGGGTCACCGGGCACAGCTACATCGTCTACGGCCCACTCTGCAACGGGACGACCGGCGTCCTCTACGAGGGCGTGCCCGACTACCCCGACCGCGACCGCTGGTGGGCGATCGTGGAGCGGTACGGCGTCGACATCCTCTACACGGCCCCGACGGCGATCCGCGCCCACATGAAGTGGGGGCCCGAGCACGCGGAGAAGCACGACCTCTCCTCCCTGCGGCTGCTCGGGTCGGTGGGAGAGCCCATCAACCCGGAGGCGTGGGTCTGGTACCGCGAGCACGTGGGCGGCGACCGGACGCCCGTCGTGGACACCTGGTGGCAGACGGAGACGGGGATGATCATGATCACGCCGCTTCCCGGCGTGACGACGACGAAGCCCGGCTCGGCGACGAAGCCGTTCCCCGGCGTCGACGCCGCCGTCGTCAACGACCGCGGAGAAGAGGTCGGGCCGGGCGGTGGCGGCTACCTCGTCCTCCGCAGGCCGTGGCCGGCGATGCTGCGCGGGATCTACAAGGACCACGAGCGCTTCGTGGAGACGTACTGGAGCCGCTTCCCGGGGATGTATTTCGCAGGCGACGGCGCGCGCATCGACGAGGACGGCGACTTCTGGCTCCTCGGTCGGGTCGACGACGTCATGAACGTCTCGGGGCACCGCATCTCGACGATCGAGGTGGAGAGCGCGCTCGTCGACCACCCCAGGGTCGCCGAGGCGGCGGTCTGTGGGCGGAAGGACAAGACGACCGGGCAGGCGATCGTCGCCTTCGTGAGCCTCAAGGGCGGCGACGACGGCTCGCCCGAGATGATGGCGGAGCTGCGCGAGCACGTCGCCGAGAAGATCGGGAAGATCGCGCGGCCGGCGAACATCGTCTTCACGCCGGAGCTCCCCAAGACGCGCTCGGGCAAGATCATGCGCCGGCTCCTCAAGGACGTCTCCGAGAACCGCACGCTCGGCGACACGACGACGCTCGCGGACCCGAGCGTCGTCGAGGAGATCAAGGACCGCGCGACAGTCGAGGCCGGCGACGAGTCGTAGCGCCCGCGAGCTGCGTGCGCTCGCCGAGGACGACCTCGACGCCGCCGCGACGCTCCTGCTCGAGCGCCACGGGCGGCACCGGCGCGCCGAGCCGCTCCTCCCGCAGCTCGACGACGCCGCGGCGGAGCTCGCCCGCGTGTGGGCGGCGGAGGGCACGAGCGGCGCCGTCGCCGCCGCGGAGGGGGAGATCGTCGGCTACGTCGCCGGGAGCGTCCTCGAGAGCCGCTTCTGGGGCCGGCACGTCTGGATCGCACACGGGGGTCACGCGGCGCGTGAGCCCGAGGTCGTGCGCGACCTCTACGCCGCCGCCGCCGGCCGGTGGGTGGAGGAGGGCGCCCGACTGCACCTCGCGCTCGTGCCGGCCGTCCCGGAGCTCGTCGAGCCGTGGCTCCGCCTCGGCTTCGGCTACATGCAGGCGCACGGGATCCGCGAGAGCGGCGGTGAGAGCTGGACGTCGCCGGCCGGCGTCGTCGTCCGGCGCGGGACGCGCGCCGACCTCGCCGCCGCCCGGCCGCTCCTGCCGCTCATCTGGGAGCACCAGACCGCGGCGCCGACCTTCACCGGCATGGAGATTCCGTCCGAGGAGGAGTACGTCGCCGACTGGGAGGAGACGCTCGCCGACTCGAGCTCGACCTACTTCGTCGGCGAGCTCGACGGGCGGCTCGCCGGGCATCTCCTCCTCTACCCCGAGGAGCCGAGCCTCGCCACGCCGCCCGGCTCGGTGTACCTCGCGGTCGCGGCGACGCTGCCGGAGGGGCGGGGACGCGGGCTGGGGCGGGCGCTCACCGAGCGCGCCCTGGCCTGGGCGCAGGAGGCCGGCCATCCGACGGTGCACACGGACTGGCGCGTGCCCAACCTCGAGTCGTCCCGCTTCTGGCCGGCGCGCGGCTTCCGGGAGACGTTCTTCCGCCTGGCGCGGCGGGTCGAGATCGGCTGAGCGAGGCTACTTCCGCTGCGGCGAGGTGAGCGCCGCCGTGACGCCGAGGCCGACGAGGACGGTTCCCGTCACCCAGCGCTCGGCGCGCACGAAGTGCCGGCTCTCGCGCAGCCAGCCGGAGGCGGTGCCCGCGGCGACGGCGTAGAGCCCGTCGCTCACGACGGCCAGCAGGATGAAGACCAGTCCCAGCACGGCGATCTGGAACCCGACGGCGCCCTCGTCGACGGCCACGAACTGGGGCAGGAAGGCGAAGAAGAAGAGCGCCGCCTTCGGGTTGAGGACGTTGACGACGATCCCCTGCCGGAAGAGGCGGTCGAGGCGGCGCGGCGCGCGCGCGCCGGTCGGCGGCTCGGCCTCGCGCGTGAGCAGCCGCCGGAGGCCGAGGAAGATCAGGTAGGCGGCGCCCGCGTACTTGACGACGTTGAACGCGAGCGCCGACTGGACGAGGAGCGCGGAGAGGCCGAGCGCCGCCGCCGCGACGTGGACGAGGCCGCCGACCTGCACGCCGAGCATCGAGACGAGGCCCGCCCGGCGGCCGTGCTCGATCGACTGCGACACGATGTAGACGACCGCCGGCCCCGGCACGACGAGCAACGCGAGCGCCGCGCCGGCGAAGAGCGCCAGCGTGCCGGGGTCGGGAAGCGGCACCAGTGCTCCTTTCGGGCGCTCAGCTCTCGCGCATGAAGCCCTGGCGGGCGGCGGAGACGAGCGCCACCGCCTCGGGGAAGAGCACGCGCATCGCGTCGCGGAGCGCGACGGCCTGCTCGTCCGGCGAGCCCTCGACCTGGATCCGCTTGAGCGCGGCGCCGGTCAGCTCGACGGCCGTGTTGAGCGTCAGCGTGGCGAACTGCTCGCGCTGCGACTCCTGCACCGCCTCGGTCTGGCGCTCGGCGAACTCTCGGAGCCCGCGCATGAGCTCCTCGGGGTCGCCTCCGAACGGGAAGCCGAACCCACCTTCCATGCATGTCCTTTCGTCGGTCTCCACGTAATGTATGCGCCGATGCCGGCCGGTCGCTTCGCCCAGGCGGTGAACGAGCAGATCGCGAACGAGTTCGCGGCCTCGCAGCAGTACGTCGCGATCGCCGTCCACTACGACGCGGAGACGCTGCCGCAGCTCGCGTCGCACTTCTACCGCCAAGCCGTCGAGGAGCGGAACCACGCCATGATGCTCGTCCAGTACCTCCTCGACGCCGACCTGCCCGTGCAAATTCCGGCGATCGAGGGGCCGCGCACCGAGTTCGGAGACGCCGTCTCGCCCGTCGCGCTCGCGCTCGAGCAGGAGCGGACCGTCACCGAGCAGATCAGCCGCCTCGCCGCCCTCGCCCGGGAGGAGAACGACCTCGTCGGCGCCCAGTTCCTCGACTGGTTCCTGAAGGAGCAGCGCGAGGAGGTCTCGAGCATGTCCGATCTGCTCGCCATCGTCACGCGCGCGTCCGAGTCGAACCTGCTCCTCGCGGAGGAGTACCTTGCGCGCGTCCAGGTCGGCGACGCCGGCGCCGACGCTTCCGCCCCGCCGGCCGCGGGCGGCGCTCTGTAGCGCCTCTTCGGGATTACCCTGTGCGACGGGATGCCGAGGTCGCTTCGCCTCGCCGTGCTGGCCGCCGCCCTCGCCCTGGTCGGCGCGCTCGTCTTCGGCGTCGTCGAGGCCGTCGCCGGTCCCGACCTCGGCGCGCACGAGACGGAGCTGGCGCTCGCCGCACACGGCAAGGGCCGCCCGGAGAGCTACCAGTGCGAGCGCCTCTGGCTCGACTACTGGGACTACCGCTGCCGCTGGGAGGAGCCGGCCGTCGGCTGGATCGTGATCGACGTCCGCGTCGACCGGGACGGCGTCGTCGAGCGGTCGGTCGACTAGGCACGGCGACCGGAACGTGGGTCTTGGGAGACGAGCCCTGCATTGCGGTGGACTTCACGGCTCCGTGACCCAAGCCGTGCGTGGAGCGCCTGCGCCCGCGCGTGTTTCGCCGGCTCCTAGCCGAGCGGGCCCTTGTAGCGGCGCTCGACCTCGTCGGCGAGCTCGTCGGCTGCCGCGACTCCCGCCTTCATCGCCTCGGCGAACGGCGACCCACCCACCTCGCCGAGGGCGTGCTCGAGGCGCGTCGCCGCCTGCCCGAGCCCGTCGAGGTAGCCGACGCTCGCCACGCGCGGCGGCGGCAGGATCGCCTCCTGGAGCTCCGCGGCCGCCACCTCGGCCTCCTCGATGCCCTCCGGGTTCTCGCTCAACCGCAGCTCGACGAGCCGCGCCCGCAGGTCGCCCACGTCGCCGCCGCCGGCGCTCTCCTCCGCCAGCTCGCACATGGCCGCGATCGCGACCGCGTCGCGCACGAGCACCCGGTCGGCGACGGGCTTGCCCCCGGCGTCCAGCGCGAGCCACGACCGCCCGCCGTCCGCCTCGAAGGCGCACAGGTACACGCGGGCGCCCGTTCCCGGCTCTGCCGGGATGACGGCCACGACCTCCTCGCCGGGGGCGGCGTGCTCGGCCGCGGCCGCGCCGGCGGCGCCCAGGTCCTCCTCGAGGCTCACCCGACCGCAACAATAGCCCCGTGGCCGCAGGATCCTCGGAGCGGAACCGCGCCGCAGAGGAGCTCTTCGCGCCTCTCGCGCAGAGCTACGACCGCTATGCGCGGCTCCTCAGCCTCGGCCAGGACCCGCGCTGGCGGGACGCCCTCGTCGAGCGCGTCGAGGCGCGGCCTGTCCACGTCGTCCTCGACGTGGCGACGGGGACGGGCGCCGTCGCGATCCGGCTCGCGCGCCGCTACGGCTGCCGCGTCGTCGGCGTCGACCAGAGCGCCGAGATGCTCGCCGAGGGGCGGCGGCGCGTGGCCGCCGCGGGCCTCGCGGACTCGGTCGAGCTCCGGCAGGCCCGCGCCGAGGGGCTTCCCTTCGAGGACGCGAGCTTCGACGGGCTCACCTTCACGTACCTGCTTCGCTACGTCGACGACCCGGCGCTGACCCTGCGCGAGCTCGCGCGCACCGTGCGCCCCGGCGGGCGGGTCGCCATGCTCGAGTTCTTCGTCCCGCGTCACCGGACGGCGCGGCTTCCGTGGGAAGCGTACGTCGGCGTCGGCCTGCCGCTCGCCGGGAGGCTGATCGCGAACGGCTGGGCGGAGGTCGGCTCCTTCCTCGGCCCGAGCATCCGCGACTTCTGGGAGCGCTGGCCGCCCGAGCGACTGCGCGGCGCCTGGCAGGACGCTGGCATCCGAGACGTGCAGGCGCGCCTCTTCAGCCTCGGCGGGGCGATCGTCATGTGGGGAACGCATGACGAGTGAGGCCGGCCGGCCCGCGTTCTACGCGCTCGCGCCGGGCGGCTGGCGCGACTACGTCACGCTCCTCCACCCCCCGTACACGGCCTGGCACCTCAGCTACGTGGCCGTCGGCGCTGCGCTCACCCCCGCCTTCGCCTGGAGCCGCTTCCTGCCGACGCTCGCCGCGTTCTTCCTCGCGGTGGGGATCGGCGCGCACGCGCTCGACGAGCTGAACGGCCGTCCACTGGCGACGCGCATCCCGGACCGCGTCCTCGTCGCGCTGGCAACGCTCTCCATCGCCGGCGCAGTCGCCATCGGCGTCGTCGGCGCCGTCACGGTCTCCCCGTGGCTCGCGCTCTTCGTCGCCGCCGGCGGCTTCATCGTGGTCGCGTACAACCTCGAGCTCGCCGGCGGCCGCTTCCACGGGGACGCCTGGTTCGCGCTCGCCTGGGGCGCATTTCCGCTCGCGACGGCGTACTTCGCCGCAGCGGAGACACTGGACGCGGTCGCGCTCGCAGGAGCGGCCTTCGCGTTCTTCGGCAGCCGCGCCCAGCGCCTGCTCTCGACGCCGGTGCGCGACGTCCGCCGCCGCGTCTCGTCCGTCGAGGGCCGCGTCGAGCGCGCCGGAGGCGGCTCCGAGCCCGTCACCGCCGAGCTGCTCCTCCGCGGGAAGGAAGCCGCGCTCCGCTCGCTCGCCGGCGCGTGCGTTGCGCTGGCGGCGGGGCTCGTCATCATGCGTGTGACGTGATCCCCGTTCCCATCGACGTCGAGGACGTCTCCGCCGCGGCGCTGCGCCCGCCCGCCCTCGTCGCGCCGGCACCGCGCGAGGTCTCGTTCGGCCGCATCGCCGGGCGCGTCTTCGCGGGGACGGCGCGGATCGTCGTGCGGATCGACGGCGTCGACAGGAAATCGGTCCCGGTCGCGGGGCCCGGGAGGTTCTCGTTCTCCATGCGTCTGCCGCCGCGGAACGTCAGCCTGCGGGTCGTCGCCGTCGACGGAGGCGGAGACCGGGCCGGGAGGACGGTCGAGCCGGTGTACGGCCTTCCTCCGCCGGCGCGCCCCGTCGCGACGCGGCCCTCCGTGCTCGACCGGCGGCTCGCCCGCCGCCTGCGTCCCCTCGCCCGCGACTTCGGGGGGACCGCCGCGTTCTACGTGCAGGATCTCCGCACCGGCCGCGGCGCCGCCTGGAACGCCGGCGCCCGCTTCCCGGCCGCGTCGACGCTGAAGCTGGCGATCGCCATGGAGGTCCTGCGCACGCTCGGCCGGAGGCCCGCGGCAGGGTCCTCCCTCGACCGGTTGCTCCGCGAAAGTCTCGTGTACTCCGACAACGCGGCGGCCAACTCGCTGCTCGTGTGGCTCGGCGGCTCGACGAGCGCCGGGGCGGCCCGGGTGAACGCGATGATGCGCTCGCTCGGCCTTCGCAACTCGCTCATGTACGGCGGCTACGCCGTCGGCACCGCCGCGGCGCTCCCGATCCCGGTCAACGTCAACGAGCAGCCGTCCTTCGGAGTCGGCAAGTACACGACTGCGTACGACCTGATCCGCCTGCACCGCTCCGTGCACCAGGCGTCGCGGGGCCGCGGCCCGCTGGCCGGCGGGACGGGCTTCTCTCGCCGGGACGCGCGCTACCTCCTCTGGATCCTCGCCCGCGTCGTCGACCACGGCAAGCTCGACCGCTACATGCCCTGGAACGCCTCCGTGCTGCACAAGGCCGGGTGGATCCGGCAGGCCCGCCACGACGCCGGGATCGTCTACTGGCGCGGCGGAGCGTTCGTCGTGGCGGTCCTGACCTGGAACGCGAACCACGTCGGCTCGGCCTCGGATGTCCTCGCGGGCCGGATCGCCGTGCGGGCGTTGCGGCGCTTCGAGCGGCTCCGGGCGAGCGGCTCGACCACGGCTGCCGACTCTAGGATTGCCTGATGGCCACCCTGCTCGAGATCGCGTTCGCAGCGGGCTTCGCAATCGTGGCCGTCTCCCTCGTGGCGGTCGCGTTCACCCGCGTGCCCGCCCGGCTCCTCCTGGGCAGCGCGGTCGTGCTCGCCGTGGCCGGGCTGGCCGCGGCCGTCGCGGCCGGGATCGAGGTCGCCGAGGGCTCGGCCGAGGAGGAGCTCCTCATCGTCACGGCGGGCGGGCTGCTGATCGCCGCGCTCGCGCAGACGGCGCTCTGGGTCCTCACAAGGAGCCTGGCGCGGGTTCGCGACCTCGAGCGCCTCGGCGACCGCGCGCGCAGGCAGCTCGACATGCACCTCGAGCGGCACGCGGAGGAACGCCGCGCGGAGCTCGACCGGATCCTCGCCCGCGAGCGCGCCAACGCCGGCTACATCCTCGGCGAGCAGGAGCGGCAGCTCGCGGAGGAGCGCCGCGACAGCGTCGCCCGCCAGGCCGAGAGCGCCCGCGTGGAGCTCGCCGGAACGGTGGCGAGCGCCCAGGAGCGCCTCGAGAGCCGCCTGCGCGCGTGGGCGGCCGACCTCGACCGCGGGCAGCGGGAGCTCGAGACGCAGCTCGCCCAGCTCGGGCAGCGCCAGAAGGAGGCGCTGGCCTCCTACGACGCGCGTCTGCGGGCCGACGCGGAGCGGCTCGCCGGCGCGACCGAGGAGCAGACCCGCGCGCTCGCGCAGCTGCGCGCCGACTTCCAGCGCCTCGTCGCCGAGCTCGTCGAGGAGGGACGCTCGGAGCTCGAGACGCACGCGGCCGAGCGCCGGCGCGCCCTCCGGGAGGTGAGCGATCGCCTGCGCGAGCGCGAGCGGAGCCTTCGAGACCAGCTCGAGCGCGAGGAGGCGGAGGCGCGGGCGCGCCTCGCCGCGGGCGTCGCCGAGACGGAGCGGCGCGAGCTGGCCCAGCTCGACCGGGCCCTGGAGCGGGCGTCCTCGCGCCTCTCCGAGGAGTCCGAGCGCCGCTTCGACGCGCAGATCAAGGCGTCCCGCGAGAAGTCCGCCGAGCGCCTCTCCCGCGAGCTCGAGCGGTCGATCGAGAACTTCGTGCGCCAGGCCGAGAAGGAGATCTCCGACCGGATCGCCGACCTCGGCCGCGTGACGGCCGACCGCATGGAGCGCCGTGTCCGCGACGTCGCCCGAGCCGCCGAGGCGCAGGGCGAGGTCTCCGCCGAGCGCCTGCGGGGGGTTTCCGAGCGGCTCGACGCCGCGCTCGCCTCGGCCGAGGAGCGGATCTCCGCGTTCGAGGCCGAGATCGAGGAACGCGTCGAGACGACGCTCGGGGCGATCGAGCGAGCCGTCCGCGCAGCCGAGCGCGAGTAGCAGCAGGACGCAAACACTTTCGGGCAGGAATCGTCTCCACGAGAGAGAACGGACGCGCGTGGATCAGTTGACGCTTCTCGACAACCGGGACCAGGACGAGCGCGGCAAGGTGGAGAGCTGGCGACTCCACGTCCTCATGGAGGCGGGCTACCCGCTCCCGCTCGCGGAGCGCCTCGCCCAGAGCGGCGCCGACCTGCATCTCGCCGTGGATCTCGTCGGCCGCCGGGGCTGCGCCCCCGACGTGGCGGCCGAGATCCTGCTGTAGCTTCCGCGAGCTACAGTCGGCCCGTGAAGGTCGAGCCGGTTCTCTACGGCGACCGCAAGGTCTACTCGGTCTCCGCGTTCAACCGCGGCGTCGCCTCCTGGCTTACGCGGCTCCCCTCGCTCTGGGTCGAGGGCGAGATCACGGAGCTGCGCCGCCAGGACGCCTGGCAGAGCGTCTTCTTCACGCTCAAGGACCTGGAGGACGGCTCCTGCCTCCCTGTGACGATGCCGCGGACGACCTTCGACGCGCTGCGAGCGGAGGTGGTCGACGGCGACCGGGTGCACGTCTACGGACGCCCGGAGCTCTACGAGGCGCGCGGCGCGTTCCGGCTGCGCGCCCTCTCGCTCGAGCCGCTCGGGCTGGGTGCGGCGCTCGCGCGCATCGAACGGCTGAAGCAGGCGCTGGCCGCCGAGGGCCTCTTCGCGTCGGCGCGGAAGCGCCCTCTCCCGCTTCTCCCGCGGCGTGTCGGCCTGCTGACCGGGACCGAGGCAGCCGCCAAGCGCGATTTCGTCACGGCGGTCACGTCCCGCTTCCCGGCCGCCCGCGTGCTCGTGGCGGAGACGTACATCCAGGGACCGCAGGCGCCCGCGGCCCTCGCGGCGACACTCGCCGCCCTCTGCCGCGAGCCCGAGATCGACGTCGTCGTGGTCGCCCGCGGCGGGGGCAGCTTCGAAGACCTGCTCCCCTTCAGCGACGAGCGGGTCGTCCGCGCCGTCGCCGCCAGCACGGTTCCCGTGGTCTCGGCCGTCGGACACGAGCAGGACACGCCGCTCTGCGACCTCGCCGCGGACGCGCGCGCCTCGACCCCGACCGCCGCCGCGCGCCTGGTCGTCCCCGACGAACGCGAGCTCCGCGCCGGTCTCGAGCGCCACCGGGCCGCGCTCGCCCGCGACGCGAGGCGAGCCCTCGAACGGGCGCGGCACTCCCTGACGACGGACCGCACACGGCTCTCGCGTGCGCCCACGCTTCTGGTGGAGCGCAAGCGGACGGCGCTCGACGGGCTCGCCGGACGGCTGCGCGCCCTCTCCCCGCGGGCGACGCTTGCGCGCGGCTACGCCATCGTCCGCTCGCAAGACGGCATCGTGCGGGAGGCGGCGGCGCTGGCGCCAGGCGAGCAGGTCGACGTCGAGCTGGCCGAAGGAGGCTTCGGCGCCCGCGTCGAGGAGACGCGGCCGTGACGGACGAGCCGAGCTTCGAGGAGGCGCGCGCCGAGCTCGAACGCGTCGTCGCCGAGCTCGAGAGCGGCCGCGCCGGGCTCGAGGAGGCAGTCCGTCTCTGGGAGCGCGGGGAGGAGCTCTACCGTCTCTGCGTCGCGAAGCTCGACGCGGCCGAGGGCAGGATCGAGGAGCTCGGCCGGCGGGCAGCGGCCGTCAGGCCCGAGAGCTGAGTCGGCGACGCGCCGGCACTGCGACGAGGACCTCCTCGAAGTACTCGCCGCGCCGCCTGCCCGTGCGGCGGTTGACGTGGCGGAGGACACGGTCCTCGAGCCGCAGTCCCGCGTCCGCGAGGATGCCCTCGTACAGCTTGCGGCGGTCGTTGACGACGACCACGATCCGGCCGCCGGGACGGAGAGCCGCCCGCGCGCGGGCGAGCACGGCGGCGACGCTCTCGCAGTAGCCCGCGACGCCGCGACCGATCTCGTCCGCGTCGCGGCGCTCGAGCCCGAGGAGCTCGAAGGCGTAGACGTGCTGCTCGTGGTAGTCGATCAACCCCGGGTACGGCGGCGAGGTCACGACGAGGTCGACAGGCTCCGGCGGGTCGAGGACGCGCGCGTCGCCGTGCAGCACGGTCGCTTCCGCCGAGCGCCGCAGGGCCGCGAACTCGACCACCCGCTGGACGGAGTCCCGAACGTAGCGTCGCAGGAACTTCCCAGCTTCCTCGACGGGGCGGCAGACGCGCCGGTGCTTGTGGCAGGCGTACTCGCCGCGGACGGGCTCGTCGGGGAAGTCGAGGTCGAAGTGGCGGGCGAGCCGGGCCGAGCGGGCGGCGCGAGAGAGGACGACGCGCCAGAGGTCGGGATACGTCGTGGCGCCGATCCGGTCGCGGAAGGCGAGGAGCTCGGCGAGCGCGCGCGGCGCATACCAGTCGGCCAGGTAGGCGGACGGCGGCTCGCGCTCCCCCGCCTCCCAGGGCCCCGCGAGCGCGACGACGTCGTCCAGGAGCACGTCGCCGCGGTACTCGGCCGTCTTGACGCCGGCCAGCAGGCAGTTGAAGGCGGAGACGTCGCAGCCGGCCGCGGGCGCCCCGAACGCGTTCGCCTCAACGAGCGTCGTGCCCGAGCCGGCGAAGGGGTCCCAGACGAGGCCGCCCGGGCGCGCGTAGCGGCGCAGGAACGCCTCCACGAGCTGCGGCACGTACTTGCCCAGATACGGGTGGAGCCGGTGGACGTGCTTCGTCCGCTCCCGCTCGGGCAGCTCGGCCTCCGACCACGAGAGCTCGAGGTCGATCTCTTCGTAGAGCGCTGCCTGCGTCCGCACGGCCTTCGGAGTTCGGCGCGGATCCCCCTGAACCTGCCCTCCGACTATCATCCCGCGCGATGAGCGCGCCCCTCGAGGTCCTGCGTCGCGTCCGGCTCTTCGCGGAGCTCGACGACCGTGAGCTCGAGCAGCTGGCGGCGCAGCTCCACGAGCGCCGCTTCCCCGAGGGGGCCGAGGTGACCTCCGAGGGAGCCGGCGGCGTCGGCTTCTTCGTGATCGCCGAGGGGAACGCCGACGTCTCGGTCGGCGGCGAGCACCGGGCCACGCTCGGGCCCGGCGACTTCTTCGGCGAGATCGCCCTCATCGACACGGGCCTGCGCTCGGCCTCGATCACGGCGGCGACCGACCTGCTCTGCTACGGGCTCACCCCCTGGGAGTTCCGCCCCTTCGTCGAGGAGCACCCGAAGGTGGCCTGGGCGCTGCTCCAGGTGCTCGCCGGACGCCTCCGCGAGGCCCAGGCCCACTCGCACTAGCGCTGCCGTCCGTCCCGCTCAAAGGCACCGAGCTCGCCTACGACACGGCCGGCGCCGGGCCGCCGCTCGTGCTTCTCCACGCGGGCGTCGGCGACCGCAGGCTCTGGGACCGTCAGCGCGACGCCCTCGCGGAGCGCCACCTGGTCGTCCGCTACGACCTGCGCGGCCACGGGGAGACGCCCCTCCCCGGCGGGCCGTTCTCGCACCTCGACGACCTCCGGGCCCTGCTCGACCACCTCGACATCGAGCGCGCGGCGCTCGTCGGCAACTCGTTCGGCGGCAAGATCGCCCTCGACTTCGCCCTCGAGCGCCCGGAGCGGACGGCCGCGCTCGTGCTCGTCGCAGCGGCGCTGGGCGGGCACGAGGCCTCGGCGGAGCTGGACGCGCTCGACGATGCCGAGGAGGCCCTGCTCGACGCCGGAGACGTGGACGGGGCCGTCGAGCTCAACGTCCGCACCTGGCTCGACGGCCCGGGCCGGACGGCCCCCGTCGCGCCCGAGACCAGGGAGCTGGTGGCGGCGGCCCAGCGGCGTGCGTTCGACGTCCAGCTCGCGGCGTACGCCTCCTCGCCGCCGCCCGGCCCCGTCCGCTGGGCCGAGCCCCCGGCCGCGGCCAGGCTCGGCGAGATCGCCGTGCCGACGCTCGTCGTCGCGGGCGCACACGACCTCGCCGACTTCCGAGCGATCGCCGACCGCCTCGCCGCCGGTATCCCGGGAGCGCGCAAGGTCGTGCTCGACGCCGCCCACCTCCCCGGGCTCGAGCGACCGGCGGAGCTCAACCGTCTCGTGCTCGACTTCCTCGCGGCCAGCGGCGGCTGACCGGGCGCTCTATGCTGCCGCCAAGCGAAAGGGGGAAATATGGGCTGGTTCGACCGGCTGCTCGGCCGTCAGAAGGAGCAGGCGCACGAGGCCCCCGTGGAGGAGGAGCAGATCTCCGAAGCCGATCGCGCCGAGGAGCGCGTGGCCGAAGCGCGCGACGAGTCCCTCGAGACCGAGGGACGGGTCCCCCCGGGCACGGGCTAGATCTACCTCGAAGTGGGCTCGGCGAGGTCCGCCGCGAGGGCCTCGCCGAGCGCTTCCAGATCCTCGACGGCGTGGGCGGGCTTCCCGGAGAGCTCGTGCATCTCCGCGCTCGCAAGGGACGCGGAGACCCGGCCTCCGAAGACCGCGCAGCGGATTCCCTCCTCCAGGCAGAGCCGTACCGCGACCGCCGGAGCCTTTCCGGCCGCGGTGGTCGCATCGACGACGCCCTCACCCGTGACGACCAGAGCCGCGCCGCGAATCCGCTCCCGGAAGCGCAGCATGTCGAGGACGAGCTCCGCGCCGGGCGCCAGGGTGGCCCCGAGCGCCGCGAGGGCCGCTCCCAGTCCGCCCGCCGCGCCCGCGCCGGGCAGGTCGGCGAAGGGGCGGAGATCCGTCCTCACGGCGAGGCGGCGCTCGAGCTCCTCCACCTGGGCCGGCGCGGCGCCCTTCTGCACCCCGAAGGCCCGCGCGGCGCCGTGCTCGCCGAGGAGCGGGGCGGCGACGTCGCAGGCCGCGGTCGTCGGCAGCGGCAGCGCGGGGAGCACGTCCAGCAGCCCGGCGCCGCCGTCGACGGTGGCGCTGCCGCCCAGGGCGACGAGGAGCTCCGTAGCCCCGGCGTCCGCCGCAGCCGTGATCAGCTCGCCGAGCCCCCGGCTGGAGGCCGCCAGCGGATCGCGTTCCTCCGGCCGCAGGAGCCGAAGCCCGATCGCGTGCGCGGCCTCGACGACGGCGCGCCCGTCCGGCAGGAGCGGGAAGCGGGCGGTCACCGGGCGGCCGAGCGGGTCGGCGACCTCCGCCTCGCGCCACTCGCCGCCGAGCTCCGCCTGGAGCACGGCGGCGGTCCCGTCGCCGCCGTCGGCGAGCGGCAGCCGCTCCACCCGGACGCCGCCGCGTTCGAGCCCGCGGGCGAGCGCCGCCGCGGCCCCGGCCGCATCGAGCACGCCCTTGAGCGCGTTGGGCGCCGCGACGGCGCGAGGAGAGCTAGGCGATGCGCTCGACGCGCTCGTCCTCGTCGATCTCGACCTCGGTCATCTCGGGCATCCGCTTCAGCATCGCGAAGGTGAAGCCCTCGCGCGCGAGGAAGACGAAGCCGAGCCCGATGCCGACCGACACCTCGATCGCCTGCAGGCCGATCGCGAAGAGGAAGCCGTGGCCGTAACTGACACCGTAGGGCAGCAGCGCGGCTGCGACCGCCGCCTGGAGGAGCCCGACGTTCCCGGGCCAGAAGGGGAACACGGTGACGAGGTTCATGATCACGAGGACGAGCGCCGCCTCGGCGACCGTGACGTCGATCCGGAAGGCGAGCATCGCCAGGTAGACAGCCAGGAGCTGCGCGCCCCAGGCGACGAGCTGGAGGGAGAGCGCCCGCATGGCCGGCTCGGGCCGGCGCAGCACCGTGAGCCCGTGCCGCGCCATGTGCAGGACGCGCCGCAACGGCCCGAGCTCCTCGTCGAGGGGGCGCTTGTCCTTCCGCGCGAAGAGGAAGCCGGCGAGAAGGAGCCCGACGCCGACGCCGACCACGACCGCGAGCACGGGCTCCGCCCACTGCGGGATCGGCGCCGCGTAGAGCGTGAAGAGGACGAGCCCGATCGCCACGACCACGTCGAAGAGCCGGTGCGCGAAGATCGTCCCCACGATCGTCGCCCACGTCCCGGCCCGCCGGCGGACGTGCCGGCTGATGACCGCCACCCGCGCGAGCTCTCCCACACGGCCCGGAAGCGCCGCGTTCGCGAGCAGGCCGACGCAGAAGGCCGAGAAGACCGCGCGACGGCTCGGGCAGGGCCTCGGGATCGCCTGGGCGATGACCACCCGCCACGCCTCCGAGCGCACGATGATCGAGAACAGGTTGACGAGGACTGCGGCGGCCACCCACTCCCACTCGACCGCCCGGAAGGCGCGCTCGAGGACGCCAGTACCCGGGCTCCGCCAGACGGCGAGCGCGAGGAGGAGGACCGTCGGGACGAAGACGATCGCGAGGCGCCCGGCCCGGCTCCGTGGCAGGCCGACCCCCGTCACGCGGCGGCCTTGACCTCCCCCGCCGGGACGAGGCTCTCGTAGACCTCGAGCAGCCGCCGGCCGATCCGGTCCCAGGAGTACGGCTCCGCGGCGCGCCTCGCCGCGACGCCGTATGCGCGGCGGCGCTCCTCGTCCTCCAGCAGCTCGAGGAGCGCGGCGGCGAGCGCGTCGGCGTCTCCGGGGGGGACGAGGAGCCCCGTCTCGTCGTGGTCGGCGACCTGAGCGTAGCCCTCGATGTCCGACGCGACGACCGGCGTACCCGACGCGAAGGCCCGGGTGAGCACCATGCCGAAGCTCTCGCCGCCGAGCGACGGCGCCACCAGGAGGCTCGCGCTGCGCAGCTCCGCCGTCAGCGCCTCCTCGTGCACGCCGCCCAGCAGGTCGATGCCGTCGAGCGGGAAGCCCTGGCGGCGGGCGAGCCAGCGGACGGAGAGCGGGTCGGCGCCGATCAGCCGCAGGCGCGCGCCGGCGCGCTCGTGCACCCGCGGCCAGGCGCGCAGGAGGACGGGCAGGCCCTTGCGCGGCTCGTTGCGGCCGATGAAGACGACGTTGCCGTTGCGGCCGCCCGGGTCGCTCTCGGGCGGGAGCTCGATGCCGTTGGGGATCAGCTCGAAGGGCCCGCCGACGTAGGGCTCGGCGGCGCGGCGCGCGGCGTCGGAGACCGCGATGCGCCGGTGGACACGCGTCGCCACGACGCCCCAGAACGCCTTCCCGAGCGGGTACCAGCCGAGGCGCTCCCCGGCGGAGTGACAGGTGACGACGATCGGGCACGGAGCGGTGGCGAGCGCGAACGCCGAGAGCGCCGGCGCGAACGGCTCGTGCACGTGGACGACGTCGAAGCGCTCGCGCTCCCAGATGCGGCGCATGCGTAGGAGCGCCTTCGGGCTGAGGATGATGTTGGGGAGGGACGCGTTCGCCGGGACGATGACGGAGCGACCGACCGGCAGGACGTAATCGGGTGGCTTTCCGTGCCGGCCCTGCTTCGGGTGGAGGAGCCAGGTGAGCCGCCCGGGCGGGTCGTGACCCATGATGATCCGCGCGTCGTGGCCGAGGCGCCGGAGCGCCCGCGCCTGGTGGTCGGCGTGCTCCTGGACTCCGCCCCAGAAGGACCAGGAGTACGGCACGACGATGCCGACCTTCATGCAGCAACCCTACCCACGGCCGCAGACTAGACTCGCGCGCGTGATCAAGAGGTCGAAACGGCTCGAGCCGATTCGCGGCTTCGGCATCGACCGGGTCGCAGCAGCGGCCGACCGGCCGGCCGAGGCGAGCGAGCGCTGGCCGGTCCTCCGCATGGAGAACCTCGACACGGACCTACCGCTGCCGCCCGAGGCGGTGAGCGTCACGGCCGAGAACCTCGAGACGCCGGCCGCGAACAGCTGGCTGCCCTTCACCGGCGACCTCGACCTCCGGGCCGCGATCTCCGATTTCACCGCCGAGCGCACGGGGCACCGCTACGACCCGGAGCAGGAGATCGTGATCACCTGCGGCGGCATGGAGGGTCTCCTGAACTCGCTCCTCGTCACGGTCGACACCGGCGACGAGGTCGTCGTGACCGACCCGACCTACGCGGGCATCGTCAACCGGATCCACCTCGCCGGCGGCATCCCGAAGCTCGTGCCCTTCCGCGTCGTGGACGGCGAGTGGCGGCTCGACCGCGACGCGCTCGCCGAGGCGACCGTCGGCGAACGGACGATCGGGATGCTGCTCATGAGCCCGTCCATGCCGTCCGGAGGGGCGTTCGACGAGGACGACTGGCGGCTCGTCTGCGATCTCTGCCGCGACCGCGACCTCTTCCTCGTCTACGACGCGGCGATGGAGCGCCTCCTCTTCGACGGGCGCTCCCTCCTGCATCCGCTGCGCCACGAGGGGATGGCCGAGCGGACGATCGTCGTCGGCTCGCTCTCGAAGGAGCACCGGATGATCGGCTGGCGCGTCGGCTGGGTCGCCGGGCCGGCCGCGACGATCGAGGACGCCGGCTGGGCCCACGTCTACAACACGACCACGCCGGTCGGCCTCGCACGCGCCTCCGGCGCGGCCGTGCTCCGCGGCGACCAGCGCCACGTGGCCGAGTGCGTCGCGGAGCTCGAGCGCCGCCGCGACGTCATGCTCGCCGCGCTGCCCGACTGGCCGTTCGTTCGGCCGGGCGGCGGCTGGTCGATGCTCCTGGACGTCGCCTCGCTCGGCCTCGACCCGCACCAGGCCTCGCGCGCGCTGCTCGAGCAGAGCGCGATCGCCGCGACCGCAATGGTGGGCTGGGGCGGCCCGGTCGCGGAGCGCCACGTCCGCTTCGTCTTCAGCGCCGAGCCGGTCGAGCGCCTCGAGACGCTCCCCGAGCGGGTCGCGGACGGGACGATCGCGCGCGCCGTCGCCGGCCGCTAGGACAGGCGGGGCCGCCGTCCGGCGACCCCGCCCACGATGGTCTAGAGGCCGGGAATGTCGCGGCCGCCGGTCACCCGGCTGAGCAGCTCGTCCGTGTCGATCCCGAACTTCTGCAGCATCCCCGAGTCGCGCTCGGTGTCGACCGTGTCCGGAAGCTCCTGCTCCGCCCGGCCGGCCTCGTCGGTCTGCCCGCGCTCGCGGAGCAGGCTCACGATCTGATCCTTGCTGATCTCCACGCCGTCCCCCTTTCTCGTCCTCACAGAAGTCGGGACCCCCTACCCGCCGCCCTGTCCCGAAAACCGCTGCCCTACGCTCTAGCGCTGCCGCTCGAGCTGCTTGCGCCGCCTCTCGACGTCGCCCTCGGCCCGCTCGACTGCCGCCTCGTGAGCCGCCAGCTCGCGCTCGGCGCGGTCGAGCTGCCGCCGCAGGTCCTTGACCGACCGCTCCGTCTCCTCCGCAGCCTCGCGAGCCTCCGCCAGGCGCTTCTCCGCCTCGCGCAGCTTCGCCTCGGCCTCCCTCTGCTTCGCCGTTGGAGCCTTCGCCCGCTCGACCGGCTTCGCCTTGGGCAGGTCGGCCGGCAGGGCGGCGAAGCCGAAGCCGGCCGCCTCCTCCTCCTTCGCAAGCCGGCCCTCGCGGAGGCGCACGCCGAGCTTCTCGTCGAGCGCGGCCGCATGCAGCGTCTCCTCGACGCGG
>DASTBX010000098.1:0-20333 GCA_035711645.1 Gaiellaceae bacterium
CGGACGAGATCGTCGGCGTCGAGGGCCGGCCCGAGCTCCCCGAGCGCGACCCCGGCCGCCAGGTGGGCGGCCGCCGGAGTGAAGATGTCGCGGCCGTGGAACGTCCGCGCGACGGGCTCGAGCCGGTACGGGCCCGCCGCGAGCTCCACTGCCTCCTCGACGCCTCCGTGCCGGTCGGCGGCGGGAAGAAGGAGACCGTTGTCGGGACCCACGAAGAGGCGGCCGTCGCCGGAGCGCAGCGCGAGGGGCTTGCGGGCGCCGCCCACGCCGGGGTCGACGACGGCGACGTGGATGCCGACCGGCATGTACGGCAGCGTCGCGGCGAGGACGAGCGCGCCCTGGAGGACGTTCTGGGGCGCGATGCCGTGCGTGATGTCGATCACCTCCGCCTCCGGGGCGATCGTCTTCACGACCCCGTGGCACGTGCCGACGAAGTCGTCCTCGAGGCCGAAATCCGTCAGGAAGGTGATGAACCGGCGTTCGATGCGGCGAGCTTAACCGCTTGCACCAGCCCCTCCCTGTCGTGGGTCCGGGCCTCGGCGACCACGACGAGCCCGGCGTGGCGAGCCTCCACCGAGGTGACGGGGCCGATGGAGACACAGGGCAGCGCGCGATCCAGGGCGGCCAGCGCACGGGCGGCGGACGGGGAGGCGAGGACGGCCAGGTCGGCCCCGGGGAAGCGTGCCGGGCGGAGGGAGACGGTGCGGTAGAGCGGGACGAAGTCGGCGCCGAGCTCGCGGACGAGGACGTCTCGGGAATCGACCGCCCCGGCGAAGAGCACCCGGCCGACGGGCCGGGGGAGCTCGGCGGCGAGCCCCTCCTGGGTCGAGACCGAGGCGACGAGATCCGGCTCGTGGCCGCGGGCGCGCAGCGCCTCGGCGGTTCCGGGACCGACGACGGCGACGCGCGGCAGCGCGCCCTCGAGCCGCTCGAAGAGCGCCTCGACCGCGTTCCGGCTGGTCAGCAGGAGCCAGTCGTAGTCGCCGGCTCGAACCGGCGGCCCGGCAACGGCCTCGACGGCGACGAGCGGACAGGTGACGACCTCGAGGCCCTCGGCGGCGAGGGCGGCCGCGAGCGGCGCGGCGGCGGCCTCCGTCCCGGTGACGACGACCCTCACGCGCGCAACGCGGCAGTGGCGGCGAGCAGTTCGTCCGCGAGCACCGCGGGGTCGTCGCCGCTCCGCCGCTCGATCCAGGCACCGTCCTCGGCGGCGATCAGCGCGGTCAGCGTCGCGCCGTCGTGGTGGGCGCCGACCGGAGCGAGGCAACCGGCGCCGATCCGGGCAACGCACGCGCGCTCGGCCTCGACGCGGCGGCGCGTCTCCGGATCGTCCAGCGCGACGACGAGCCGCTCCTCGCCGGCCCGGACCTGGAGCGCGACGGCGCCTTGGCCAGCCTCGGGGAGCAGCTCGGAGGGAGGAAAGCGGTAGCCGGCCTCGGCGGCGAGCCCGAGGCGGTCGAGCCCGGCCGCCGCAAGGACGACGGCGTCGAGCCCGCGCTCGCGCATCTTGCGCAGGCGGGTGTCGACGTTGCCCCGCAGCGGCTCCACGCGGACCCCGGGCTCGAGGGCGACGAGCTGGGCTCGGCGCCGCACCGAGGCCGTCCCGACGCGAAGCCCGGGACGCAGCGCCTCGGCGCCGCAGAGCGCGTCGCGCGCGTCCTCCCGCGGCAGGTACGCGCCGACCGCCAGACCCGACGTGTTCGTCGAAGTCATGTCCTTCGCCGAGTGGACGGCGACGTCGATCCGCCCCGCGACGAGCGCCTCCTCGATCTCCTTGACGAAGACGCCGCGCTCGCCGATCTCGCCGAAGGGCCGCGAGCGGTCGCGGTCGCCCGCGGTCGTCATCGGCATGATCGCGACGTCCGCGTCGGGTTCGGCGGCGCGGAGCGCCTCTGCGGCCAGCTCCGCCTGCGTGAGCGCGAGCCTACTTCCGCGGCTGCCGAGCCGGATCAGCATCGTCCCCGAGGCCGAAGAGATGCCGCACCGCGTCCGCGTAGAGGACGCCGTCGGCCGCGGCGGCCGCCTCCTTCATGCGCACGGTCGGCTGGTGGAGCAGCTTCGCCACGATCTGGCTGGTCAGCGCCTCGACCGCCCGCCGCTGGCTCGGCGACAGCGAGGCCAGCCTGCTCTCGACGCGCTCCAGCTCGGCCCGGCGGATCGACTCCGCCTTAGCGCGGAGCGAGGCGATCGCGGGGACGACGTCGAGGGAGAGCTGCCACGCGCGGAACCCGTCGGCCTCCTCGCTCACGATCGCCTCGGCGCGCACGGCCTCCTCGCGGCGGCCGGCGACGCTCTCGGCGACCACACGCTCGAGGTCGTCGATGTCGTAGAGGTAACAGCCGTCGAGCTGGTTGATCGCCGGGTCGAGGTCACGCGGAACGGCGACGTCGATGAAGAAGACCGGCCGCCCGCGGCGGCGTCTCATCGCCCGCCCGACCTGCTGGGCCGAGAGGACGACTCCCTGCGAGCTCGTCGAGGCGACGACGACGTCCGCCTGCTCGAGCTCCTCCTCGACGGCGTCGAGCCCGACCGCCCGACCGCCGAAGCGGCGAGCGAGCGCGTCTGCCCGCTCAGGCGAGCGGTTCGCGACGACGATCTCGCCGACGCCCCGGGAGATCAGGTTCGCGGCCGTCAGGTCGGCGACCTTGCCGGCGCCGAGCAACAGGATGCGCCGCCCCGCGAGCTCCTCGAAGACGCGCTCGGCGAGCTCGGCCGCAGCCGAGGAGACGGAGGCCGGGTTCTCGCCGATCGCCGTCTCCGTCCGCACCCGCTTGCCGACCCGGAGGGCCTGCCGGAAGAGCCTGTGGAGGACGGCGCCCGCCGTCCGCGCCTCACGCGCGCCGTTGTAGGCCTCGCGCACCTGGCCGAGGATCTGCGCCTCGCCCGGCACCATCGAGTCGAGCCCGGCCGCGACGCGGAAGAGATGGAGCGCCGCCGCCTCGTCCGCGACGGTGTAGAGAGCGGGCGCCAGCTCGGAGTGCGACAGCCGCGAGAGCGTCGCGAGCTCGCCGTAGATCCGCTCCTCGAGCGCGGCGGTGTCGTCCGCGACCGCGTAGACCTCCGTCCGGTTGCACGTCGAGAGGACCGCAGCCTCCGCGCCTCCGGCGGAGAGCCGCTCGAGCGCCTCGCGGCGCAGATCGCGGTCGTAGGCGAGCAGCTCCCGGAGCTCGACCGGAGCGCGCTGGTAGGAGGTGCCGACGAGGAGCAGGTGCATCGGTGGAGCCACTCTAGAAGTGCACGAACGGGGTCAGGACGAGGCGGACGAGGACGACGAGCAAAAAGCCCGCCAGGGCGAGGTAGGCGGTGCGGCGGCCTCGCCACCCTGCTTCCCAGCGCAGCACGAGGAAGGCGGCGTACACGACCCAGGCAAGGAGCGTGACCGCCATGATCGCGTCGAAGGCGCCGCCCTCGGAGCCGAGGCGGGCGAAGCCGATCCCGATCCCGACGGTGAGCGCCGGGAGCGAGAACGCGATCGTGCGCACGGTCAGCGTGTCGAGCGTCTGGAGCGAGGGAAACCGCAGGCGCAGGACGCCGGCCGAGCGGCGCTTCAGGCGCCGCTCCTGGACGAGGTAGAGGAGGGCGAGCGCCGCCGCGAGCGTGAAGCCCGCGAACGAGGCGAGGATGAGCCCGACGTGGAAGGCGAGGAACAGGTCGCCGAACTCGCTGCGCGCCGGCTCGCCCACTCCGCCCGCAGCCCAAGCGAGCGTCAGGAGCGCCGCGGCGAGCGGCATGACGGCGAGGCCGAGCAGCCGAAACGGCGCCCGGCAGCCCCAGATCAGGTAGGCGCCGACGCACATCCAGACGAAGAGGTTGAGCGAGCCCGCCCAGGTTCCCCACGGGAACCCGTCGGCGTCCGCCGCCTGGGCGACCAGCAGGGCGGTCTGGGCGAGCCAGCCGAGGCGGACGCCCCAGGTCGCGGCGCGGACGAGCCGGCCCGGCCGGACGGTGTCGCCTGCGTAGGCGACCGCGGCCTCTGCATAGCCTGCGAGCGCCGGCCAGAAGAGGAGGAGCGACACCTCCACGGCTAGGCGGCTTCCTCCTTCCGCCGCCGGGCGAGCTCGGCGAGCTCCCCGACCTCCCGCTCGAGCCGCGAGAGCTTGAAGGCGTAGATGACGAGGTAGGCGAGGAGCACGGCGAGGACGACGAGGTAGGCCGCCGTCACGTACCGCTCGGCGGACGTCATTCGAGCGCCTCGCGCAGCTCGCGCAGCCGCTCGTCGACCCGCTTGCCGGTCAGCTCGTTCACGTACAGCGTCGCCGCCAGGGCGAGCGTTCCGGCCAGGCAGACCGCGAAGGTGAGGAGCTGGCTGCCGGCGAGGTTGTCGCCGACGTTGCGGTCGAAGACAACGGGGTGGATGAGCCCCTCGGCGAGGCGGATGGCGAGGAAGCTGACGGGGATCAAGACGACGCCGAAGAGCGCGTAGACCGCCGACATGCTCGCCCGCCGCGGCCCCGCCTCCACCGAGTAGCGGAGCATGAAGTAGGCGGAGTAGAAGAGGAAGAGGACGAGGAAGAGGACGAGCTGGCGCTCCCCCCAGCTCCACCAGACGCCCCACGACGTCCGTGCCCAGATGGACCCGGTCACGAGCGTCAGGATCCCGAAGATGACGCCCATGTGCACGGCCGTGTAGCTCTCCAGGTCGTAGCGCTGGTCGCGCGTCGAAAGGAGCCGCAGCGCCTTCCAGGCCGCCCAGCCGAAGCATGCGTACGCGGTCAGGGCGACCGGCACGTGGATGTAGAAGATGCGCTGGCGGAAGCCCTCGAGCGGCGCGTCGGGCACCCAGTAGAAGGCGAGCGCGACGCCCGCGAGGAGCAGCACGAAGGCGGCCGCGGCGAGCGCGACCGCGCGGTTATTCGGTAACGACGTACTCAAAGCTCGCCCAGGACAGGATCGCAAAGATCAGGTCGTAGAGGGCGAGGAAGCCGAGGTAGCGTCCCGGGTCGTCCGCGATCGAGGCGCCGACTCCCCCGACGACGACCGGGATGACGAGCGGCAGGAAGAGAAGGGGAAGGAGCAGCTCGCGGGCGCGGCTCGCCGCCGCCATCGCGGCGAGGAGCGTCCCGACGGACGCGAGTCCGAGGTCGGCGAGGGCGACGGCGGCGACGAGCTCCCAGGTCACGGGCTCGAAGAAGAGGGCGAAGGCGGGGAGCGCGACGAGCTCTGCGAGGGCGAGGAACACCACGACCGCGATGCCCTTGCCGGCCCAGATCGCGCTGCGGTCGCAAGGCGCCAGCACGAGCCCGTCGAGGACGCGCTGCTCGCGCTCGGCGGCGAACGCACGCGTGAGACCGAGGATGGCCGTGAAGACGATCGCCACCCAGAGCAGACCGTATGCGGCCGTCTCTCCGGTTCCGGCCGGGAGGGCGAAGCTGAAGACGACGAGCGTCGAGACGACGAAGAGGAGCATCGCGGGCAGCGTGTCCCGGGAGCGCAGCTCGAGGAGGAGGTCCTTGCGCGCGAGCGCGCCGACGTCGGCGAGGTAGGCCGTCACGTGAGAGCGAGCCGCCCGGCGGCGAGGTGCGCGGCCCGGTCCGGTTCGTGAGTGGCGAGGACGACCGTCCGCTCGCCGGAGAGGCCGGCGAGCTCGGCGTCGAGAAGCTCCGCGCCGGCCTCGTCGAGGCCGGCGTACGGCTCGTCGAGCAGGAGGAGATCGGGCTCGTGGAGGAGCGTCCGGCAGAGGGCGAGCCGCTGCTGCATGCCGCGCGAGAACGAGGAGACGGGCTGACGCCGCGACTCCCAGAGCCCGAAGCGCTCGAGCAGCATCCCGATCCGCTCGCGCCGCTCGGGGACGCGGTAGAGCCGCCCGTAGAGGTCGAGGTTCTCGAGCGCCGAGAGCTCCCGGTAGACGAGCGGCTCGTGCGCCAGGTAGCCGATCCGCCCGCGCTCGACGCCGACCTCGAGCTCGCCCTCAGTGGGCGCGAGCAGGCCGGCGCAGAGCGCGAGGAGCGTCGACTTCCCAGACCCGTTCGGGCCGGTGACGAGGAGCATGTCTCGCTCGGCGACGTCGAGGTCGAGGCCGCGCAGCACCCGCTTGGCCCCGAACGTCCGGCCGAGGCCACGCGCCAGGATCACGCGAGGACGTCCGCGAGGACGAACGCGAAGAAGGTGACGCTGATCACCCCGTTGAGCGTGAAGAACGCGGTGTCGAGGCGCCGCGTGTCCGCCGGCGACACGAGCGAGTGCTCGTAGGCGAGCAGCGCGGCGACCGCGGCGACTCCGAGCCAGTAGAGGAGGCCCACGTCGAGCGCGAGCCCGGCGAGGGCGAGGAAGCCGACGGTGGCGACGTGGCAGGCCCGGGCGGCGGCGAAGGCGGCCGCGGACCCGAACCTGGCCGGCAGCGAGTGGAGGCCGTGCGTCCGGTCGAAGTCGAGGTCGAAGAGCGCGTAGAGGACGTCGAAGCCCGCCACCCACAGGGCCACCGCCGCGCCGAGGAGCCAGGCCTCCCAGGGCAGCTCGTTCGTCACCGCCGCCCAGGCGCCGACGGGGGCGAGCCCGTCGACCGCGCCGAGCCAGGCGTGCGAGAGCCAGGTGACCCGCTTCAGGTACGGGTAGGCGACGAAGGCAAGCACCGGGATGGGCCAAAGCCAGCGAACGATCGGCTCGAGCTGGTAGACGGCGACGAGGAAGACGGCGAGCGAGCCGAGCGAGAAGATGACGACCTGCCAGGGCCGCAGCGCCCCACGCGGGAGCTCTCGGCCGGCGGTCCGCGGATTGCGCGCGTCGATGCCGGCGTCGATGAGGCGGTTGAGCGCCATCGCGAGGCTCCGGGCGCCCACCATCGCCACCGTCACCCAGAGGAGGTCGGCGGCGCCCGGAACGCCGTCCACGGCGAGGAACGCGCCGATGTAGGCGAAGGGGAGCGCGAAGACGGTGTGCTCGAACTTGACGAGCGACAGGAACAGCCTGGGGTACTGGAGGACCGTGGTCGTCATGTCTGCCGGTGCGCCGTCGGCTCGCCGGCGAGGAGCTCGAGCGCGTGCCCGAGAGCCGGCCGCAGCACCTCGAACCCGTCGCGGGCGCCGCCCGGCGAGCCCGGGAGGTTCACGACGAGAGCGGCGTTGACCACACCGGCGACGCCGCGCGAGAGCAGGCCGTGCGGCGTCCGCGCGCGCGCGTCGGCGCGGAGGGCCTCCCCGATCCCCGGCGCGAGGCGGTCGAGAACGCCGGCCGTCGCCTCGGGGGTGACGTCGCGGGGCCCCAGCCCCGTCCCGCCGGTCGTGAGCACGAGCGCCGCCTCTCGCGAGAGGTGCTCGACGGCGGCCTCGATCCGGTCACGCTCGTCGGGGACGACGCGCCGCTCGACCTCGTAGCCCTCCGCGAGGAGCAGCTCGGCGAGGAGGTCGCCGCTCCGGTCCTCCCGCACGCCGGCCGAGACGCCGTCCGAGACGGTGAGCACCGCCGCCCTCACCCGAGCACCTCCTTCGTCTTCTCCAGGAGGCGAACCTCCTCGACGACCATCTCCTTGTCGACGGCCTTCGCCATGTCGTAGACGGTCAACGCCGCGACCGCCGCGCCGGTGAGCGCCTCCATCTCGACGCCGGTCTGCGCGGTCGTCTCGGCGGCGGCCTCGATCGCGACGCCGCCCTGCTCGACCTCGAGCACGACCTCGAGGTGCGTCAGCGGCAGCGGATGACAGAGCGGGATCAGCTCGGACGTCCGCTTCGCGGCCATGATCCCGGCCAACTGCGCCGAGGCGAGCGCGTCGCCCTTTGGAAGAGCGCGCAGGCGCTGCGCCGTCTCGGGACGCATGCGGACGAACGCCCGAGCGACGGCGCGACGGCGCGCGTGGGGCTTCGCCCCGACGTCCACCATTCGGATCCCGCCGGCCTCGTCGACGTGGCTGAGCTCGTCGCCCGTCACGAGGAAAGCTTAGGCAGCGGCGCCGAGGCGGGCCCGCGCCTCGTCGAGGTCGGCGAGCTGGTCCGCGATCCAGCCGCCGATGTCGTGTGCCCGGACGTGGCCGACGAGCGCCTCGAGCCGGCGGCGGCGCTCGTCCTCCGCCATGGTCAGCGCGGCGTGGATCGCCTGCGCCTGCCCGGCCACGTCGAAGGGGTTGACCGTGAGCGCCCATTCGCCGAGCTCCTCGTGGGCGCCGGCGTTCTCCGAGAGCACGAGCACGCCGGCGCGGGTGTTGACGAGGGGCGCCTCCTTGGCGACGAGGTTCATCCCGTCGAAGATCGCGTTCACGAGCAGCACGTCGAACTGCTTGTACGCGGCGACCGCCTGCGGGAAGTTGTCCTGGATCTGCAGGTCGAGCGGGACCCAGCCCTCGCGCTGGAAGCGGTCGTTCACCGTCCGCGCCGCCCGCTGGATGGCGCCCAGGTACTCGGCGTACTCGGGGATGTCCTGCCGGGACGGGTCGAGCAAGGCGAGCATCTGGACGCGCCCGTGCATCTCGGGATGCGCGTCGAGGTAGAGCTCGTAGGCGCGGAAGCCGCGGACGACGTTCTTGGACGGGTCCGTACGGTCGACGCGGAGGACGAGGTGCTCGGGCCGCTTCGCGACGAGGGACGCCTCCTCGGCCTCGACGGCTGGGCTTGCCGCGATCTCGTCGAACTCGGCGGGATCGACCGAGATCGGCCGGGCGCGCACGGACACGGGACGCCCGTCCACGTGCACGGAGTTCGACGGCCAGTCGATCTCGACGTCGAGCACGTCCTCGCAGCTCCGCAGGAAGTTGCGGCGCCAGCGCCTCGTGTGGAAGCTGACGACGTCGTTCGCGAGCAGCCCCTCGTGCACCGCGCGGCGGATCGGGTCGGGAAGCACGCGCCAGTACTCGGGCATCGACCACGGGACGTGGACGAAGTGCGCCAGCACGGCGTCCGGGGCGCGCTCCCGCACGATCCCGGGAGCGACGTAGAGGTGGTAGTCGTGGAAGAAGACGGCCGCCTCGGGCTCGCGCTCCAGCTCGGCGACGACGGCCTCCGCGAAGCTGCGGTTCACGTGGACGTAGCCCTCGCTCCAGGCGTGGTGGAGCCCCTGGTCGACGTCCGGCTCGCTCGCGAGGCCCCAGAGGTAGTGCTGGATGAACCACAGCATCGGGTTGGCGACGACGTTGTAGTACCAGTCGTACTCGCTCGGGTCGTGGACGACGAAGCGGAGCCGGTACGGCGCGCCGTTCCGCGCCGTCTCCGGGATCGCCTCGCCGCCGGCCTCCTCGGCCACGACCTTGTCCTCGGCGGACATGGCGCTCGCGATCCACGTGACGTCGTGCTGCTCGACCAGGCTCCGCAGCGCCGTCACGAGGCCGCCGCCTCCGCGCCGGGCAACGCGCTCACCCGAAGCGTCCCGCTCGTGGACGACCGGGCCGCGGTTGGAGACGACGATCAGCTTGCGGCGCCCCGCCATGCGGAAACCCTAGACGCTCCCGGGAGCGCTCAGGCCGGTCGCACCGCGGTCGTGAGCTCCGCCGCTGCCGCGTGGTTACCCGAGAGCTCGTTGAAGAGCGCGAGCCAGTCGCGCAGCAGCCTCGGCGTGAGGAAGCTGCGACGGACGAACTCCTTGCCCCGGAGCGCGAGGACGCGCGCGGCGGGGGGGTCGTCGAGGATTCGCGAGGTCGCGTCGGCGCACTCCTCGACGGAGCTGACCAGGAAGCCGGTCTCGCCGTCCTGGATCTGATCGACGATGCCGCCCACCCGTCCGGCCACGGTCGGGCGCGCCTTCCAGAGCGCCTCGGTGACCGTGAGGCCGAAGCCCTCGCGCACCGACTTCTGGAGGAGCGCCGCCGAGTGGACCTGAAAGGCGTTCACCTCCACGGAGCCGACGTTGTTCAGGTTCGAGAGGATGAAGATGTCCGGGTCGCCGTCGGCCGCATTGACGGTGCGGTTGTAGTACTCCCAGCCCTCGGGGTCGTCGTGTGCCATCGAGCCAACGAGGCCGAGCTGGACGTTCGGGTGGCGCTCGCGAACGAGCCGCCACGCCTCGATGACGCCGAGCGGGTCCTTCCAGGGGTCGAAGCGCGAGACCTGGGTGACGAGCGGGCGGTCGACGTCGATCCCGAACTGGTCGAGGATGTAGGCGGCGTCCTCCGCCGAGAGGGCCATGTTCTTCGGGGCGAGGGGGTCGATCGCGGGCGGCCAGACGTACGACGCGGGCAGCACGTCCGAGTCGGGCACGTACTCGCGGCGGTGGAAGACGGCGGCGTCGTACTTCCTCATCCACGGGAGCAGGAAGTCGAGGACGCTGCGATTCGGCGTCGAAAGGTCGATGTGGCAGCGCCAGATCCAGCGGCCGGCGGCTTCGCGCGCGTGCTCGATCATCGCGGCCGGCTGCGGGTCGTGGATGACGACGAAGTCGTACGAGCCTTCGAGCGCCTCGGCGTTGAGGCGGTTGAAGCGCCGGTACGTCTCCTTCTGCTCCTCCGTGAGGCCGGTCGGGTCGCCCTGCAGCCCGTTGTGGATCGTCTTCGTGACGTCGAAGAACTCGTCCTGACCGTGGATGATGCGCCACTCGACCTCGAGCCCTGCGTCGCTCATGAGCGGCACGAGCGTGTAGAGGATCTCCGCGACGCCGCCTCCGAAGGCGGTCGCCGAGAGGTGCAGGACCCGCTTGCCGGCGAGCGGCTCGGCCAGCGCCTTGATCGAGTCCATGAGGCCGCGGCTGGCGATCGAGGCGTAGTCGGCCAGGAGCTTCGTGCCGACGTTGACTGGCAGTAGCTGCACGGCGGCGGAGGATACCGCTCGCGGTCAGCCGAGATACTTCACGAACCGCAGGCAGGAGCCCGGACCGGCGGTCCTGGGGCCGATCTCGAGCTCGTCGGTGACCGCTCGGATGATCGCGATCCCGAGCCCGCCCTCGTCGAGCTCGTCGCCCCCGGGCTGGAGCGCCGAGGCGTCGAACCCGCCTCCCTCGTCGGAGACCTCCACGGAGAGCCTGTTCTCGCCGAGCTCGTAGCGAATCTCGACGCCGCCTCCGTCCCCGTCGACGTATGCGTGCCGGATCGAGTTGGAGCACGCCTCGGTGAGCGCGAGCTTCACGTCGGCCACGACCTCGGCCTCGACGTCGAGCGGCCTCAGGATCCCGGTCAGCGCCAAGCGCCCGAGCGCGATGTACTCGGGCTTCGCGGGGAAGAGGAGCGAGACCACCTCTGCGTTGCCGTTTGGGTTCACGGTGCCGGTCGTCGCATTCGCCGGCGGCAATCTAGCTGTCGGCGGCCGCAACGTCTGCCTCGTGGCGGCCTCTACCCAAGGCCGGAAGCTGCGAAACGGCGAGCCGGGCCGCGGCCACCTCGACCGCTTCCGGATTCGAGTCGACGAGCACGAACCGGCGGCCGAGCCGCCGGCAGACGGCCCCGAGCGTGCCGCTTCCGGCAAAGGGGTCGAGGCACCAGTCGCCGGGGGCCGTCGAGGCCTGCACCATGCGCGCGACGATCCCCTCCGGCTTCTGTGTCGGATAGCCGGTCTTCTCGCGCCCGGTCGGCGAGACGATCGTGTGCCACCAGACGTCCGTCGGCAGCTTGCCGCGGGCCGCCTTCTCCGCCGTCACGAGGCCAGGCGCCATGTACGGCTCCCGCTCGACGGCGGCGGCGTCGAAGCGGTAGCGCCCGGGGTCCTTCACGTAGACGAGGATCGTGTCGTGCTTGGCCGGCCAGCGCTTGCGCGGCCGGGCGCCGTAGTCGTATGCCCACACGATCTCGTTCAGGAAGCACTCCCTGCCGAAGAGCCCGTCGAGCAGGACCTTGGCGTAGTGGGCCTCGCGGTAGTCGAGGTGGAGGTACAGCGTCCCCGTCGGCGCGAGCAGCCGGCGGATCTCGCGGAGACGCGGCTCGAGGAAGCCGAGGTAGTCGTCGAATGCGTCCGGATAGGACGACTCGGCCACCACACGGGTCGCGTAGCGGCGGCCGGCGAAGCCGATGCGGTCGCCGTCCGCGTCGGCGGCGACGGCCAGCGTCCGCCGCGCCTGGACGCGCCCCGTGTTGAACGGCGGGTCCGCGTAGACGAGCTGGAAGGCCTCGTCGTCGAACCGCGGCAGCAGCTCGAGGTTGTCGCCGAGGAGGATCGCATCCTCGCTGGGCCTCACGGCGCCCGACTCTAGCCGCCGGCCCGGCGGGAGCGCCTAGTTGAGCTTCGGCGGCGTGGAGGGCCGCTCGCCCAGGACGACCGTGACCGTCTGCCGGAGGTTGCCTCGCAGGATCGTGAGCTCCACGGACTGGCCGGGCAGGAGGCGCTGCGTGACGGCGCGGACGACGTCCTCGGCCGTCTCGACCTCGGCGCCGTCGATCGCGACGATGAGGTCGCCGCCGGTCTGGATCTCGACGCCCTCGAACTCGCGCTCGCGCGACCCGCCGCGCAGGCCCGCCTGGGCGGCCGGGCTGTCGTCGACGACCTCCTGGATCGCCGCCCCGTTCTCGGCGCCGAAGCCGAGCTCGCCGGCCAGCCTCGGCGTGACCGTCTGCGTCGTGATCCCCAGCCAGGCATAGCGGACGCGACCGCTCTGGATCAGCTGCTCCATGGAGCGCCGCGCAGCGTTGATCGGGATGGCGAAGCCGACGCCCTCCGCGGTGCCCGATTCGCTGCGGATCTGTGCGTTGATGCCGATCACGTCGCCGCGGCCGTCGAACATCGGCCCGCCGGAGTTGCCCCGGTTGATCGGGGCGTCCGTCTGGATCGCGTCGACGAGGTTGTAGCCGGACGTCAGCGAGCTGATGGAGCGCTCGGTCGCCGAGACGACGCCGACGCTGAGCGAGCTCTCCTGCCCGAAGGGGCTCCCGATCGCGGCGACCGGCTCGCCCACCACGATCTCGGACGAGTCTCCCAGCGGCACCGGGCTGATCGGGTGGTCCGCGGGATCCACCTTCAGGAGGCCGACGTCGTCGTAGACGTCCCAGCCGACGATCTGGGCCGGGACGCGCTCGCCGTCCCGGTACTGCACGTAGATCGTGTCGGCCGCCTCCGGCGCCTCCCCCGCGGCGGCCTCGCCGGCCGTCGTGATCACGTGCGAGTTCGTGAGCACGTAGCCCTCGGGGGAGACGACGAAGCCGGAGCCCTGCGCCGCCGAGCCGGGGTCCGCCTCCGCGCCGTGGTCGTCGAAGAGCGCCAGGATCGTGACCACCCCTGCTGCACGCTTCCGGTAGATCTCGCTCGCGTCGAAGCCGTTGCCGAGCAGCGGCCGCTCGGCGTCCTCCTCGACCTGCGCCGCGGCCGGGGTCGCCCCGTCGGCGGCCTGGACGAGCACCGTCTCGGTGCCGCCGGCGTCGTCGTCGACCCAGCCGACGGCCTTCCCGATGGCAAGGGCACCCGCGCCTCCGACGAGCGCGGCGACGACGGCGACGACGGCGATGACGCCCGGGCGGGTCACGTTCGACTCATCGTAGTGACGCGGGCCCAGCGCGGGTCGCGTCCCGATTTCGTGCCGAATGTGACTAGCCGCGGTCAGCTGCCGGCGCGGGCACCGGCTCCGTGGCCTCGTCGTCCGGCGAGGGCGCCAGCTCGCCCGCGGCGGGAAGGAGGAGCGTGAACACGGTCTCGCCGGGGCGCGAGGCGAGCTCCAGGGAGCCGTCCATGCGCGCGGCCAGCTCCGAGGCGATCGCGAGACCGAGACCGCTTCCGAAGGCCTTCCCGCCCGCGGCGCGGTAGAAGCGCTGGAAGAGGTGCTCCTGGTCGGCCGCCGGGATCCCCGGCCCGTCGTCGCGCACGAGGAAGGCCGAGCGGCCGTCACGCCGGGCCGTCGCGACCTCGACCGTGGAGCCGGCCGGCGTGTGGCGGATCGCGTTCTCGACGAGCGCCCTGCCGATCTGCTGCACGCGGACCTCGTCGCCGAGCGTCGCCAGCTCGTCGTCGGCGATCACCCTGAGCTCGTGCTCCTCGGCCTCCGCGACGGCTCGGAACTCGTCCGCCACGGTCCGCGCGCTCGCGGCGAGGTCGAAGGGGCGCTTCTCCACCTCGAGCTGGCCGGCATCGAGGCGGGAGAGGTCGAGCAGGTCGGTCGCCAGTCGAGTGAGCCGCTCGATCTGCGCGCCCATCTCGCCGAGGAAGTCGCGGCGGACGACGGGATCCATCTCCTCGTCCTGGAGCAGCTCGACGAATCCTCCCAGCGAGAAGAGCGGCGTCCGGAGCTCGTGCGAGGCGTTGGCGATGAACTCGTGCCTGGCGCGGTCGAGCACGGCCAGGCGCACGCGCATCGAGTCGAAGGCGGCTGCGAGCTGGCCGACCTCGTCGCGCCCCGTGTCGACGACGGGCGTCTCGAAGTCGCCGCCGGCGAGCCGCTCGGCCGCCGTCTCCAGGCGCCGGATCCTCCGCGTGAAGCTCCAGGCGACGAGATAGCCGCCGAACCACGAGACGAGCAGTGCCACGCCGCCGGCGATAGCGAGGGTTCGGGTGACGAGATCGACGTTCGCGAGCGTGTCGTCGAGCGGCGCCGACAGGAGCACGATCTCGTCGCCGCCCAGTGGCGCGGCCACCTCGGCGAACTCGCGGTCGGCGCGGCCGACCCGCCCGCTCGCCCGCCCGTCCCGCTCGGCGGCCGCGAGCGCCACCCGGTCCTGGCGCACGTCCTCGTCCGAGGGGAAGCCGCTGTCGGCCACCACGGCGAGCGAGTCGGCGATTCGCGTCAACACGATCACGCGTGCGTCGAACGTCTGGTCGAGGGCGATCGCGCGCTCCTGGTAGTTGAGCCGGTTCGGGGCGGACTCGAACGTCCGCACCGCCGTGGGGACGGCGCGCTCCAGCTCCTCGGTCTTCGCGTCCACGAGGCGCGACTCGAGCTGCGGCGCGACCGCGACGTAGACGATCGCGAGGGCGCCCGCAACCACGGCGAAGAGGATTAGACCGGCCTTGATGCTGAGGCTCAGGAGGGGCGGACGCCTCACCGCAGCTCCCGGAAGCGGTAGCCGGCGCCGCGCACCGTGAAGATGAACTGCGGCTCGCCCGGGTCCTCCTCGATCTTCTCGCGCAGGTGGCGGACGTGGACGTCGATCGTGCGCGGGTCGCGGAACTCGGAGCCGCCCCAGAGGTCGTCGAGGAGCGCTTTTCGCGTGAAAACGCGGCCCGGGTTGGCCGCCAGCGTGCGCAGGAGCTCGAATTCGAGGTACGTGAGCTGCACCGCCTCGCCGTCCACCTCGACTGCGCGCCTGGCCGTGTCGATGCGGAGGCCGCCCGCCTCGATCAGCTCGTCCCGTGCGGCGAGCGACGGAAGCTGGGCCCGGCGCAGGAGCGCCCGCACCCGGCTCATGAACTCCCGGATCGAGAACGGCTTCGTGATGTAATCGTCGGCGCCAAGCTCCAGGCCGAGCACCTTGTCGCCCTCGTCGCCCCGCGCCGTCAGCATGATGATGGGAACGGCGCTGCGCTCCTCGCGCAGCCGCCGGCAGACCGCGAGCCCGTCGAGGCGCGGGAGCATGAGGTCGAGGATGACGAGGTCGACCGGCTCCTCGCGATAGCGCGCCAGGGCCTCCTCGCCGTTGCGCGCCTGCACGACGCGGTAGCCCTCGCGCTCGAGAGGGTAGGCGAGGAGCTTCTGCACCGACTCCTCGTCGTCGACGAGCAGCACCGTGAGCCGCCGTTCCATGCCGGATAAGGATAGGCACGGGGCCCGCGTGCGCCCGACCGCGGCAGGCCGGACTACACTCCGGGAGCCTATGGCCGCAGACGCGCCACGCCGGCGACCGCGGCGAGGGTCCCTCGAACGGCCGGTCTCGACCCGGATCTACCGTGCGGCCTGGCTCGCCGTCGCGGTGCCCGTGCTCGTGGCCGCGTTCAGCGTCGGTCGGCCCGATGCCCTGCCCGAGCCGCGCCTGCGGCCGTTCTTCGACCAGGCCACGGCCGTCCAGTTCACGCGCGATCTGACCACCCGTTTCCCGGACCGCTCTCCGGGCTCGGAGGGTGCTCGCGAGGCCGCCGACTGGGTCGAGGCGGCGCTACGCGAGTACCGCTTCACCGTCGAGCGCCAGACCTTCTCGGCCGACATCCCCGGGCGAGGGACCGAGGAGCTCGTCAACCTGATCGCGGTCGCGCCGAGCTCGGCGGAGACCGGCGTCCAGTCGCAGCGCGCCATCGTCGTGCTCGCCCAGCGCGACAACCTGGGCGTCTCGCCCGGCGCCGACGACAACGGGTCGGGGACGGGCGCGCTGCTCGAGCTGGCGCGCGACCTCGGCAACGCCTCGCTCGCACACCCCTTCGTCCTCGTCTCCACCGACGGCGGCGCCTTCGGCGCGCTCGGAGCCGAGCGCTTCGCCGAGAGCTCCCCCTACGAGGGGCGCATCGCGGCCGTCGTCAACCTCGACTCCCTCGGCGGCGCCGCGGCGCCCCGGGTCGAATTCGGCGGGGACACGACCCGCGTCTCGAGCCCGACCCTCCTCGCGACCGCCGACAGCGCCGTGCGGCGCGAGACGGGCGCCGAGCCCACGCACGCGCGCGCCGCCGCCCAGCTCGTCGACCTCGCGTTCCCGTTCAGCCTCTACGAGCAGGCCCCGTTCGTCTCGCGCGGCATCCCGGCGGTGACGATCACGACCGGGGAGGGACGGCCGCGCCCGGCCGCGGGCGACACCCTCGCCAACCTGGAGGAACAGCGGCTCGGCCAGCTCGGGCGCGCGGCGCAGGCGCTGCTCGGCTCCCTCGACGAGGCGGCCGAGGTGACGCGCGGGACGCAGTCCTACCTCTACTTCGGCGAGCGGATCCTCTACGGCTGGACGCTCCAGCTTCTCTTCGTGGCCGCGCTCATCCCCTTCCTGGCGGCCACCGTCGACCTCTTCGCCCGCTGCCGACGCCGGCACATCGCGCTCCGGCCGGCGCTGCGGAGCTACCTGAGCCGCCTGGGGGTCTGGCTCTGGTTCGGGCTCATGCTGGCGCTCTTCGTCGCCGCGGGCCTCCTCCCGAGCGGCGCCGACCGGCCGATCGCGCTGGACACGCCGGCCGCATCCGACTGGCCGGCGGCCGCCGTCGGCGCGCTCCTCGCCGTATCGGCACTCGCGTGGCTCGTCGTCCGGCCGCGCCTCGCTCCCACCCGGTCGATCGCGCGCCAGGAGGAGCTCGGCGGCCACCTCGCGGCGATGCTCGTGCTCGCCGTGATCGCGCTCGTCGTGGCCGCCCTGAACCCCTACACGCTCCTCTTCCTCCTGCCGTCGCTGCACGCCTGGCTCTGGCTGCCCCAGGTCTCGGACCGCGGTCGCGCGGCGCAGGCGGCCGTCTACGCGGTCGGCTTCGCGGGGCCGGCCCTCCTGCTCGCCTCGTTCGCGTTCCGCTACGACCTCGGCCTCGACGCCCTCTGGTATCTGCTCGCCCTCACGACCGTCGGCTACGTCCCCTTCGCGCTCGTGCTCGTCTTCCTCGCCTGGGGCGCCGCCGCGGGACAGGTCGGCGCGGTCGCCCTGGGACGCTACGCCCCGTATCCCGACGTCGCCGAGCGGTCGCGCGGGCCGGTTAGGGAAACCGCCCGCCAGGTTATCCTCGTCTGGAGACGGTCCCGGCGGCGGCATCTCGCCGCCGTTGACTCCGAGAGGGAGGGGGCCGAAGCTGAGTCCGTGGAGGGCTGATGAAGAGACGGCGCCTGGGAACGGTCTTGATCGTCGGCGGCCTGCTCGTGCTGGCCTACGTCGCCGCGGTCCTGTTCTGGCGCGACCCCGTCACGGACGTCTACAACCGCTACCAGCAGAACCGCCTCGAGTCGGCGCTCGAGCAGGAGTTCTCGGCCTGGGAATCGGCCTCTCCGCCCGCCGAGCCCGAAAGCGGCGAGGACGCCGCCGAGGAGCCGGCCCAGACGTCGCTCGCTGCAGCCCGGGCCGCGACCGCCCGCGACGCCCGCCGCTTCCGCTCCGGGCTCGAGCTCGGGCAGGCGTTCGGGCGGATCGAGATCCCGAGCATCGGCGTCGAGGCGGTGGTCGTCCACGGAACGCGCTGGGGCCCGGACCTCTCGCGCGGGCCCGGTCACTACGAGCGCACGACGGTGCCCGGGCTGGGGAAGACCGTCGGGGTCGCAGGCCATCGCACGACGTTCGGGGCGCCCTTCCGGCGCATCGACGAAATCGAGGTCGGAGACACCGTCACGCTCGAGATGCCCTACGCCACGTTCCGCTACCGCGTCTTCGAGCACGAGATCGTCGATTCCGACGACTGGAGCGTGATCCGAAACCGCGGCTTCGACACGCTCATGCTCTCCGCCTGTCACCCGCTCTACAGCGCCGACGAGCGCTGGATCGTCTACGGCCGCCTCGCCGAGGTGCTCCCGCGGGCCGGCGCGCGGTACACCGTCACCGCCGCGCGCTAGACCGGAAGGAAGCGGACCGGAGACCCGGCGGGGAGCTCGCCCTCGCCCGCCCCGACGAAGACGAGCGCCGAGGCGCGGCCGGCGCGAACGATCATGTGCGACTCCTGGCCGGCGAGCGGGTTGAGGACGGGCTCCAGGTCCCCGGCGACGACCGTCGCACGGACGAGCTCGTCCCGCTCGGCGTTTCGGCGCACGGAGGCGCCCAGCGTCCCGCGGCGGAACGCGGGCAGCGGCTCCGGCAGCCCGAGGAGTGCGTTCACGGCCGGGCGCACGAGCAGCTCGAACGTGGCCAGGACGGACACCGGGTTGCCAGGGAGGTTGAACACGAGGTGGTCGCGGCGCACACCGAACGCGACCGGCTTGCCCGGCTTCATCGCCACGCCCCAGAAGACCTCCTCGACGCGGAGCTCGGCCTGCACCCTGCGGACGAGGTCGTGCGGGCCGACGGAGGCTCCGCCGGTCGTCACGAGCATGTCCGAGCCGAGGAGGGCGCGTTCGAGCGTTCGCCGGTGCTCGTCCTCGTCGTCGGCGACGACGCCGAGCTGCATCGGCACGGCGCCCGCGAGCTGCAGGGCCGTGGCCAGGAGCAGGCCGTTGGACTCGTAGATCTGGCCGGCCGCGAGCTCCTCCCCCGGCCGGCGTAGCTCCGAGCCCGTCACGAGGATCCCGACCCGGGGCCGCTTCACGCAGCGCACCTCGGCGATTCCCGCTGCGCCGAGCGCCCCCACCTGCCCCGGCCCGAGCACGGTGCCCGGTCCGAGCACGGTCTCGCCCGCGGCGACGTCGCCGCCCCGGTCGCGGACGTTCGCCCCGGCCGAGACGGGCTCGCGGATCGAGACGCCCTCGGCGTCCTCCTCCACGAGCTCGAGCGGGACGACGGCGTCGGCCCCCTCCGGGACGGCGCCGCCGGTGGCGATCGCCATCGCCGCGCCGGCAGCGAGCGGGCGCGAAGCGGGCACGCCCGCCGCGATGCGCTCGACGACGGGAAGCATGACGGGCGCCGCCTCCGTGTCCGCTGAGCGCAGCGCGTAGCCGTCCATCGCCGAGCTCGGAAACGGCGGCAGGTCGACGGCGGCGGCCGCGGGCTCCGCGAGGACGCGCCCGGCGGCGCGCTCGATCGGCACGCGCTCCGCCTCGAGCGGTCGGGCCCGCTCGAGCACGAGGCGCTGCGCCTCGGCGATGGAGATCAGGTCGGCCACGACGGCGCGTACGGTAGATCAGCAGCGCAGCGCCCGGGGCAAGCCCTCGGACATGCTCGCGGCGGACGTGCCGGTGCCTTGCCCCGGCCTGTCCTCCCGGAACACGTTAGAGCGGGACGGCATCGCGGAGGAGGTACGCGGACATCGCCAGCGCGACGAAGCGCGCCGGGCGGTCCTCCTCGACAGCCGCCAGGGGCACGGCCCACACGGCGTACCAGGGGACCAGCCACGAGGTCGCGACGAGCAGGAGCCCGGCGGTCAGCGCCAGCCGGGCGCGGCCGCGCCAGGCCTCGCGGAGGAGCCAGGCGTACGCGAGGACGAAGGCCGCGGCGAACACGGCCGCGACCGCTCCCTCCGGAAGCCCGAGTGCGCCGGCGAGCCGCACCGGAATCGCGTACGCAGCCCTGTCCTCGGCGAGGTTCCCGGCCAGCGGCCCAATCGCGCCGAGCCAGGCGAGCCCGTAGCGCCATGTGGCGATCGCCACGATAACCACAGCCGCGATCCCGAGCCCGCGATGGTCGATGCGGCGCCCGGCCCGGCGCGCCTCGAGGAGCCGGAGTGGCAGGAAGAGGAGCGGAACCCACTTGACCGAGATCGCGAGCGCCCAGGAGACGCCGGCGAGCGCCCGCCGCCCGCAGGCCGCCAGGGCGAGCGCCGCGAGGACGAACGCCATCATCCAGGAGTCGTTGTGCCCCCCTCCGGCGAAGTGGAGGGCGAGCAGGGGGTTCCAGCCGACGAAAGCGGCGGCGAAGGCGGGTCGTGGCGAGAGCCGCGCCGCGAGGAGCACGAGCGCGACCATGGCCAGGGCCGCGAGCCCCTTGTAGAGCCAGGCCGCCGCCTCCTCGGACTCGCCGACCGCCACGGCGTGGGCCTCCGAGGCGAGCGTGAACCCCGGGCCGTACACGGAGGTCGTGTCGTACCAGTACGAGCCCATGA
>DASTBX010000099.1:0-6933 GCA_035711645.1 Gaiellaceae bacterium
GTCCTGGCGCGATGAGAAGCGCGCGAAGAGCGCGAGCGTGATGGCCGGCGCCGGCACGGCCGCCTCGATCGCCTCGTGCACCGTCCAGCGGCCCTCGCCCGAATCCTGTACGTAGCCGCGGATCGACTCCAGCCCCGGATCCGCCTCGAAGGCGCGCTCGAGGAGCTCGAGCAGCCAGCCGCGGACGACCGAGCCGTGCTGCCAGAGGGCCGCGACCTGGCGCAGGTCGAGGTCGAAGTCGGGAATCCCGTTCAGGAGCTCGAAGCCCTCGGCGTAGGCCTGCATGAGGCCGTACTCGATGCCGTTGTGGACCATCTTCACGAAGTGGCCGGCGCCCGACGGGCCCACGTGCGCGTACCCGTTCTCCGGCGCGAGCGTGGCGAGCGCCGGCTCGACGGCGCGGAAGCCCGCCTCCTCGCCGCCGACCATGACGCAGTAGCCCTCGGCGAGGCCCCAGATGCCGCCCGAGACGCCGGCGTCGAGGAAGTCGACGCCCTTCGCCCTCGCCTCGCCCGCACGGCGCATCGAATCGCGGAAGTTCGAGTTGCCGCCGTCGACGACCGTGTCGCCGTCCTCGAGGAGCGGCAGGAGCGTGCGGAAGGCGTTCTCCGTTGGGTCGCCCGCGGGGATCATCAGCCAGACGACGCGGGGTTGCTCCAGCCTCGTGGCCAGCTCGACGAGCGAGTCGGAGGTGCGGTCGGGCGCCGTCCGCGCGTACGTCTCGACCTCGTGGCCGCCGCGGCGGAGCCGCTCGGTCATGTTGCCCCCCATGCGTCCCAGGCCCACCATCCCGAGCTTCATCGCGCCTCCAGGTCGTCGAGTGTGACGCGCACGATAGGGCGGCCGCGCTCGCGGAGCGCGGCGAGGTCGCCGTCCGCCTGCGCGCCGATCAGCCGCCGGAAGCCGAAGTCTCGCCCGGGGATGGGAAGCTCATCGCCCGGGTCGTCCACGACCTGCACGAAGCGGCCGCTCGGAGGACCGCCCTTGTGGAGCTGGCCGGTGGAGTGAAGGTAGCGGGGCCCCAGGCCGACCGTGACGACGCAGCCCGTCGCCCGCGCGCGCTCGACGAGCGGCGCGAGCTCGTGCTCGCGGGCCGGGTCGATGAAGGCCTGCACGGCGACGTAGTCGCCCTCCTCGGCGTCGGCCAGGAGGTCCTCCAGCGTCCCCTCCGGACCCGTCCCGGTGCCTGGCACCGGGACCTGGCCGGAGAGGACATCCATGGTCCTGTCCTTCGCCTCCTGGACGTTCGGCTGGTCGAAGGGGTTGATCTCGAGGATCGTCCCGGCGACGGCGACGGCGAACTCCCAGCGGTAGAACTCGGCGCCGAGCTCGTCGAGGGATCCCGCAGCGACGTCGCGCCACTGCCGGTCGGCTCCCTCCGGGGACTCGCCCGGCGCCGGGACGAGGCCCTTGCCGTCCTTGCCGGTCGACTCGGCGACGAGCTGCTCGAGCCAAAGGCCGAAGCCGTTCGCCGCCGGCACGACGAGCTTGTCACGGCCCTCGAGCCAGGCCTGCCCCAGCGCGAGCCCGAGCTCGAGCCCCGGGTTCCGCTCGGTGCGGCAGGCCGACTGCATGCCGGCGGCACCCTCCATGAGCGTGTCGAGGTCGACGCCCATGAGCGCCGCGGGGACGAGCCCGAACGGCGACAGCGCCGAGTAGCGGCCGCCGATCGTCGGCTCGCCCCAGACGACCGCCGCGAAGCCCCGCTCCCGGCCGAGCGCCTCGAGCTCCGAGCCGGGGTCGGTGACGGCCGCGAAGTGCCGGCCCTTGCGCCAGAAGTAGTCGAGGTGGCAGCGGGTCTCGAGCGTCGTGCCCGACTTCGACGAGACGAGGAACAGCGTCTCGCCGGGATCGATCCGCGCTTCCAGCGAGCGGATCGCGGCCGGGTGGGTGCTGTCGAGGACGTGGAACGACTCGGCGCCGGCGAAGCGGCGGAAGACCTCGGGCGCCAGGCTCGAGCCGCCCATTCCGAGGAGCACGCAGCTCGACACGTCGAGCGCCTCGAGGGACGCGAGGCCCTCGCGCATCTGGTCACGCGGGAAGCGCGACGGCTCGTCGAGCCAGCCGAGCCAGCGAGCCTCGTCCGCCCCCGTCCAGAGGGACGCGTCACGCGCCCAGAGCCGCTCGACGAGCTCGGCGGTCTCGACTCGCACGGCTCGGCGCTACGCCGGCACGAGCTCGCCGGCCTTGGCGCGGATCCCGTCGATCAGCTCGGCGAACGAGTCCGAGAACTTCTCCACTCCCTCGCGCTCGAGCGTCGCCGTGACGTCGTCGTAGTCGACGCCGACCTCGGCCAGCCGCTCGAAGACCCGCCTGGCCTCGTCGATTCCCTTCTCGAGCGTCAGCGCCACCTCGCCGTGGTCCTGGAAGGCGGCGATCGTCTCGAGAGGCATCGTGTTCACCGTGTCCGGGCCGATCAGCTCGTCGACGTAGAGGACGTCCCGGTATTCGGGGTTCTTCGTCGACGTCGAGGCCCAGAGGCACCACTGCGGCGTCGCCCCCGCCGCGGCGAGCCGCTCCCAGCGCTCGCCGGCGAAGATCTCTCCGAACCGCTGGTAGGCGAGCTTTGCGTTGGCGACCGCCAGCTCGCCCTTCAGGTCGTCGTGGCCTCCGAGCTCCTCCAGCCGCCGGTCGGCCTCCGTGTCCACGCGGGAGACGAAGAAGCTCGCGACCGACGCGATCGGCGTCGGGTCGCCGCCGCCCTCGACGAGCCGCTCGAGGCCTCTGATGTAGGCCTCGGCCACCTCCGCGTAGCGCTGCAGCGAGAAGATGAGCGTCACGTTGATCGACCGGCCCCTCGCGACCATCTCCTCGATCGCGGGCAGGCCCTCCGGAGTCGCGGGAATCTTCACGTAGAGGTTGGGGCGGTCGATCTCCTCGTGGAGCCGCTGCGCCTCCGCGATCGTGGCCTCGGTGTCGGAGGCGAGATTCGGATCGACCTCGATGGAGACGTAGCCCCTCAGGCCCCGGCCGCCGTCCCAGACGCCCCGGAGCAGGTCGCACGCGTCGCCCACGTCCTTGCCGGCGAGCCGGATGAAGAGCTCCTTCGGGTCGCGCTCGTCCGCGAGCTGCTCCTTGAGCTGCTCGTCGTAGGCGTCGCCGGCGGCGAGAGCCTTCTGGAAGATCGTGGGATTCGAGGTCACGCCGACGACGGCGTCCTCGACGATGAGCCGCTCGAGCTCGCCGGAGCGGAGCATGTCGCGCGAGAGGACGTCGATCCAGACGCTCTGCCCCAGCTCCGACAGCTGATGAAGTCTCGATCCAGCCATGTCCTTGTCCTTCCCGGTCGACAGCGTTTCGCACCCTTACCGTAGCGGGGGCGGCCTTCTCTCAGGAGGCGGGCGAGGACGCCGCGGCCCGCACGACGCGGCGCACTGCGGCGGCGATGTGCTCCGCGTCGATCCCGGCCGCCGCGAGCAGCTCCGCCGGAGTGCCTGACCCCGGCATCCCCTCGACGGCGAGCACGGTCACCGGCGGTCGCTCGTCGGCGTCGGCGAGCGCGGCGAGGACGGCCTCGCCGAGCCCGCCCTCGGGCCAGTGGTCCTCGACGGTGACGACGCAGCCCGTCGCCTCGGCGGCGGCCCGCAGCGTGGCGGCGTCGATCGGCTTCACCGAGTAGCAGTCGATCACCCGCGCCGAGATGCCGTCTCCGGCGAGCGTCTCGGCGGCCGCGAGCGCCTCGCGGACGGTGATGCCGGCCGCGACGATGGTGACGTCGTCCTCCTCGGAGGAGCGCACGACCTTGCTCCCGCCGATCGGGAACTCCTCGTCGGGGTCATAGAGGATCGGGGTCGCCGCCCGGGTGGTGCGCAGGTAGCGGATCCCCTCGAGCTCCGCCATCACGGCTACGAGCCGAGCCGTCTGGTTCCCGTCGCATGGGTAGAGCACCGTGCTGCCGCCGACGGCGCGCATCATCGCGAGGTCCTCGAGCGCCATCTGCGACGGCCCGTCCTCGCCGATCGAGACGCCGGCGTGCGAGCCGCAGAGGGCGATGTCCGCCCGGCTGACGGCGGCCATGCGGACGAAGTCGTACGCGCGGGTCAGGAAGGCGGCGAACGTGGAGGCGAACGGCTTCCAGCCGCGCACCTGCATGCCGACCGCCGCGGCGACCATCTGCTGCTCGGCGATGAACATCTCGAAGTACCGCTCGGGATGCGCCTCGGTGAAGATCTCGGCGTAGGTCGAGTTCGAGACCTCGCCGTCGAGCGAGACGACCGCCCCGTCCGCGGCCCCGACCGCCGCCAGCGCCTCGCCGTAGGCCTTGCGCGTGGCAACCTGGTCGCCAACGTCGTAGCGCGGCAGCTCGAGCGGCCCGGTCTCGAAGGCATGCGGCTCGCCGGGCTCCGGCTTCGCCACGGTGACGGTCACGTCGCGAACGCCGCCGAGCTCCTCGATCGCCTCCTCGGCGTCGTCGAGCGCCTTGCCGTGCGCGCCGCCCTTGTTCTCGACCGCGGCCACACCCTTGCCCTTCAGCGTCTTGGCCACGATCGCCACAGGCCGGCCCTCGACGGCGACGGCCTCGTCGTATGCGGCGGCGATCGCCTCGACGTCGTGCCCGTCGATCGCGAGCGCCAGCCAGCCCGCCGCCTCCGCGCGCCGGACGTAGTAGTCGAGGTCCCAGCCGTGCATCGTCTCGCCTCGCTGGCCGAGACGGTTCACGTCGACGATCGCGACGAAATTGTCGAGCTCGGCGTAGGCCGCGTGCTCGAAAGCCTCGGCCACCGAGCCCTCGGCCATCTCGCTGTCGCCGCAGAGCGCCCAGACGCGGTAGGGCAGCCGGTCGAGGCGCTTGCCGGCGAGCGCCAGCCCGACCGCGATCGGCAGCCCCTGTCCCAGGGAGCCGGTGGCGACGTCCACCCAGGGGAGCACCGGCGTGGGATGGCCCTCGAGCCGGCTGCCGAACTTCCGGAAGCTGAGCAGCTCCTCGTCGGTGATCGCCCCGGCCGCCTTGTAGAGCGCGTAGAGGAGCGGGGAGGCGTGGCCCTTCGAGAAGATCAGGTGGTCGTTCGCCGGGTTGTCCGGCCGGTCGAAGTCGTACCGCAGGTATCCGTCCAGGAGGACGGCCATGAGGTCGGCCGCCGACATGGACGAGGTCGGGTGACCCGACTTCGTGACGGCGCTCGCCCGGATCGAGTCGACGCGCAGCTGCTGGCCGAGCTCGCGCCTGCGCTCGTGGTCGCCCATGCGGGCCATCCTACCCGGCGCCCTCGAAGCAAACCCGCTCGGCCGGAGGGCGGCGTGCCACCATAGGAGCATGGCCGTGCTGACGGCATCCAACCTGCGCAAGGAGTTCTCCGGCGACCCGCTCTTCGAGGGGGTCTCCTTCAGCCTGGAGCGGCGCGACCGCCTCGCGCTGGCCGGGCCGAACGGGGCGGGGAAGACCACGCTCCTGCGCATGATCGTGGGCGAGACGTCCGTCGACGGCGGCGACCTCGCCCGCGCCAAGGGAACCCGGATCGCGCTCCACGACCAGCGCCCGCCGCTCGAGCGCGGCCAGACGCTGCGCGAGTACGTCCTCTCCGGAGCCTCGGAGCTCGTCGCGACCGAGCGCGAGCTCCGGCGGTTGGAGGAGGCGATGGCCGGCGGCGCGGCCGCCCCGGAGACGCTCGGCGCCTACGCCCGCGCGCAGGCGCGGCTCGAACATGCGGGCGGCTATGCCTGGCGAGAACGGGCCGCCTCCGTCGTCCGCGGCCTGGGCTTCCGGGACGGCGACCTCGAACGGGCGCTCACGACCTTCTCCGGCGGCGAGGTGACGCGCGCCTCGCTCGCCCGCACGCTCGCGGGAGATCCGGACCTGCTCCTCCTCGACGAGCCGACGAACCACCTCGACGTCGCCAGCCTCGAGTGGCTGGAGCGCGAGCTCGCCTCCCTCGACGCCGCCTGCGTGATCGTCGCACACGACCGCTGGTTCCTCGAGGCCGTCACGAACGCGACCCTCGAGCTCGAAGCGGGCCGGGCCACGTACTTCCCCGGGCCGTGGCACGTCTGGCGGCGGGAGAAGGCGGAGCGTGCCGCGCACGCGCAGAAGACTGCCGACCGGGTCGCGGAGGACATCGCGCGGCTGGAGCGCTTCGTGGCGCGGTTCCGCTACAAGAAGTCGAAGGCGAAGCAGGCGCAGGCGAAGCTCACGCAGATCGGGCGCCTCGAGCGCGAGCGCGCCGAGGCGGCGGACGAGGCCGCGCTCCTCACGAGACGGACCCGCGGCCTCGGCTTCGAGTTCGGGGAGCCGAAGCGCAGCGGCCGCGACGTGCTCGTGCTCGAGGGCGCCGAGGTCGCCGCCGGCGACCACGTCCTCCTCCGCGACGTCTCGCTCGCGATCGAGCGGGGCGAGCACGTCGCCCTCGTCGGGCCGAACGGGAGCGGTAAGACGACGCTCGTCGAGCAGGCGGTCGAGGGCGCCTTCAAGCTCGGCTACGGCGTCGAGGTCGGCTACTTCTCGCAGCACGGCACGGAGCTCGACGAGCGCGGCAGCGTCCTCGACTGCGTCCAGGCGATGACCGGTCTGACGCGGCCCACCGCCCAGCGGCTGCTCGGCCGCTTCCTCTTCTCCGGCTGGGAGGCGCACATGAAGCAGGTGCGCGACCTCTCGGGCGGCGAGCGGCGGCGCCTCGGCCTGGCAGTGCTCGTCGCCTCCGGCGCGAACTTCCTCGTCCTCGACGAGCCGACCAACCACCTCGACTTGGACTCGCGCGAGGCCCTCGAGGCAGCGCTCGAGGCGTTCCCCGGCACCGTCCTGCTCGTTTCCCACGACCGGGCGCTCCTCGACGCGGTGGCCGAGCGGACGGCGGCGATCGAGGATGGGACCATTCGGCTCTACGACGGCGGTTGGGCCGACCTGGTCCGCACGCGGGCGGAGCGTGAGGAGGCGGCGAGACCCGAGCGGCCCGAGAGGGAGCGCAAGCCGAAGCGCGCGGCGAAGCCGCCGCCGGCCCG
>DASTBX010000100.1:0-18071 GCA_035711645.1 Gaiellaceae bacterium
GCTCGACGCTCAGGCTGACCGTCCTGAAGCCTGCTGCCGTCGCCTGCTGCAGCAATGCGCGCAGCAGCTCCGTGCCCTCTCCGCGGCCGCGCGCGCCTGCGAGGACGCCGATGCTCAGCTCCGGTGTCTGCTCGTCGACAAAGCCGAGGCCGGGCCGGTCGACCGTGAAGAGGCGATACCAGGCGGCACCCACCGGCTGCCCTCCGTCGACCGCAACGACGCCGGCGTCACCGGTGCGTCCCCAGCCTTCGACGTAGAGGGCGACCTGTGGGTCGGCAAGCACCTCCTCGACTGGGGGCCCCCCTGGGGCGGCGGCCCGCCAGCAAACGGCCTCCAAGAGCATGGCCTCCAGGAAGGGAAGGGCATCGGCACCGACTGGACGGATCATCCGGCCATTGTCGCTCCCCCTGGACTTGCAGCAGGTCGGGAACGGCCGGGCGGGGTCTGACCCTGAACCGGCCGGTACGGCCCGCCGCCAGGGCCACGACGGGGTCTGACCCCGACCGGGCCGGAAAGGACGTGGCCCCGTGGGCCGCGGAGGCTAGCGGGGCGCGACGGCGACGAGGAGGCCGCCGTCCTCGTCGTACGCGGGGAAGAAGTCCGCGCGGACGACCTTCTCGACGCCGGCGCGCGTGCGGAGCGTCAGTCGCTGGTCGAAGCGGCGCACGCCCCACTCGAGCGCGAGCGCGGCCGGAGTGGGCCCGTCCTCCTCACGGACGAAGAGCGCGTTCATGACGTCGTGGCCGAGGAGGTCGCTCTCCTTGTAGCCCGTCAGCTCGAAGACGCCCTGGCCCGCGGCGATGACGCGTCCCTCGCCGTCGCAGACGAGGAAGCCGGTGCCGGGCGCGGGGTAGTAGTCGTCCATGATCTCGAAGAGGAAGCCGAAGCCGCAGCTCGCGCAGGCGACGGGCTGGTGCGTCAGGCCTTCGCGACCGTCGTCGTCGAGCGAGCGTCGCCGGCAGTTCGGGCAGATGAAATAGGGCACCCAGAAAAGCTAGCGCGCGGGGCTAGGTGCGCGGCGCCGCGAGCGCGTCCGCGAGGCGGCCCCGCTCGGCCGCCAGCCACCGCTCCGCGTCGAGCGCCGCCATGCAGCCCGAGCCGGCGGCCGTGACCGCCTGGCGGTAGACGTGATCCTGGACGTCGCCCGCGGCGAAGACGCCGGGGACGTTCGTCTCGGTCGTCCTGCCCTTCGTGAGCAGGTAGCCGGACTCGTCCATGTCGAGCCGACCGCGGAACAGCTCCGTCGTCGGGTCGTGCCCGATGGCGACGAAGAGCCCGTCGGCCGGGATCTCGGTCCGCTCGTCGGTCTTGACGTTCCTGACGACGACGCCCGTGACGACGCCGTCGCCGAGCACCTCCTCGACGACCGAGTCGAGGACGAACTCGATCTTCTCGGTCCCCCTCGCGCGGTCGGTCATGATCTGGGAGGCGCGGAAGGCGTCCCGGCGGTGGACGAGCGTCACCTTCGAGGCGAACTTAGCGAGGAAGATCGCCTCCTCCATCGCCGAGTCGCCGCCGCCCACGACGACGACCTCCTTCTCGCGGAAGAACGCCGCGTCGCAGACCGCGCAGTACGAGACGCCCCGGCCCTGGAGCGAGCGCTCCGACTCGAGCCCGAGCTGGCGCGCGTTCGCCCCCGTTGCCACGATGACCGTCTCGGCGCGGTACTCGTCGTCGCCGACCCAGACGCGGAACGGCCGCTCCGAGAAGTCGACCTTCGTCACGTCGTCGGTGAGGAACTCGGCCCCGAACCGCTCGGCCTGCTTGCGGAAGTCCTGCATCATCTCGGGCCCGAGCACGCCCTCCGGGTAGCCCGGGTAATTCTCGACGTCGCTCGTGATCATGAGCTGGCCGCCCCAGCTGATCCCCTCGATCACGAGCGGCTCCATGTTGGCTCGGGCGGCATAGAGCGCGGCCGTGTACCCGGCCGCGGCCCCTCCGATCACGATGACTTCGCGCACGTCACTTGCACTCACTGCGTCCCACTCTCCATTTCAGTCCTCGGACTTCACCTTCTATAACGACCGCAGACGAGGTCGTGTTCCAGTGTGTAGCTTCCCGGTACGAGCGGAAAACCTACAGGGGGCGACCGATGGCACGAACCGTGACATGGGAGGAGCTTCGCGACCTGGCGCGCTTCGAGGCCGAAAGGGGAGTCGCGATCAGCCTCTACCTCGGCCTGGACCCCGGCGTCTCCCCGACCGCGGGTGACGCCCAGACCCGGCTCAACTCCCTCCTCGACGAAGGTGCCCGCCGCAACGGCGCGAGCGGCGACGCGCTCGACCACCGGCAGCGCGTCGCCCTGCGCGAGGACTTCGACCGCATCCGGCGCTGGTTCGAGACCGAGTTCGACCGCGACGGCACGCAGGGGCTGGCGGTCTTCTGCTCGAGCCTCGACGGCGTCTGGCGTCCGCTGCCGCTCCCCGAGACGGTGCCCGACGAGATCGAAGTGGGCACGCGGCTGCGGCTGGCGCCGCTCGTCTCGCTCGTCGGGCATGGCGGCGGTGCCCTCGTCGTCGTCGTCAGCCGCGAGCAGGGGCGCTTCTACCGCCTCCGTGACGGCCGGCTCGAGGGGCTCGCGGACTACACGGAGGAGCAGCCTCGCCGGCACGACCAGGGCGGCTGGTCGCAGGCCCGCATGCAGCGCCACGTCGACGAGCTGGCCCAGGAACACCTCCGCCGCGTCGCGGAGGAGCTCGACCGTCTCGTACGGCGCTTCGACGGGGACCACGTCGTCGTCATCGCATCCGAGGAGACCGCCGGCGAGTTTCCGGACCTCGTTTCCCGGGAGACACGTGCGGCCATCGCCGGGATCGCCCCGGCCGAGGCCCACGCCCAGCCGCCCGAGCTGCTTGCCGCGGCCAGGCCGGTGCTCGAGCGGAAGGCCGCCGCGCGGGAGGCCGAGCTCGTCGAGCGCTGGCGAGAGGCGGTGGGGCGGGAAGGCCGCGCCTCGGCCGGCTGGGACGCGACCCTCGCGGCCGCCTCGGACGGGCGGGTCGAGACGCTCCTCGTGCAGGAGGGAGCCAACCGGGCGGCGAGTCGCTGCCCGGAGTGCGGGCGCGCGGTGGCGACCGGGGCGACGTGTCCGCTCGACGGCTCGCAGCTCGTCGGGGAGGAGGACGGCCTCGAGCTCGCCGTCCAGTGGACGCTGGCGCACGGCGGCACGGCGTTGACGGTCCGCCGCGGTCGCGACCTCGACCCGGTCGAGGGCATCGGCGCGATCCTGCGGTTCTAGGAGGCGGGCGCCGCCCGGGCCGCCGGCTCGGCTTCGAGCTCGGCGCCCGCGGTCACCGGCTCCTCGGGCTCTCCGAGGGGCAGCTCGAAGAAGAACGTCGAGCCCTCGCCTACCCGTGATGCGACCCAGATCCGTCCGCCCATGCGCCGCACGAGCTCGCGTGAGATGTAGAGGCCGAGGCCAGTGCCTCCGACTCCTCTCGTCAGGTTCGGGTCGAGGCGGAAGAACTTCTCGAAGATCCGGTCCTGCTCGCGCAGCGGGATGCCGAGACCCTCGTCGCGGACGGCGAAGAGCACCCTGCCCTGCTGCTCCTCCAGCGAGACGAGCACGCGTCCGCCCGCCGGCGAGTACTTGACGGCGTTCTCGACGAGGTTTGCCAGAACCTGCCTGAGCATGTCGGGGTCGGCGGCGACGGCGGGCAGCGCCTCGGGAGCCGCGAGGTCGAGGACGACGTCCTCCGGGAGGTGCGCGTGGGCGGCCTCGACGACCTCGAGCGCCAACGACCGGGCGTCGCAGTGCTCCATCGCGAAGGCGAACGTACCGGCTTCGAGTCGGCTCGCCGCGAGCACCTGGTCGACGATGCGTGCCAGCCGATCGGACTCGCTCGCGATCACGGAGAGGAGGCGGCCGCGTCGCTCGTCGTCCAGCTCGACGTCGCGGCGGCGGAGGGTCATGGCGGCTCCGTACACCGCTGCGAGCGGCGTCCTGAGCTCGTGGGAGACCGTGGCGACGAACTCGCTCTTCAGCTTCTCGATCCCGCGCTCCTCCGTCAGGTCGTGGAGGGCGTAGACGGTTCCGTTCGGGAACTGCACCGCCGAGATCGAGATCCAGAGCTCGCGCTCGCCCAGGTCGAGCGGGAGCGTCTGCGCGTGCTTCGCCGCGGAGGCGGGCGCCGTCGAGACCGGCACGAGCGGCGCGATCGCCTCCCAGCCCGGGAGGACCTCCTCCGGCCGCCTGCCCAGGACCGCCTCCGGGGGAAGCCCGGTGATCGCGGCGACGGCCGGGTTCCAGAGGCGGACGACGCCGTCCTCGTCGACGAGGAAGACACCGTCGCCGATGTGGGCGAGAACCTGCGCGGCGCGCTCGCGCTCGCCGATCACCTCGGCCTGGAGGCGCGTGCGCTCGAGCACGTCGCCCGCCTCGTTGGCGATCAGCTCCGCGACCGCGATCGTGACCGCGTCGAACCGCCGTGGCGCGCCGACGGCATAGAAGGTCAGCGTGCCGACGGGCGTCCCCTCATGACGGATCGGCACGACGAGCGCGCTGCGTGCGCCGATCGCGCGCGCCAGCTGCATCTTGAGCCGCCGCTCGGCGCTCACGTCGCGGACGACCACGGGCCCGCCGTGGCTGAGGAGCTGCTGGTTGAAGTCGTCCGAGACGTGGATGGTGAAGGTTCGCCAGGCCTCGTCGGGCATCCCGCTCGCCGCTTTGCCGGAGAGGATGCGCCGCTCGGCGTCGTAGAGAAGGAGCACGGCCGCGTCGGCACCGAGCGCGGGCGCTGCGGCGGCGAGGACGGCGCCGCCCACCTCCTCGACCGAGCCCGGCTGGGAGCTCAGCCGGGCGATGGCACTCAGGATCTCGAGCTCGCGGATGCGCTGCGTGCGCTCGGCGCCGCGGCGCAGGCTCTCGCGTCCCCGACGGGTGGCGAGCGCCACCCAGACGGCCGTCGCCAGGACCGCGGCGACGATGGAGACGGCGATGAATGCGGACGACTCCACCGCCCGGCCTTCCCCGAAGCGGAGCACGAAGAGGATGAGCTGCTGGACGGCCGTGCCGACGAGCAGGAGCCCGGACGCGAGGAGCAGCGCGGAGTCCGCGAAGCGGCGCTCGTTCCACCAGGCGCGCAGCAGGAGCGCGCCCAGCCCGAGGAGGGCGACGGCGAGCCAGAGGAAGAACCAGGCGACGACTTCCACGAGCGGTCCCTGACCGAGTATAGGAAGCGCCTGGGCCGGGAGCTCGCCGTCGGGGCCTTCACCCGCGCCCGGCCCGAGCCTTCGGGGTCGCGGCTCTCCACGACGACGGCCCTCCGACGCCGAGCGTCGAGTCTGCCATCGTCCTCGCTCCGTCCCTCACCGCAACCGGATCGCCCCGAGCAGGAGCCCCCGGGGCGGGTCCGCGTCGAGGAGCCTCGGGATCTCGAGCACGAGCGCGTGCCACCGTTCGCCGTCCAGCTCCGCCTCGAGCGTCGCCGACCCGGCGACGACCGTCTCGTCGACGCGGGCCCCGTCGACCCAGAGCGCGGCCGGCGTCTCGCCGATCGCGCTCACGTCGAGCTCCACGGTGCCCGAGCCGTGGAGCCACAGGAGTCCCTGCCGTTCGCGCATCGTCCTCGCGTGCCAGCCCTCGCACAGGAACGGCTCCGCATGCGAGGGCTCCGGCACGGGCGCAGGGGCGGCGCCGTCGCCGCGGGCCAGGAGGGTGACGCGGCCGCCCCGGGCGACGGGCGCGAAGCCGTGCTCCACGAGACCCTGCCAGCCGAACCAGGCGCCCGGGACGTCGCCCTGCTCGTACATGCCGCGGTGGAAGAGGACGTAGTCGACCCCCAGCTCGAGGAGCAGCTCCTCGTCGCCCGGCAGCCAGATCCCGCACGAAAGCCGGTTGCGCTGGAAGAAGAAGTCGAACGCCGGCTGCGGGACGAGCGTCGAGTACCCACCCGGCCGCTCGCGCGGCGTTTGGAGCTGGTAGGAGTCGTAGACGCTCCCGTAGTGGATGCCCGGCTCGAAGAGCGGCAGCTCGAGGATGCGGCCGTCCGGCTCCTCCCGCAGCGCCGCGTAGGCCTCGTTCCCCTGGTCGGCGTCGGACGCGTCCAGCGGGAAGACGAGCAGGTCGGCGGCGACGAGCGCCGCGAGCACGGCGGCGGTCGCGGCCGCGCGCCGGCCCGACGCGGCCAGGAGGCGCGCGACGGCGACGGCCGCCAGCGCGGCGAGGGCGAGGTTCGCGATCGGCAGGAGCCGCCCCGGCACGCGGGGGTAGCGAAGCGGCGGAAAGGCGTCCCACAGCCATCCGTAGAGCGGCAGGTTCGTGCCGAGCGCGAGCACGGGGGGCACGACCGCCGCTGCACCGAGCAGGAGAGCGAGCGCGCGGCCTCCCTGCCGCCACAGCACGACGGCTCCCGCGCCCGCGAGCACCGGGAGGAGCCATCCGACGTAGACGAACTCCTCGAGGCCGCCGAGCTGCCAGCGGCTCAGGAGGTCGACCCACTCGGCCGAGAACTCGCCGACCTCCTGGAGCGAGCGCCCGCCGCTCTCGGCGGAGCCGCGGACGATCGTCAGGTGGATCGCGAGCCCGACTCCCACCGAGGCGAGCAGCCCTCCGGCGGCCCACGCCGCCGCGGCCGGGGCGAAGCGAAGCGCCGCGTAGACGGCGACGAGGGGGATGACCCCGAGGGCGAGGTGCGGCTGACCGGCGAGCGGTACCGAGACGAGCGCGGCGGCCGCGAGCGCGCCCCAGGCGTGCCGGCCGCGCGGCCGCGGGGACGACCGCGCCCGCTCGTACGCGAGCAGCGCCAGCGGCAGGAAGACGGCCACCCAGGCGAGCAGGTGGACGCCGCTCTGCGCGAGCCGGTAGGGAGCGATCGCGAACGCCAGGCCGCCGAGGGCCGCGGCCGCGGGCGGCAGCGCCAGGCCACGCAGCCAGCCGTAGGTGAAGGCGCCTGCAGCCACGATCGTGCCCAGGAGGAGCAGGTTCCAGGCGACGACGGGCCCGAAGGCGGCCTCGAGCGGCCAGAAGAGGAGGCCGAACGGCCAGCCGGCGAGAATCGTCTGCGGCTCCACGAGCGGCTGGAAGCTGTACGGGTCGAGCCACGGTGTCGCGCCCTGCTCGAGGCGGTGCCCGACCAGCCAGAAGCGGTAGACGGCCTGGAGGTGGTCGCCGGCCGCCGGCTCGCCGTTCCCCTCGCCCCCGTCGGCGATGTAGGCGCTCCCGAAGGAGGCGATCGCAGGCAGCGTCGCGACGACGGCCGCCACGGCGTAGAGGCCTAGGACGAGAGGGAGCGGGCCGCCGCAAGCAGCTCGTCGAAGTCGGGCACCTGCGCGCTGTCGTATCGCCATGCGCCGCGGATCATGCCGTTTCGGTCCACGAGGAAGGCCGAGCGCTCGGCAACGTCCGCGAGGCCGCGATACTCGTGCGCGATGCCGAACGCGTGCACGGCCTCGGCGTTCCAGTCGGAGAGAAGCGGCACGTCGAGGTCGAGCGCCTGCGCCCAGGCGATGTGCGACCAGGGGCTGTCGCGCGAGATCGCATAGGTGCCAACGCCGGCCGCCTCGAACTCGGATCTCCTGTCACGCAGGAGCGTCAGCTCGTCCGTTCAGGTGCTCGACCAGTCGAAGAGGTAGAAGAGGAGGATGTACGGCGCGTCGCCGGCGAGCTCGTGAAGTCCGACCCGCTCCCGGGTGGACGCCCAGACGCGGACGTGGGGGACGGCCTCGCCGGTGCCGATCACGCGCCTACCGTGACCGCCGCCTCGGTGGCGTTCGAGATCTCCCGGGTCACCTCGATGATGTCGCGGTTCGCATTGAAGACGCGGAGCTGGCGGTCGGCCCCGCTTCCCTGGGCGAGGATCGCGCGGATGCCCTCCAGCTCCCGGTCCGAGCCGAGCTCTCGCGCGTGCGGCTCGATTGCGCGGAGCGCCCGGCGAACGAGCTGCGCGACGGGGACGCGATTACGGCGGCCGGTGGCGAGGTCCATGACCGGCGCCTCGAGCCCGTAGCGCGCGCCGAGCCACTTGTTCTCCGTGATGAGGATGCGGTGGTAGCTCGGCAGCTCTTTGCCCGCGTCGTAGAGCTCGCAGTAGTGCTTGACGAGCCCCTGCGCGTACGCGGCGAGCGCGACCGTCTCCTCGACGTGGGTGATCGCGTCCATGACGCGGATCTCGATCGTCCCGAAGCGCGGATGCGGCCGCACGTCCCACCAGATGTGCGTGTAGTCCGCGATGCAGCCCGTCTTCTCGAGCTGGCCGACGACCTCGGCGTAGTCGTCGTAGCCGTCGAAGCGGGGTGGCGGGCCCGAGCGCGGGAACGCGGCGAAGACCATCTGGCGGCTCGAGGCCAGACCGGTCGGCTCGCCGCGCCAGAACGGCGAGCTCGCCGAGAGCGCGAGCAGCTCCGGCAGGTGGACGAGGAGCGCGCTCATGACCCGGATCGCCTTGTCCGGGCCGTCGACCGCCACGTGGACGTGGCAGCCGAAGATGAGCTCCCGGCGCGCGACGTACTGCAGCTGGTCGACGAGGTTGCGGTAGCGGTCGCGCGCGGTGATGCGCTGGCGCTCGAAGAGGCTGAAGGGGTGCGTCCCCGCCGAGCCGACGCGGAGCTCGTGGCTGCGTGCGGCCTGCGTCACGTGCGTCCGGAGCCGGCGCAGCTCCCGGTCGACGTCGCCCGCCGTCTTGCAGACGGGCGTCGAGATCTCGAGCACCGACTGCATCAGCTCCGGGCCGATCCGCTCGTCGAACTCCCCGTCCTGGGCCGCCGTGAGGACGGTGTCGACGTGCTGGACGAGGTCGAACGTCTGCGGGTCGAGGAGCATGTACTCCTCCTCGACCCCGAGCGTGAAGGGCGGAGAGGATCCGAAGCGGTGGTCGAGCACGCTGCCCTCCTCGGCGAAGCCCTTGCCCGTGATCGACGCCGGATAGATCTGTTTCATGGGAGCGCGAACTCTACTCCCCGCCCGAGGGAAGAAAGAGCGCCGGGCCGCGTCATGTGACCGAACGCACAGATGGCGTCTAGTTCAACGAAGGGAGTGGGAACAATGCGGCAGAGGCGGAGGATTCGGCTTTTCCGGCGGCTCGCGGTCGGGCTCGCCGCGCTCGCGGTCGCCGTCCCGGCGGCCGGCGCGGCCCCCGACCAGCGCGGCGCCGACGGAGCGGACGGAGCGAAGGCGGCCCCGTTCGTGCAGGGAGTCACGGACTTCCCGGGCACCTCGGCGCTCCAGCCCCGCGGCGACGGCGGCTCGACCGTGGGGTACCGGAGGGCGCTGCCCTCGGACTACGGCGTGGCTCCGGTGGTCCGTGTGGTCGAGCGGCCGGGCGGCTTCGACTGGGGCGACGCGCTCGCGGGCGCGGGCGTGGCTCTCGGCCTGGCTCTCCTGGCGGCCGGGGCGGTGCGCGCGACCGGGCGGCTGACCAGGCCCGCGGCGGCCTGAGCGGCGGTGACAAGGCGACGGGCGGGCGCGCACGCGCCCGCCCGTCGCTGCGAGGATGGCGGCATGCACCGTCCCGCCGCCGTGCTCGCCTCGCTCCTCGTGCTCCTCGCCGCGTGCGGAGGCGACGACGACGAGGACGCAGGGATGCAGGCGACGGGCGCCGCGACGACGAGGGCGCCCGCGACGACGGCCCGCGAGGAGGAGGGCGGGCCGCGCGTCGTCGTCGAGACCGACGCCGGCGAGGTCGTCTTCGAGGTCGAGGTCGCCGACAGCCCGGACGAGCGGGAGGTGGGACTCATGAACCGGGAGTCGCTGCCGCGCGACGCCGGCATGATCTTCCTCTTCGAGGCCGACTCGAGCGGCGGCTTCTGGATGAAGAACACGCTCGTCCCGCTCTCGATCGCCTTCGCGGACGCGAACGGGACGATCCTCCGCATCCTCGACATGGAGCCCTGCGAGGCGGATCCGTGCGAGATCTACGACCCGGGCGTCTTCTACAGAAGCGCGCTCGAGGTCAACCAGGGCGCCTTCGACCGGCTCGGTGTCGAGGAGGGCGACCGCCTCAGGCTGGAGCGGTGAGGACCGCCTCGGCCTCGATCTCGAGGAGCCAGCGCGGGTCGAGCAGCGCGGCGACGACGACGGTCGTGTTCGCGGGCCGGATCTCGGCGAACGCCTCGCCGTGGGCCCGCGCGAAGCCGTCGAACTGGCCGGCGTCCGTCAGGTAGACGCGCGTCCGCACGACGTCCGCCAGCGAGCCGCCCGCCTGCTCGAGCGCCGCGGCGACGATCTCCAGGCAGCGCTTCGCCTGCCCGTGCGGGTCGCCCGGAGGGTCGGCGCCGTCCGGCATGATCGGCGCGCACCCGGCCACGAAGACGCGGTCGCCGACGCGGACCGCGCGCGAGTAGCCGACGACCGGCTCGTACGGGGATCCCGAGGAGATCAGCTGCCGCTCCACCGCGCCGACTAGTATCGCGGGCCGACCGTGCGGGCGCTCGAGCAGATCGACTCGTGGCCGGCCCCCACCGCCGCCGTCGCCGTCGTGACGCCCGAGGACGTCGTCGCGCAGCGGGGGCCCGACGACCTCGTCTTCCGCTGGGCGTCCGTGACGAAGCTCGGCACGGCGCTCGCCGTCCTCGTCGCGGCGGAGGAGGCGGTCCTCGACCTGGACGAGCCGGCCGGGCCGCGCGGCGCGACCGTGCGCCACCTGCTCGCGCATGCCTCCGGGCTCCCCTTCGAGGGCGACACGCCGATCGGCCGGCCGGGCGAGCGGCGGATCTACTCGAACGCGGGCTTCGACCTCCTCGGGGAGCTCCTCGCCGAGCGGGCCGGGATGCCGTTCGCCGCCTACCTGCACGAGGCCGTGCTCGGGCCACTCGGGCTCGCGCGCACGGAGCTCCGCGCCCGCCCCTCGGAGGGGCTCCACGGGCCGCTCGCCGACCTCGCTCGGCTCGGACGCGAGCTGCTCGCGCCCACGCTGGTGGCGCCGGAGACGCTCGCAGAGGCGACGACGGTCGTCTTCCCCGGCCTAGCCGGCGTCCTGCCCGGCCTCGGGCGCCAGGATCCCAACGACTGGGGTCTCGGCTTCGAGCTCAAGGACGCGAAGACGCCACACTGGACGGGCTCGCGGAACTCGCCCCGCACCTTCGGGCACTTCGGCGGGGCCGGAACCTTCCTCTGGGCCGACCCCGAAGCCGGCTGCGCCTGCGCGTGCCTCACCGACCTCGAGTTCGACGAGTGGGCGATCGCGGCGTGGCCGCCGCTCTCCGACGCGATCCTCGAGTCGCTAGCCTGAGGACATGCTCGAGTGGATCCTCGTCGGGCTCGGCTACGCCTTCGGCCTCCTCTTCTTCCAGCTGCTCGGCGGGATCGGCGCGGCCGGCCGGGCGATCGAGCGCTGGGGACGCGAGAGCTCCGTGCGGCGCATCGAGCGAAGCGGCCTCTCGCCGCAGAGCTTCGCCCACTCCCGGCTTGCCCGCCGCCGCTCCGCCGGCTAGTCCGCCGACCCAAGTAACCGACTGTGACTAGGGAGCGCGTTCGGCGGCGATCGTCTCGTACCGGGCCTGGGCGCACGTCGCCACGGCCGCCGGCGTGAGCGCCCGCGCGCTGCCGGCGACCCGGTCGCCGGGGCGGAGGACGCCGCCGCCGCCGCTCAGCATGCCGCCCAGCACGACCGCGTAGAGCCCGGCCGCATCGACCTCCTCTCCGGGAGCGAGCTCGTGGCGCTCCATCTCGCGGGCGAGCCTCGTCAGCGCCTCGCCGGGCAGGACGCCGAGCTCGGCGACCCGCGAGAGCTCGTGGACGGTCGCGGCCTCGTGCCTCACTCGTCCGCGGAGCGGGCATCGTCGGGGTCGTCGTGACCCGGGCCGCGCTGCGCGTCTTCCTCTTCCCGGCGTTCCGGCGGGGCGTCCTTCTCCTGCTCGGTGGGCTCGGGAGGCTCCGGAGTCGACATATAGGCTCGATCCTATGGCAACCGCGGCGCAGCTCGCGGAGTGGCGAACGTGTCCGCGCTGCGGGGCCGGTCTCGAGCACCGCGCGGCCTCGGTCTCGTGCCCGTCGTGCGAGCTCGAGCAGTACGCGAACCCGGCTCCGACGGCGAGCGGGCTCGTGCTCGACGACGAGGGCCGCGTGCTGCTCGCCCGCCGCGCGCACGACCCCGGCGAAGGGCTGTGGGACCTCCTCGGCGGCTTCGTGGACGAGGGAGAGGACGCGCTCGCCACGCTCCGCCGCGAGTTGCGCGAGGAGACGGGCCTCGAGGTGGCCGAGGTGGGGGAGTTCCTCGGCGCCGTCCCGGACACGTACGGCGAGGACGGGATCGCGACGCTGAACCTCTACTGGGTCGTGCGGCTCGTGGACGGCCGCCCGGAGCCGGCCGACGACGTCGCCGAGCTCGAGTGGACGCCGAAGGACCGCCTGCCGCCGCGGTCCGAGTTCGCCTTCGCCAACACGATCCAGATCCTGGAGCGCGCCGGCGCGACGTTCCGGGACCCGCCGGACTAGGAGGGCTCGAGCGGGTGCTCGGGCCGCTGCTCGCCCTCGGGGCGAGCCTGAGCTGGGGGCTCGGCGACTTCCTGGGCGGCCTTCGCGCCCGGCGCCTCCCGCTCCTCACGGTGCTCGTCGTCTCGCAGGCGGCCGGCGTCGCCTCCATCGCGCTCGTCGTCGCGGCGCGCGGCGAGGGAGCGCCCGGCGGCCGGCACCTCGCGTACGCGGCTCTGGCCGGCCTCGTCGGCGCCGTGGGGCTCGCGGCTCTCTACCGCGGCCTCGCGGTCGGCGCGATGAGCGTCGTCGCGCCGCTGGCCGCGACCGCCGCGGTCGTCCCGGTCGTCGCCGGCCTGGCGAGGGGCGAGCGTCCGTCGGCGGTCCAGGGCGCCGGCATCGCGCTCGCCCTCGTGGGCGTCCTGCTCGCGGCCCGCGAGCCCTCCGCGGGTCGCGGACGGTCGGGCGTGGCGACCGGAGTCGGCCTCGCGCTCGTGGCGGCGCTCTGCTTCGGGCTCCTCCTCGTCGCGCTCGACGCGGCGAGCGAGGGCGACGCGCTCTGGGCGACGCTCGCCATGCGGGCCACCTCGTTCTCGCTGCTCGCCGTCGTCGCCCTCGCCCTCCGGCCGAGCCTCGCGTTCGGCGAGCGCGATCTCGTCGCTCTCGCGCTCGTCGGCGTCCTCGACACGGCCGGGAACGCGCTCTTCGCGCTCGCCTCCACCGAGAGCCTGCTGAGCGTCGCCTCCGTCCTCGCCCAGCTCTACCCGGTCGTGACCGTGCTCCTCGCCAGGCTCGTCCTCTCCGAGCGGATCGCGCGCGCGCAGGGAGTAGGCGTCGTCGCGGCGCTCGCCGGCGTCGCGCTCATCACCGCGGGCTAGGCCGGGAGAACTAGCCCAACGGACGGGGCGGATAGGCCGAACGGCCTATACAGATCTTCCGACGCGCAGCCGATAATCGGCGCACCGTGAGCGACTTCGGCCTGCACTCCATCGACGACCACCTGCGCGAGGACTGGGTGGACGCCTGGATTGCGGAGGGCCTCGACGCCGTCGAGGCGTACCTCCGCAACCACGCGGCGTTCGACTCGTTCCTCGAGGACCGCGAGTAGCGGTCCCGTGGGTTGCTAGGCCTCGACGAGGCCCAGCGACCGCTCGAGCATCCGCTTCGGCTGCGCGCCGATCGCGGCGGCTGCGGGCTCTCCGCCCTTGAAGAGGACGATGGTGGGGATCGAGAGGATCCCGTAGCGCTGGGCGAGCTCGGGCTCCTCGTCGATGTTCACCTTGACGAGGCGGACCTCGTCCACGCGCTCCTCGGCGATCTGCTCGAGGACGGGGGAGACGGCCCGGCAGGGCCCGCACCACTCCGCCCAGAAGTCGACGATCACCGGGGTCTCGCTCTGGATGACCTCCGAGTCGAACTCGGAGGTCGTGATTGCGTTTGCCATGTCTCCTCAAACGTAGACTGAGCGCCAGATGTTCCGGCCCCTGCCGCGCCTCCCGGACCACCCGGCCATCGAGCTGGAGGTCCTCTCCTGGTGGGACGAGCGCGAAACGTTCGCCAAGGTCCGGGAGCAGAACCGCGGCGGCCCGAGGTGGAGCTTCGTCGACGGCCCGGTGACCGCGAACAAGGCGCTCGCAATCCACACGGCGTGGGGGCGGACGCTCAAGGACGTCTTCCAGCGCTACAAGGCCATGCGCGGCTTCGACCAGCGCTACCAGAACGGCTTCGACTGCCAGGGGCTCTGGATCGAGGTCGGCGTCGAGCGGGAGCTGGGCCTCAACTCGAAGCGTGAGATCGAGGAGTACGGCCTCGCCGAGTTCGCCCGCAAGTGCCGCGAGAAGGTCGTCCGCTCGGCGGCGGAGCTGACCCGCGGCTCCAGGCGGCTCGGCCAATGGATGGACTGGGGCAACGACTACTACACGTTCTCGGACACGAACATCGAGTACATCTGGCGCTTTCTCTCCCGCGTGCACGAGGAGGGACAGCTCTACCTCGGCCACCGCTCGACGGAGTGGTGCCCCCGCTGTGGGACGTCCATCTCCGCGCACGAGCTCGTCGGCAGCTACGAGGACCGCATCGATCCGTCGCTCTTCGTGCGCTTCCCGCTCCTCGACAGGCCCGGCCAGGCGCTCGCCGTGTGGACGACCACGCCCTGGACGCTCCCCGCGAACGTCGCCGCCGCGGTCAACCCGGAGGCCGAGTACGGGCTCCGTCCGAACGGGGAGTGGCTGGCGGTGGCGCGCGACCCGAAGGCCGAGTTCGTGGAGCGGGCTCGCGGGGCAGAGCTGGTCGGGCTGCGCTACGAGGGGCCCTTCGACCACCTGCCCGCCGCCGCGGGCGTCGAGCACCGGGTCATCCCCTGGGACGAGGTCTCGCTCGAGGAGGGCACGGGCGTCGTCCACATCGCGCCCGGCTGCGGCGCCGAGGACTTCGAGCTCTCGCGCGTGCACGACCTGCCCGTCCTCGCGCCGGTGGACGAGGCGGGGCGCTTCTACGAGGACTACGGCTGGCTGCACGGCCAGGGAACGGGCGAGGCCGCGGAGCAGCTCGTCGTCGACCTCGCCGAGCGCGGCCGCCTGATCGCGGCCGGCGAGATCGAGCACCGCTTCCCCTTCTGCTGGCGCTGCCACACGCCGCTCATCTTCCGTATCGCCGACGACTGGTTCATCGCCGTCGAGGAGCTGCGCCCGAGCCTGCTCGAGGCGAACGCGACGGTGAGGTGGACGCCCGCGTACTTCGGCAAGCGCATGGAGGACTGGCTCCGCAACATGGGCGACTGGAACATCTCGCGCCGGCGCTACTTCGGCCTGCCGCTTCCGATCTACCCCTGCGGCTGCGGCTACGTGACCGTGATCGGCTCGAGGGCCGAGCTGGAGGCGCGGGCGACGGGCGGCCTGGAGGGGCTCGAGGAGCTCCACCGGCCCTGGATCGACGAGGTGACGATCCGCTGCGAGGCCTGCGGGGAGGAGGACGTGCGCCGGATCCCCGAGGTGGGCGACGTCTGGCTCGACGCGGGCATCGTCCCCTTCTCGACGCTCGGCTGGCAGAACGACGAGTGGGTGGAGGGCGGCTACGCCACCGGCGCCTCCGCCGGGCTCTCGGGCGCCGACCTGCCCGACCACGCCTACTGGGAGACGTGGTTCCCGGCCGACTGGGTCTCCGAGATGCGCGAGCAGATCCGGCTCTGGTTCTACTCGCAGCTCTTCATGTCCGTGGCGCTCGTCGGCCGCGCCCCCTTCCGGGAGGTGCTCGGCTACGAGAAGATGCTGGACGAGCGCGGGCGCGAGATGCACGGCTCGTGGGGGAACATGATCGACGCCGAGGACGCGTTCGCGCGCATGGGCGCCGACGTGATGCGCTGGCAGTTCTGCGCCCAGCCGCCCGACCGCAACCTCCTCTTCGGCTACGGGCCTGCCGACGCGATCAAGAAGCGGCTGCTCACACTCTGGAACTCGGTCCGCTTCCTCGTCGACTACGCGAACATCGAGCGTTTCACGCCGACGTACGCGGATCTCGACCCCTCTCCGCTCGGCTTCGCCTCGCGCCCCCTCGACCGCTGGCTCGTCGAGCGGACCCGCCGGTACGTCTCCGACGCCACCCGGGCGCTCGAGGACCAGCTCACGCACCGGCTCATCGAGGCCTTCGAAGCATTTGTGGACGACGTCTCCAACTGGTACATCCGCCGCTCGCGCCGCCGCTTCTGGGACGGCGACGAGGAGGCGTTCCGCGCCCTCTGGCACGCGCTCGTCCAGGGCCTGCGCTGCGTCGCGCCGGTTCTGCCGTTCCTCGCGGAGCACCTCTGGCGGAACCTCGTCGCGGACGCCTGCGAGGATGCCCCGGAGAGCGTCTTCCTCGCCGGCTGGCCCGAGCCCGAGGAGCCGGACGGCGCGCTGCTCGCCGAGATCGCCGAGGTGCGCGCGATCGTGGAGCTCGGGCATCGCGCCCGCGGCGCGGCGGAGATCAAGCTGCGTCAGCCTCTCCGGGTGCTCGTGGTGGAGGGCGGCTCCGACGAGGCGGTGGGCCACGCGGACGAGATCGCCGACGAGCTCCGCGTCAAGTCGGTCAGGTTCGAGCCGATCGCCGGAGCAACGGTCCGGGCGAAGCCGAACCTCAAGCTGCTCGGCCCCAAGCTGGGCCCCGAGCTGCCGCCGATCCGGCAGGCCCTCGCCGAGGGGCGCTTCGAGCAGGTCGGCGACGGTCGCGTCCGCGTGGAGGGGCGCGAGCTCGAGGCCGACGAGGTCTTCGTGGAGCGGGCGGCACCCGAGGGCTGGACGCTCGCCGAGAGCGACTCGCTCTCGGTCGCGCTCGACGTCCGTCTCGATCCCGAGCTCGAGGCCGAGGGGCGCGTCTACGACCTCGTCCACACGGTGAACTCGATGCGCAGGGAGCAGGGCCTCGAGCTCACCGACCGCATCGTCCTCACGCTGCCCGACGGCGACGACCTCGAGCGGTTCGGCGACTGGATCAAGTCGGAGACGCTCGCCGTCGAGATCGTGCGCGGCGACCGGGTGGCGCTGCGGAAGGTCTAGCGCGCGGCCGGCCCGGCCGGCCGCTCAGCGCAAGCCGTGCGTAGGGCGCGTCGAAGGGCTGCGGTGGACTGGGGCTAGACGAGGCCCTGGAAAGGAGAAGGCCCGCCGCTCGGGGGGTAAGCGCGGCGGGCCTTCCCACACTGCTCACCGCGGATTACATGGCCAGGGACACACACCGCGGTTCGCATCGCCCAGTGCGGGCCACCGTATCTCGCACCGACCTCACTTCCAATAGGCCGAACGGCCCATCTTTGCAAACGCTATCGGGATGCTTTACAAATCGGAAACAGCAGCGCCGCGGTACGACCGTGGGTCCCTGGCCTCCCTATCATCTGGGCAAGCTCGTGACCGAAGACACCCAGACGATTCTCCTCGACGCGGTGCCCCTGCTCGCCCTGGCGGTCATCTACGGCCTCGTGTCGCTGTTCCTCGCCGTGGCGCTCGTCCGCGAGCGGCGCGCCTCCTGGCTCGGGATCGGCATCTGGCTGCTCTTCGCGCTCGTCGCGGTCATGTCCGCGCTCGTCGGTGCGCTGCGCCTCGACGGCGAGGACGTCTTCGGCGACGAGAGCCCCTGGCTCCTCATCGTCGGCTCGGCCGCGATCGCCGTCCCCGGCCTCATCGTCCTCTTCGGCGGACACGAGCGGAGCCTGCTCTTCACCGCTCGCACCCGCCTGCGCGAGGCGGAGGAGCGCGCTACCGTCCGCGGCCGCGAGGCCGCCGCGAGCTCGCGGCTATCGGCAGCGCTCTCGCGCGTCCACACGGCGGACGAGGCGGCCTCGTTCCTCTTCGACGAGGTACAGGCCCTGCTCGAGCCGGACGTGCTCATGCTCGCCGTCATCGACGAGGAGGGCCGCCGCGCGACCGGCTTCGCGAGCCGGGGCGTCGACGAGGAGTGGTGGCGCGGCGTCACGCTCGACCTCGACCGGGATACGGGCGCCCTCGTCACGGTTGCGCGCGAGCGCACCGCCCTCGCCATCTACGACATCGAGGCGGCGACGAACATGAACCGGGCGCTTGCCGACCAGGTCGCGGCCAAGAGCGCCGCCTTCGTGCCCCTCATCTCGGAGGGCAAGGTGGGCGGCGTCCTCGTCGCGGCCACCCGCACGCTGCGGCGCGACTTCACGAGCGCGGAGCTCGACGTCGTCCAGGGGCTTGCGAGCGAAGCTGCGCTCGCCCTCAGCCGCACGCGGTCCAACGAG
>DASTBX010000101.1:0-3545 GCA_035711645.1 Gaiellaceae bacterium
GCCTCGCGGATCCGGTCGCGGCGCTGGTCGATCAGGGCCTGGATGCGCCCGAACGCGAAGCGCCGGAGCACCCAGAGGACGATCAGGAAGGTGACGATCGTCCAGACCATGAGGCCCGGGACGACGTCGATGAGCGAGCCCTCGTCCTCCTCCGCCGTCTCCTGGGCGAAGAGGAACGCCTGCAGCAGCGCGTCTTCCATCGTCTATGCCCCTTCCCGTGATGCCGCCCCGTATCTGCGTCGCGAGCACCAAGCCTGAGTCCGCGCTCGTCCGCGACCAAGGCTGGAGGCCTCGGTAAGGGCGAGAGCGGGCTCAGGCGCCGCGTGATCGCGGGGCAGAGGCAGGGCGTGGATTGCGGGGAGGTGCATCAGACCAGCACGAAGGCGAGCAGGCCGCCGAGGAGCGCGTAGAAGACGACCGCTTCGGTGAGCGCGAAGCCGAGCCACTGGATGCCGGTCAGCTCGCTGCGGAGCTCGGGCTGGCGCGCGACCGCCTGGATCATGGAGCCGAAGATCGTGCCGATGCCGATGCCGGCGCCGACCGCGCCGAGGCCGACGCCGACGCCGAAGGCGATCGCCTGGCCGAGGGCGGTCAGCCCCTCGTCGGTCGTCTGTGCGAGCAGGATGTCCACTGTTCTCCCTCCTTAGTGTTCCGGTTCGATCGCGCCGCCGATGTAGATGCCGGAGAGCAGCGCGAAGACGAAGGCCTGGATCGTGACGACGATCCCGACCTCGAAGAGATAGATGACCGTGCCGAACCCGAGCGAGAACGGGACCAGCCACCAGGCCGAGAAGATGAAGATGAGGCCGAGCATGACGAGGATCAGCATGTGGCCCGCGAGCATGTTGGCGAAGAGCCGGACGGAGAGCGAGATCAGCCGCATGAACTGCGAGATCACCTCGAGCGGGACGATCAGCGCCAGGAGCGGCTTGGGGGCGCCCTCCGGGATCCAGCTCTTGAAGTAGCGCGACGGCCCGTTGTACCGGATGCCTTCGACGTGCGTGGCGAAGAAGGTGATGAGGGCGAGCGCGAGGGTGACGCTCAGGTTCGCGGTCGCCGCGTAGATGCCGAACGTCGGCAGCTCGACGCCGAAGAAGTCGAACGTGTCGTTCGAGATCGGCAGCGGGACGAAGCCGATGATGTTCAGGACCCAGATGAAGAGGAAGAGGGAAGCGACGTACGGGAACCAGATGTGGAGCGCCTTGGTGGGGATGCTCGACTCGGCGATCTGGCTCTGGACGAGGTCGTAGACGGCCTCGCCCGTCGTCTGGCGCCGGTTCGGCCTCAGGGAGAGCCCGAAGCGCATGAGCCAGACGCCGAGCAGGATGGTCGCGATCCCGCCGAGCCAGACGTAGACGACGGCCTTGTTGACGGAGAGGTCGAGCGGGCCGAGGTGGATCGGGATCCACTCCTCGAGGAGGAACTCGTGCTGCGGGTCGAAGTCACTCTCGGCCGCGGCGAGGAGCAGGCTCACGTCCGCGGGCTCCCCGAGAAGTACAGCACCAGGCCGGCGGCCAGCTCGGCGCTGTAGGCGGCGGCGTAGACGAGCGCTCCCGCGAGGGCGAGCGACGGGTCGACGACCGCGACGACGATGAGGACGAGCGCCAGGCCGATCCCGCGGCCCATCATCCCGAACGCCACGAGCCCCGAGCCCCTGAGGGTCGGCTCCCCGATGCCCTTGCGCGCGAGCGCCAGGCCGAGGAGCTGGCTCGCCGCCCAGACGAGCGCTCCGAGCGCCCAGCCCTCCACGCGCCAGCCCGCGAGGATGAACACCGGCAGGGCGAGGGCGACGACCGCCCCGCCGAGCGCGACGGGAACGCGCCGGTCGGGCAGCGGCCGCGGAGTGAGCAGCGCGCCGGGCATCAGCGGGAGCCCCGGTAGGACGCCAAAGCGCGGATCAGATCGAGCGTGCTGCGTTCGGCCCCCACGACGGCATGCATCTTATTCGGCCTCAGCCTAGCAGTCGGGGGACGACTTCGTGACAGCCGGATGGCCCTTTGCGTGCGGGATAGCGGGTCACTTTGTGCGCGCCAGGAGGCGCGCGCCCAGCTCGAGCACCACGTCCGCGAGGAGGTCCACGTCACCCTCCCTCGTGCGCCAGTTGACGATCGCCGGGCGGAAGGCGGTGCGGCCCTCGAAGCTCGTCGTGCCGACGTAGACGCGCCCGTCGGCGAGCACCTCCTCGCCCAGGCGCGCGTTGAGGTCGTTCAGCCCTTTCTCGTCGAGCCCGGCCGGCCGGTAGCGGAAGCAGACGATGTTGAGCGGCACCTCCGCGAGGCGCTCGAGGTCGTCCGCCTCGTCCACGCGCGCCGCCAGCCGCCGGGCGAGGTCGAGGTGGCGCTCGACGAGCTCACGGTAGCCCGCCCTTCCCCACGCGCGGAGCGCCGCCCAGACCGGCAGCGCGCGGGCGCGCTGGGACGACTCCGGGGTCAGGTAGCCGTAGGTCGGCTCCGGCTCGTCCGACGGGAGGTAGGCGGCCGCGAGGGAGAAGACCTTTGCGAGGAGCGCCGGGTCGCGCACGAAGGCGAAGCCGCAGTCGTAGGGGACGTTGAGCCACTTGTGCCCGTCCGCGATCACGGAGTGGGCCCGCTCCACGCCCTCGGCGAGGTGCGCGACGCGCGGGGAGAGCCGGGCGAAGAGCCCGAAGGCCCCGTCGACGTGGAGCCAGGCGCCGTGCTCCCCGGCGAGGTCGGCGAGCGCCGCGATGGGGTCGAACTCGCCGGCGTTCACCTCGCCGGCGTTGCCGACCAGGATCGCCGGCGAGCCGCCGAGCGCCCCGAGCGCCGCCTCGAGGGCGGGCAGGTCGAGCCGCCCGGCCGCGTCCCGCGCGAAGATCCTCACCGTCTCGCGCCCGATCCCGAGGATCGCGAGCGCCTTGAGGGCGCTGGGATGGATGAACCCGCCCGCGAGCACGGGGACCTGCGGCAGGCCGGCGATTCCCTCCGCGCCGACGTCCCGCCCGTGCTGCTCGCCCCACCACTGCCGCGCGGCGGCGAGGCCCATCAGGTTCGCCGTCGTGGCGCCCGTGGAGAGAGCCCCGCCCCAGTCGGCCGGCAGCTCGAAGAGCTCCTTGAGCCAGTCGACGGCGACGCGCTCGAGGCGCGTCCCGAGCGGCGAGCCGACGCGGCTGAAGGCGTTCTGGTCGAGCGCCGTGGCCAGCCAGTCGGCTCCGAGGGCGGCCGGCGTGACGCCGCCCGTGACGAAGTGGAAGAAGCGCGGCCCGGGCGAGGCGGTTGCCGCGTCGAGGCCGCCTTCGAGCTCGACGAGCGCCGCGGCGGCGCCCGCGCCCTTCTCCGGGAGCGGCCCGCCGAAGCGGTCGGCGGCCTCGTCGACGCCCTCCGGGAGGACCGCCCGGTCCGGCAGCGCGTCGAGCCACGAGGTCGCGGTTTGGAAGGCGAGCCGGGCCGCAGCCGCCGTCTCGTCGGCCGCGCTCACGCGCTCCGCAGTCTCCGCTCCTCCTCGTCCGCCGCCCCGCGGCGGTGCCCGACCCAGGCGCGCAGGCGGCGGACCTTCAGGATCTCGAGCAGGACGACGAGGTAGAGCGA
>DASTBX010000102.1:0-5671 GCA_035711645.1 Gaiellaceae bacterium
GATCACGGCGCCGTGCCAGCCCGCGTCGCCGCTCCTCGACCGGGCGACGGCGGGCCGCTTCGTCCCGGGCTCGACCTTCAAGGTCGTGACTGCCGCGGCCGCGCTCGACACGGGCACGTTCAACCCGGAAAGCCGGTTCGACGACCCCGGCTACTGCACGCTCTTCGGGCGGCGGGTGTTCAACTTCTCCGACCAGGGCACGCCGAGCGGCTTCGGCAACGTGTCGCTGGCCGACGCGGTCGAGAACTCGATCAACTCGGTCTTCTGCAACATCGGGAAGGAGCTCGGCGCCGACGTGGTGCTCGACTACGCGGAACGGTTCGGCTTCTACGACCGGCCGCCGATCGAGCTGCCCTCCGACGAGGTGGCGATCAGCGGCCTCTACCGCAACGGGCGCCTGTACCGCCCCGACGACCCCGACCGGGTCGACCCTGGCCGCCTCGCCTTCGGCCAGGAGCGCCTCCTCGCGACCCCGCTCCAGATGGCGCTGGTCGCGGCAGGGGTGGCCAACGACGGCGTCGTCATGGAGCCGACGCTCGTCGACCGCATCGTCGCCCCGGACGGCGACGTGGTCGAACGCTTCGGCGAGGACGAGTGGAAGGAGGCGATCAAGCCGTCCACGGCAGCCGAGCTGACCGCGATGATGACGCGCGTGGTCGCGTCGGGCACCGCGACGGGCGCGCAGATCCCCGGTGTCGAGGTCGCGGGCAAGACGGGCACGGCGGAGACCGGTGTGGCGGGTCGCAACAACACGTGGTTCATCGCCTTCGCTCCGGCGCGGAACCCGGAGGTCGCCGTCGCCGTCGCGCTGACGAACCAGTCCGGCACGGGAGGCGCCACCGCGGCCCCGATCGCCAAGGCCGTCATGGAGGCGGTCCTGGGAGGGAATCCCTAGTCTAGATTCGTGGCCGGCGTCTCCGACACCCTCATCAACACGCTCTTCGACGGTCGCTACCGCATCCTGCGCAAGCTCGGCGCGGGAGGCATGGCGAACGTCTACCTCGCCGAGGACGAGGACCTGGGGCGCCGTGTGGCGATCAAGATCCTCAACGACCGCTACGCGAACGACGACCTCTTCATCGAGCGCTTCCGGCGCGAGGCGAAGTCGGCGGCGAGCCTGTCGCACCCGAACATCGTCTCCATCTACGACCGCGGCGAGGCCGAGGGCACCTACTACATCGCCATGGAGGTGATCGAGGGCCGCAGCCTCAAGGAGCTCATCCTCACGCGTGGCGCGCTTCCGATCGGCACCGCCATGTCCTACGCGAAGCAGCTCCTCGAGGCACTGCGCTTCGCGCACCGGCACGGGATCATCCACCGCGACATCAAGCCGCACAACGTGCTCGTCTCCGCCGACCAGCACGTGAAGGCGAACGAGCCGCGCCTCAAGGTGACGGACTTCGGCATCGCCCGCCACGGGGCCTCGCAGATGACCGAGGCGGGCTCGATCATGGGAACGGCGCAGTACCTCTCGCCGGAGCAGGCCCGAGGCGCGCCGGTCACGGCCGCGTCGGACCTCTACTCGGCAGGAGTCGTCCTCTACGAGATGCTGACCGGGAAGGTGCCGTTCAGCGGCGACTCGGCGATCGAGATCGCCATGAAGCACGTCAACGAGCTGCCGACGCCGCCCTCGAAGCTGCGCTCGGAGATCCCGCCCGAGCTCGACCAGATCGTCCTGCGGGCGCTGGCCAAGGAGCCGGAGGAGCGCTACCAGACCGCAGACGAGTTCATCGAGGACCTCGAGCGCGTCGAGGCCGGGCTCCCCATCTCCCGGGCGACGGCCACCGCGGCGACGGCGCTCCTCGTGCCGCCGGCCCTCGACGACGCCACCCAGGTGCTCGCCTCCGAGGGGGCGACGCGCGTCGCGGCTCCTCCGGCCGCCCCGGTCACCCCACGGCGGCCGCCCGGCTACCCGCCGGCCACGGGGTACGGCGAGCCGCCGCGCAAGCGGCGCCGCTGGGTGCCATGGCTGCTCGTCCTGCTCCTCCTCGCCGCGGCGGCGTTCGCCGGCTGGTGGGTCTACAACGAGGTGCAGGACCAGCTCGAGGCCTCCGAGCCCGTCGCAGTGCCGCTGGTGGAGGGCCTCCGAGAGGAGCGGGCGATCGACGTGATCGAGCGCGCGGGGCTGCGCGCGGAGGTCGAGGAGGAGCCCAGCCGCGAGGTCGAGGAGGGCATCGTCATCGAGCAGTCGCCGCAGGAGGGAACGCGGATCTCGCGCGGCGACCCGGTCACGATCGTCGTCTCGACGGGGCCGCGCATGGTCGAGGTGCCGCGGGTGGTCGGCATGACGTTCGAGGAGGCGGTCGAGGTCCTCGAGGACGCCGGCCTCGACGCGCGCCGCCAGGACGTCTTCTCGAACCGGCGCGACCCCGGGGTCGTCGCCTCGCAGGAGCCTCCGCCGGGGACGGAGGTCGAGGAGGGCACGGAGGTGCTCGTGCGTGTCTCGCAGGGCGCCGAGCAGATCGCCGTGCCGGACGTGCTCGACCAGAGCGAGGAGAGCGCCAGGCAGGAGCTCCAGCAGGCCGGCTTCGAGGTCGAGGCCGTGCAGGCGCCCGACGACGACACGCCCGCGGGGCTCGTGTCGACGCAGAGTCCCGACCCGGGGATCATGGCCGACCGCGGCTCCACGGTCCAGATCACGATCTCCACCGGGCCCGAGCAGGTGACCGTCCCGAACGTCGTCGGTGACGACGAGGCGACCGCGGGCGGCGCCCTGGAGGCCGAGGGCTTCAGCGTACGCGTCCGGCGCGTCCCCGTCGTCGATCCCGACCAGGACGGGATCGTGCAGGACCAGGACCCGGGCGGGGGCACAGAGGCGGACCCGGGCTCGCAGGTGACGATCTTCGTCGGAGAGGCGCCCGCCGAGGCCGACGGGGACGGCTAGGAGCGGCGGATCGCGAAGCTCCGCGTAGCGGTCCTGATGGGCGGGCGCTCGAGCGAGCACGAGGTCTCGCTCAGCTCCGCCCGCTCGGTGATCGAGGGGCTCGACCCGACGCGCTACGACGTCGTCGCGCTCGAGCTCCCGCGCGAGGGCCCGTGGCTCCTCTCGCCGGAGGACGCGGACGGCCTCGACGTCGTCTTCCCGGTCCTCCACGGGCCCTTCGGCGAGGACGGAGCCGTCCAGGGCGTCCTCGAGCTGGCCGGCGTCGCCTACGTCGGGGCGGGGGTGACCGCGTCCGGGCTCTGCATGGACAAGGACCTCTTCAAGTCGGTCATGCGCGACAAGGGGGTCCCCGTCGCCCGCAGCGTGACGGCGCGGGCGGGCGAGCCCGTCACGAGCCCGTACGGGTTTCCCTGCGTCGTGAAGCCCGCCCGCCTCGGATCGAGCGTGGGCATCAGCGTCGTCCGCTGGGAGGAGGACTTCGACGCCGCCGTCGACCTGGCGTTCGCCCACGACGAGAAGATCCTCGTCGAGGAGTTCGTGGATGGCGCCGAGGTGGAGTGCAGCGTGCTCGGGAACGCCGACCCGGTCGCCTCCGTGCCGGGCGAGATCGTCCCGCTGGCGAGCGAGTGGTACGACTACGAGGCGAAGTACGCCGAGGGCGGCATGGAGCTCGTCGTCCCGCCGCGGGTCCCGGCCGACGCGACAGCGCGCGTGCAGGAGCTCGCCCTCGCCGCGTTCACCGCCGCCGAGTGCGAGGGCATGGCCCGCGTCGACTGCTTCGTGCGCCCCGCCGGGGAGGTCGTCGTCAACGAGCTCAACACGATCCCGGGCTTCACCGCGACGAGCGTCTACGCGAAGCTCTTCGAGGCGTCCGGCCTGCCGTACGGGCAGCTCCTCGACCGCCTCGTCGAGCTCGCCCTCGAGCGCCGCGACCGCCGCGCCGCGCTCCGGTACTAGCAGCGGTCAGCCGGAGAAGCCGCGCACCTCGTTCACGTAGGCGCGTGCCTGGAGGGCGGTGATCCAGACGACGTAGTAGCGCAAGCCCCCGTCGGGCACCTCGAGCGGGAACGACGTGCGCCGGCCGGCCTCCCGCGGCTCGGAGACTTCCTCGAACGGGCCCTCCACCGCCTCGCCGGCCATCACGACCGCGGTGAAGCCGGGCTCGTCGCTCGTCACGACGAGCCGCGACAGCGCAACGGGCTCGCCGGCGTCGAGGACGATTCCGACCCCGGGCTTGGAGAAGCTCTGGTACGTCTCGGTCGTCCAGAACGTGGCGGGGTCGCCGTCCGTGGCGGCGGGCACGTCCTCGGGGTGCTCGACGTCGTCGCCCTCGGGATCGAAGTCGGATACCGCGCGGAGCGGCACACGCGCCTCGCCGTCGCCGCCCTCGGCGCCGGGCGAGCCGCCGACGCCGGGAAGACCGCGGACGCCGTCGTCGACGAGCAGCTCCAGGGCGACGAAGCCGCCCGCGAGGAGGGCGGCCGCGGCCGCGAGAGCGGCGGCGAGGAGGCCGAGGCCCCGGCGGCGGCCCCGGGCCGGGGCGCGCGGCGGCGGCGGCTCCGCCAGCGGGGCCGCGGACGGCGCCTGCAGGACCCCGGTGTCGTCCTCGGCGGGGAGCGCCCGGGCGTCGGGGGCGAGCTCGGCCAGGCACGCTTCCAGCGCGGCCACCATGGCGTCCATGGAGGGAAAGCGGTCCTGCGGGCGCTTTGCGAGCGCGCGGGCGACGACGGCGTCCACCCGCTCCGAGACCTCCGGGCGGCGCTCGCGCACGCTCGGCACCGGCTCGGTGACGTGCCGCATGGCGACCGACACGAGATTCTCGCCGCCGTAGGGGACGTCGCCGACGAGGAGCTCGTAGAGGACGACGCCGAGGGAGTACTGGTCGCCCGCCTCGTCCGCGCGCTCGCCGCTCGCCTGCTCGGGGGAGATGTAGTGGCCGGTGCCGAGCATGGTTCCCGACTCCGTGAGCGCGTCGTCGGCCTCGAGCGAGCGGGCGATGCCGAAGTCGGTCACCTTCGCCGTCCCCCCCGGGTCGACGAGCACGTTCTGCGGCTTCACGTCGCGATGGACGATGCCGAGCTCGTGGGCGAAGGCGAGCGCCCGCCCGATCTGGTGCGCGACCTCGAGCGCGCGCCGGACGGGCAGCGGGCCGTCCGCCTGGACGACGGACTTGAGCGTCTCGCCCTCGACGTGCTCGAAGACGATGAAGTAGCGCCCCCGCCATTCCCCCCGGTCGATGACGGTGACGACGTTCGGATGCGCGAGCCGGGCGATCGCGCGCGCCTCGCGGCGGAAGCGCTCCACGTACTCGGCGTCGCGCGAGAAGTGCTCGTGCAGGACTTTGAGGGCGACCCGCCGCTCGAGGACGGCGTCCCGCGCCCGGTACACGCTCGACATGCCGCCCTCGGCCACGAGCTCCTCGAGCTCGTAGCGGCCGGCGATCAGCTCCCCGAGCTTCACGGCCACAGTCTTCCCGCTGCACCGCTAGGGAAGCGCTTCTGCCAGAGCCTCCTCCCAGACGCCGAGGGCTTCGTCCAGCTCGGCGTCCCCGATCACCAGCGGCACGAGCACCCGGATGCAGTTCGAGTCGATGCCCGCCTTGAGCAGCAGGAGCCCGCGTCGCGCGGCCTCCTCGGCGACGGCGCTCGCTAGCGCCGCGTCCGGCTTCCCGTCCGGCGCGATCGCGGTCGCGAGCATCGCCCCCAGCCCGCGAACGTCGGCGACGGCGTCTAAGCGCTCCTGCCACGTCTCCATCCGGGCACGGATCGTGTCGCCGATCGCCTCGGC
>DASTBX010000103.1:0-19827 GCA_035711645.1 Gaiellaceae bacterium
GCCGCTCACTCGCACGCCCGGTGCGACGCACGGTGTCCCCCTCCGCGCGGAAGCGCGGCCAAAAACCCGGCTCGTGCACCCGCCTCGGGCCTCATCTGCGCGTCTGCAAATGCGAGCTGCGCAGAGTCAACGTCGCCTGGCGTCCGGTAGGCCTCGATCCAAGCCTCCCGCTCGTCGTGGCCTTCTCCGGGACCGCTGCCGATTACCGAGACGCCCGGACAGGTTGCGATCACGTCGGCGAATCGGTCGCGGTCGGCAGACGAGAAGCTCGTAGAACCGCTCCAGCCCGCCCGGACAGCCGCAGACTCCTGCACGGCTAGGCGGAGACGAAGGTGTGCGCCTGATACACCTCGGGCCGGCCCTCGACCCCGAGCTCTTGCAGGATCGGCATGAGCGTCTCGCCGAAGCGCTGGAACGCCTCGGGGGAATCCCACACGTCCACGACGCGGAAGCCGTTCTCGCCCTCGCCAGCAGCGTGGACGAGGAGCCCCTCGACCGGCCAGTCCGCAGGCGACTCGAGCCGGTCACGACCGCTGGTCAGCCTGCGGACGGATTCCTCGTAGTTCTCCCGGGTGAGCGTGGGGTGCTGGAAGACAGCCACGACCGCCATCGAGTGCCTCCTTCGCCTCGGGAACGGCGCGAGCATACAGCCGGGTGTTCCTTTCGGTCCGGGGCTGGGTCCAACACACGTAACGACCCGTAGGCGACAGAAAGGAACAAAGGTCATGGGAGTCGTGACGACAGAGGCGACGGGCGACGCGACCGGAGCCGAGATCTGGTCGGAGTTGATCGCGGATCCTAAGGAGGAGCTCAGAGAGTGTCTGCCCGCGACAAGTCCAAACGAAAGAGTTCCTCGGACCCACCCGAAGAGCAACTCGTGCGTGCATGGGCGACTGCCAGCTGGCGCACCTACTGGCGCACCAGGAAGAGATACCTTGCAAATGGGCCTTTTCTGACAGAGCTTCAAAACCGGTGAGGCGTGGCAGCCCCACGCTGGGTAGGTTCGACTCCTGCGCCGCTCCGTACGCTGCACCTGCTGCGTGTCGGCTCGACCGGAGATTCTCACCCGGGAGCATCCAAGGCATCCGGGGAGATGAGAAGCCTGTAGGAGTGGCCGTCGCGAGCCACGAAGCCGCCCCGGTGGAGCTCGTCCAAGCTGCGCGTGACCGTCTCCCGCGCCGAGGCGACCATCTCGGCGAGGAGGTCGTGAGTGAGGGGAAAACCGATCCGGATGCCGTCTGGCTGGACTCGCCCGAACTCGCGCGCCAACTGCGCGAGCTTCTGGCGAACGCGATCGACGTGGTGGACGCTGGCGAGGTAGCTCGCTGCATCCTGCCGTTGCCGGAGCGCGGCGCCCAGCGCCCGGAAGAGCGTGGCCGCCACAGGTGGTATCGCCAACAACGCCTGGAGCGCCGAGGCAGGAAGCGTCGTGAGCCAGCTGTCGGTTAGCGCCTCCACGTGCTCTCCGGCACTGGGCGGGAGGAGAATCGACGCTCTGCCGGCCTCCATGACGATCATGTGACGTCCTGAAGGCGGAGAGGCGCGGACGACGAGGAACCCGTTCTCGACGATCAGCGCTTCAGGATCCGCCAGCTCGCTCGTACGTCGCCGCGTTCCTGCTGCCAGGCGATGCCCCGCGCAAGACTGCAGAACTCCCGACGCGAGTTTCCTCTCGTCTTCGTCAAGTCCAGCAAGCAGCCAGCTGTCGGAGGAGGGGACGAACCGACCTTTCCTCCTCACGGGGGGCGGGACGAGTGATGCGCGAATCGACCACTCATGCACATGGTCGCGACGACGACCCTCAGTCATCTGTGGTCCTTGTCCGGGAAATGCTCGGGCGACGAGTGAGTCGCTCTTGGTCGAGGTTTTTCGTGTCGCACGTTCGGACGGTCTTACGTGCGATGCCAGACGCTCGGATCGCCGCTCGACGCCGAGGCGGGCTCCTCGATCCAGCTCACCGGTACCGAGAATCGACTGTGAGAATGATCACTGAAGGGTTCGGTCCTCGGTGGTAGCGTCCGGCCTCCGCCAGCGATCGTTTCCCGACCGGCGACCAAGGGCTCTAGTTGGGCATCCTCAGAAGAGCGGCCGTTTCTCTCGGAGCGTTGGCAGCCGTGGGGAGTCTCCTTCTCCTCGGCGGAATCCTCTTCAACGGCACGGTCAGCGCCATTACCGGCTCGGGCGGGAGCAAGCGTGGAAATCCCGATGCCGCAGCCAGAAAGCAGGCGGACAAGCTCTTCAGCGAGGGCCGGGAGATCTTCCGGTTCGACACCTTCGGTGACGAGGCGTTCTGGGGTGGCGCGCTTCGGCTCCACGAGGCAATAGCCGGCGAGGAGCTCGGCGGCGTCGGCCCCGGTGTCAGCCCCCGGACCGCGCTGGCCGTCGGCCTCAAGGTCGACGAGACGGCGCTACCCAGGTCGCTGAAGAAGGCGCTTCGCAGAGGCGAGGTCGACCTCGACGCCCCGGCCACGACGCTTGCGCTTCTGAACGTCGACGCCGTCGTCGGAGTGAAGGGCTTCTTCGAGGACGGGGACGAGATCTCGTCGATCGGGATCACGTGCGCCTTTTGCCACTCGACGGTCGACGACTCGTTCGCTCCCGGCATCGGGCGCCGTCTCGACGGCTGGCCGAACCGTGATCTCAACGTCGGGGCGATCATCTCGCTCGCCCCAAACAAGAAGCCCCTCACAGACCTCCTCGAGGTCGACGAGGAGACGCTGAATGCCGTTCTTGCCGCCTGGGGGCCGGGGAAGTTCGACGCCGAGCTCTTCCTCGACGGCAAGGGCTTCCGCCCCGACGGCGGGTCCGCGGCCACGCTTCTCCCGGCTGCCTTCGGCCTCGCCGGCGTGAACCTGCACACCTACACCGGCTGGGGTTCGGTGACGTACTGGAACGCATTCGTCGCCAACCTGGAGATGCACGGGCAAGGCACGTTCTTCGATCCTCGCCTGAACGACCCGGAGAAGTTCCCGATCGCAACCAAAGCGGGCTTCTTCGACGTTCGAAACGAGCCCGACCTCATTACGCCGAAGCTCGGCCCGCTTGAGGTCTACCAGAAGGGACTCCTCGCACCCAAGCCGCCCAGGGGAAGCTTCGACCCGGCAGCAGCACGGCGGGGCAAGGAGATCTTCAACGGCAAGGCGCGGTGCGCAGACTGCCACGTACCGCCTCTTTACACCGAGCCGGGCTGGAACATGCGCGAGCCGTCCGAGATCTGCACCGACTCTTTCCAGGCCGACCGCTCGCCCGACGAGCGGTACAGGACGACGCCCCTCAAGGGACTCTTCGCCCGCTCGCAGGGCGGCTTCTGGCACGACGGCCGCTTCCCGACCCTGGACACGGTCGTCGAGCACTACGACGGCTGCTTCGGGCTGGAACTCGGCGCTCGAGAAAGGAGCGACCTCGTCCAGTTCCTGAAGAGCCTCTAGCCGCGCGACGACCGTTGCTCGGGGTCGAGATGCCTCCGACTACCGCCGAACCTGCATGCGAACGCCGAACGCGTCGGGCTACCGTGCTGAACGGGGGCCCGCGGAGGCTCGCGGAAGCACTCTCGTGACGAACGCGGAGAGATACGTCACGGCCGCATACCTCGTCGCCCTTGGAATCGTCCTCCTCTCCATCGTCCTCTATGCGTTCAGGCTCGCCCGACTGAAACGGGAGATGGTGGCGCTTCCGCCCACGCCAAGCGAGCACGCAGAGAACGAAGACGAACGCGAACGTGCCCTCTGATGGCACCGAGGCCCGAAGGAGCGACGCCGGGACGGCGCAGGAACCCAGTCTCGTCTCGCGATCGCTCTCTCGGTCGCGGCAGCGCTGGTGTCCAAGCGGAATGACGTCGTCACTGGAGCTCTCGCGCCAGGTATGGGGCACCGAGCCGGACGACCGTTCGGCTTCGTTTAAGGGTCTTGTAAGGCCGGCGCAATATCTGGCGCTTATGCTCGCCTCGTTCGTCCCGGCGAGAAGAGGGGGCCTCATCGTGAGCACGAAGGCCGTGGCGTGCGCTATCTGCGCAATGGTCGCGATCGTGGCCGCTCCGCTCGCCTCGTCTGCGAGCACGACGGCGGGCACCTGGGCGACGACGGCGAGCATGGCGATCCCGCGCGACTCCCTGACCGCGACGCGGCTCGAAAGCGGCAGGATCCTGGTGGTCGGTGGGGTCGGTGAGACCACGACCGAGCTGTACGACCCGCCCACCGGCACGTGGATCTCGGGCGGGACGCTGAATCAGCCGCGCTGGCTGCACGAAGCCGTGCGTCTCCGAGACGGGCGTGTGCTTGTCGCCGGCGGCGGCACGTACACCGCTAGCGCCGAGCTGTTCGACCCGGCGACGAACCGCTGGACGCCGACCGGGAGCATGCACGTCGACCGCTACGACTTCACCGCCACCCTCCTCCGCGACGGGCGCGTGCTCGTCGTCGGCGGCTTTTCGGGCAACGGCACCGGCGTTCAGGCGAGCGCCGAGCTGTACGACCCAGGGACGGGCCGCTGGACCGCGACCGGAAGCCTCCGTACGCCTCGCCGGAATCACACGGCTACGCTGCTGGCCGACGGCACCGTCCTCGTCGCGGGCGGTTTCGGCGACGGCTGGCTGCGAAGCGCGGAGCGCTACGACCCCGCCCGCGGACGCTGGACGCGCGTCGCTCCCATGACGACCGCCCGCGAGCACGCGAGCGCGACCCTGCTCGCCGACAGCCGCGTCCTCGTCGCCGGCGGGGGGAACCCGAGCGCAACCCTCTCCGCCGAGCTCTACGACCCGGCCTCGGGCAGGTGGACTCCGACTGGCAGGATGACCGACTACCACGGTCCGGCCGCCGTGCTCCTGCAGGACGGACGCGTGCTCCTCGCCGGGGGCGGCTACGCGGGCGACGTCTACTCCCCCGCGACCGGCACGTGGACTGCGACCGGCCCGAGGGTCTATTCCCTCGTCGGCGGCTCCGCCCTTGCCCTGCTTCCCAACGGTCAGGTCCTCGGTGTCGGCGGCACGAGGCTCGCGAACTGCACTCCCAAGCAGTGCGGCAGCGAGCCGGTCGCGAGCGCCGAGCTGTACACGCCGTAAGGACGTAAACCGAGGCGATCCGATCGGCGGGCGCGGCCCATTCCCGGGGCAGGTGCCGGACTTACGCGCCTCGAGCCTCGGCCGGCTCAGGCTGCTCGACCTGTTCGCCGCGGGACGTCGAGGCGGTGCGTCGTCTACGCTCGCCGGTCATGACGCCGGCGCTCAGCGAGCGGACCCTCTCCATCGGCGCGGATCCGGGCGACACGGCCGACGAGCGCTTTCGGAAGCGCCTCCTCGTCGGGGTGGCGCTCATCATCCTCCCGGTCGGCTTCGTGTGGGGCTGCCTGTACTGGATCGTCGGCGAGCAGGAGGTGGCGCTCACGCCGTGGGCGTACGTCACCGGATCGGCGGTCAGTCTCGCTGTCTTCGCGCGAACCCGGAGCTTCGCATTCCTGCGCACGGCACAGCTGCTTCTGATCCTCGTCGCGCCCGCGCTGGGGACGATCATGGTCGGCGGTATCGACGAGTCGAGCTCGGTGATCCTGTGGTCGCTGCTCGCGCCGCTCGGGGCAGTCGCGTTCGACCGCCCCGGCCGCGCCTGGCCGTGGTTTGCGGCCTTCGTCGCCACCATCTTGCTCGCGCTCGCCCTCTCCGAAGTCGTCCGGCCGAACGGCGCCGACCTGCCGGAGGCCTTCGTTCGGACCTTCGACGTCCTCAACATCGTCGTCGTCTCGTTCGTGGCGATGTTGCTGCTCGTGACGTTTGCGCGAGGACGGGACCTCGCACAGGCGCGCGTCGAGGCGCTCCTGCGCAACGTCCTCCCGGCCGACGTCGCACAGCGGCTGCAGTCCGACCCGAACTCGATCGCCGACCACTTCGACGAGGCGAGCATCCTGTTCGCGGACGTCGTCGACTTCACGCCGCTCGCGAGCCGGCTCGACGCGCGCGAGGTGGTCGGCCTCCTCGATCGGCTCTTCACGAGCTTCGACGAGCTCGTCGACCGCTACGACGTCGAGAAGATCAAGACGATCGGCGACTGTTACATGGTCGCGGCGGGCGTCCCCGCGCAACGGCCGGATCACGCACACGCGCTGGCGGGACTTGCGCTCGAGATGCGCACGTGCGCGAAGGACTGCCTTCCCGAAGACGTCGACCACGACCTCCGCCTGCGTATCGGCATCAGTTCGGGGCCGGTCGTGGCCGGCGTGATCGGGCGGCGCCGTTTCCTCTACGACCTCTGGGGCGACACGGTGAACATGGCCAGCAGGATGGAGTCCCACGGGACCGCCGACGCCATCCAGATCACTCGCTCGACCTGGGAGCTCCTGCGCGACGACTTCGTCGCCGAGCCGATGGGGCTCGTCGAGGTGAAGGGCAAGGGCGTGGTCGAGACGTGGCGGCTCGTGGGGCCGCGCGGCGTCGACCCGTCGCTGCCACACGCTGGGTAGCATCGACTCCTACGCCCCTCCGCTTCTCGCGCTCAGGCGCCCGCGACGAGCGCGGCTTCCAGCTCGTCGGAGGTCGGGCCGCCCGACGCGTAGGCCGCGGTCGGATCGAAGAGCAGCGGTCGCGCCGCCTCGAGCAGCGCTCCATAGGCCGACCGCGCGAGCGACCCGCCGGTGGAGACGCGCCGGACTCCCACGGACCCGAGCTCGGCCACGGTGGGACCGCTCGGCAGGACGAGAACGTTTACGGGGACCCCGACCGCCTCGACGACCGCCCCTATCCCGGCGAGGTCGACGAGGCCGGGCGCGTAGACGACGTCCGCGCCCGCGTCGCGATAGGCGGTCAGCCGCACGATCGTGTCGTCCAGGTCGTCCACGCCGCGGATGTGGTTCTCGGCACGCGCCGTCACGACGAGCGGGTCGGGCAGCCCGTGGGCGGCCTCCACGGCGACCGCGACCCGCTGCGCGGCGGCGGCGAGCTCGTCGATCCGGTCGGCGCGGGGGTCGTAGTCCTCGATCGAGAAGCCGGCCGCTCCGGCCTCCGCGAGCAGGGCGACGGTCTCGCTCACGCCGCCGGGGTCGTCCGGATAGCAGCGTTCGCTGTCGACGTTCAGCGGCAGCGGCGTCGCCCCTGCGAGGCTGGCGACGTGCGCGATCAGCTCGTCCCGTGAGACGCTCTGGTCGGGCTTGCCGAGCGCCCACGCGAGTCCGGCGCTCGTCGTCGCGAGCGCGTCGAAGCCGCAGGACGCGAGGAGCCGGGCAGAGCCGACGTCCCAGGGGTTGGGCATCACGAAGAGGTTCTCGGCGGCGTGCAGAGCCCTGAAGCGGGCGCGTCGATCGGCGACGGACACGACGATCCTCCTTCGGGAGAGCGGCGGGATGAGCGGTCGCCGAGCGCGCCCGGCACTGGAGCGGACAGCTGCCCGGCCCTTCTAGTCTGTCAGGTGCGGACTCTGGCTCGGTCCAGGATGAGCTTCCTTCTCGCGCACGCAGGACACTGGCTCTCGGCTCTCGTCTACGCGGCGCCGGTGGTGATCGTTGCCCTGCTGTTTCTCGCAGCCTGGCTTCGTGAGCGCAGGGGCGGAGCCGGCGGCCCGCTCCCCGCCGAGAGGGACGAGCTGAGCCGATGAACGTCTGGGTGTGGACGTTCGACCCGTTTCAGATCCTCCCGCTCGTGGCGGCTGCGGCCATGTACGCCCGCCGGGCGCGGACCCTGCGCGGGCAGGGGCGGCCCGTTCCGGTGGCGCGACAGCTCTCCTTCTACTCCGGCGTCGCGGTCCTGCTCGTCGCGTTCGTCTCACCCATCGACCACCTGGGCGAGACCCGCCTCCTCTTCGTGCACATGGTGCAGCACATCCTGATCGGCGATCTTGCGGCCCTCCTCGTCGTGCTCGGCCTCACCGGCCCCATGCTGCGCCCCGTCCTCGCGCTCCCATACGTCGGTCGTCTCCGCGTGCTCGCCCATCCGCTCGTCGCCCTGCCCCTCTGGGTGCTCAACCTCTACGTCTGGCACCTGCCGGCGCTCTACCAGAGCGCGCTCACGCACGACGCCGTCCATGCGCTCCAGCACGTCCTCTTCTTCACGGCGGGGGCGTTCATGTGGTCGGCCCTGGTCGAGCCGCTCCCCGGGCCCGCCTGGTTCGGGACGGGCTGGAAAGTCCTCTACATCGTCGCCGTTCGTCTCTTCGAGACGGTGCTCGCGAACGTCTTCATCTGGTCGGGACGAGCCTTCTACGACCGCTACGCCGAGGCCGAGCGGCTCTGGGGTATCGGCGCCGTGCAAGACCAGGTCATCGGCGGCTCGATCATGATGATCGAGGGCAGTCTCGTCACCTTCGCGGCCTTCGCCTGGCTCTTCCTTCGCTGGATGAGCGAGGGCGAGGCTCGCGACCGCCTCGTCGAGCAGGGCGTCGATCCCGAGAAGGCGGCTCGCCTCGTCCGCTACCGCCGTGAGGAGGGACTTCCGGAGGCGAGACCCTCTCGCCGCGCCTGAGGCGGCCGGCTCGCGGAGGAAGCGACGCGGGCCGGCGTGGCCGGCCCGCGTCGTCCGTTCACCTGACCCGATGGGTCAGTCCTTCCTCCTCTCGCGGAAGTCCATCTCGTACGAGAGGTGGTTCGTCTGCGGGTTGAGGAAGTCGAGCTTGACCTTCGGGCCGCGAACCTCCTTCGCCCGCACCCTCCAGATGTAGAGACCTCGTCTCGCGTCGCTCTCGTAGATCTCGCCGTTGTACCAGTACGACGACCAGTCGCCGCCGCGGAACGCGGTGCGACCGCCGGGGCTCGTGTCCGAGGGCGGGTCGAGCGGCAGCGGGTCCATCCACGCGAACTCGTACGGGTTGGCCGGGTCGGTGAAATCGACGGCCGCCGTCCCGGACTGGTACGAGCCGTGCACGAGGACGTACCGCTTCTTGAGCGCGGCGACGTTGTAGTTGTGGATCGTGCAGTTCTCGTAGATCGACTGTGGGCGAGGCAGCACGTAGCGGCCGATGATCTCGCCGTTGTCGGCGTCGAAGAAGAAGGCAGTCTTCATCTCGTCGGTCTGCACCTCGCCGTCGGGGAGCACCGTCCCGGTCTCCGTGCACCGCGGTCGCGTCCCGCCGCCCGGCTCCCAGCCGCCGACGATGATCTCGCCGTCCCACGTGAAGGCGGCGGAGTGCCAGCCGGTCACCGTCGGGGCCTCGGCGGCGTAGAGGAACACCGGATCGTCGAGGTCGGAGATGTCGAAGACGGCGATCCCGCGCGGGTGGCCCGCGCAGGCGGCCTTGTTCACGTCGCCGAGGATGACGCCCATGTCGTGGCAGCCGTCCATCGGCGTTCCGTCGGTCAGCTGGCCGAGCGCGAACGCGCCGATGACGCTCGCCGACGCCGGGTCGTCCAGCGGCACCTCGACGATGTCCTCGCGGTTGAAGGGCTCGCCCGGGCACTGGTTGCCGTACTTGCCCGGGTCCGACTGCATGCCGGTCCCGCTGACGCTGTTGTAGATCAGGACGCGGCCGTTCTCCGGATCGGGGACGACCGTGTGCGTGTGCGAGCCGCAGTCGAGCGGGACCGACGCGATGTGCTGGATGTTCTGCAGGTCGCTGACGTCGAAGATCTGGATCCCCTCGAATCCCGTGCACGGGAACGGTGCCGGCGCGCACTCGGCGGCGTCGTCCGGCGCGCCGCCCTGGGGTTCCGCAGTGCACTGGTCCGTCTCCTGCTGCGAGTCGACCGAGCGGAAGACGAGATCCCCGTAGACCCCCACGTCTCCCTGCGGGCTCACGCACGTGAAGCGCGCGAGCTCCTTCGGCTTCCTCAGGTTGCGGACGTCGATCACCCGGAACCCGTCGTAGCGCCCCTGGATCACCGTCTTGCCCCAGAACGCGAGGTCGGTGTTCCGGGTGTCCCAGGGGACGGTCCCGGGGCCGTCCGGCGGCGGCCCGGTCACGGCGCCGGGCGCCAGGCTGGCGCCCATCAGGACCATGTTGTCGCTGTGCGGCCCGGGCGGGTCGACCGAGGGCGGGCCGGTCGCTCCCGAGTACGGAACGACGACGAAGGTCATGGCCAGGACGAACGCGATGGCCGGCAGAGCCAGCCGTTTGCGGGGTCGCATAGGCGAACCCTCCTTCCCGTTGATGGGGGTGACCGCCGAGTCACGCCGGGCCGGCCGCAGTCACCTCAACGAGCTCGGAACTCGTTCCCCCCGAAGAGCTCCGACGCCGCGATCCTACGGCACCTTCGCGAGCGCGGCAACCTGCAAGCGTCGCGGCGAGATCCGATCGCCCCGCGGGCCCCGTAGCTCTTTGTGCACTCGCTTTCGCGCCCACAGGAGGTGGTCAGATGAAACGGGTCAGCGCGCGAAGAGCGGCGCGCGTGCTCGCGTTGACGGGCGTCGCCGCCGTGCTCGCCTTCGGAGCGGCAACGCCCGCGGGCGCACGACCGGCGTCGGCGCCGACCGTCGACCTCGGGTCGGCTGCGTGGCTCGCGCCCGACGGCGGGTCGCTGTCGTTCTCGGTGATCGCGTCGTGCCCGGAAAGGTGGAGCGTCGTCCGGGCTGTCGTCTCGGTCTCCCAGCCGCAGGCGTCGGGGCAGGCGTCGTTCCCGCTCACGTGCATCGGCTCGCTCAGGGTCTTCCACGTCACCGTGCCCGCCGACACCGGCACGTTCGAGCTCGGCGAGGCTCAGGCGACGGCCTCGGTCGTCGTCAAGCGCGGGAAGACGCAGAGCGCGGAGGACTCGCAGCTCCTCCGCGTCGACCCGGCCGTGCTCGTCGAGCTGGCGGGCAGCGCGCAGCTCGAGAGCGGCGGCGGAGCGGTCACGCTCGGGCTCACGGTGGCTTGCCCGGTCGGCACGACGGGGCTCGAGTCCCGCCTGGTCGTCTCGCAGGGACAGGCCATCGGCGTCGGGCTCTACACGCCTCTCTGCGACGGCACGCGCCACTCGTTCGTCGTCAGGGTGGCGGCGTCGCAGGGCGCCTACCACGCCGGCATCGCCCAGGCGCTCACGTTCGCCAACGTCTCGTTCGGGGGCATGTCGTTCTCCGGCATCGACGACGACGGAGCGCTCGAGATCACGAACTAGGACGGCTTGACGGGAAATCGCGAAGGCGCTCGTCCCCCTGGGGCGGGCGCCCTAGCCCCTGGCCGCGCCTACGCCGGAGCGGGGAGCTCGACCGGCACGGGGGAAACCTCGAGAAGCCGCTCCAGCAGCGCCCGGTCTCCCTCGACGACGACGCAGTCGAGCCGCCGGTCGACGAACATGTGGTAGACGCCCTCGGGGTCGCCCGCGACGACGACATCCGGATCGTCCACGGCGTCGGCCCGGGCCTCGCCGTCGACGAGCGAGGCGACCTCGTCGCCGACGCGGAACTCGAAGCGGCCCGGCGGGGCGACGGGGGCGAGCACCGTGTCGACCGCATTCGCGAGCCAGCCGTCGAAGAGCTCGTCCTCCTCCGTCGGCGGCCCGAGCGAGCGAGCGCCCCAGAGCGCCAGCTCCCGAATTGCGGGGCGCAGTCCCTGGCCGTACTCCGTCAGCTCGTAGACCCGCGAGGCCGCCGGGGGCGGAAGCGTCCGCTTGCGAACGATCCCGCCTGTCTCCAGAGCGCGGAGCCGGGAGGCGAGGACGTTCGTCCCGATCCCGGGCAGGTGCTCCGCGAGGTCCGTGTAGCGCTTCGGCCCGTGCATCAGCTCGCGCACGACGAGCAGCGCCCACCGCTCGCCGACGAGGTCGAGGGCGTGGGCGACGGGGCAGTACTGCTCGTAGCGCCTCCGCATGTTCGCCATTGTAGCGAGCGAGCTTGCTGTCATGAAGGAATCACTTGCATTTTAGAAGTACGTTCTGCTAGCTTGCAAGCATTCTCTACGCAAGCGAAAGAAAGTGGACGACATGATGGCTTCGAAGGACCGGAAATGGCTGGCGCTGGCGCTTCTGAGCGTCGTCCAGTTCATGGTCGTCCTGGACATCGCGATCGTGAACGTCGCGTTGCCCTCCATCCAGGTCGACCTCGGGTTCTCGCAGGAGAACCTCCAGTGGGTGATCAGCGCCTACGCGCTCGTGTTCGGAGGGTTCCTGCTTCTCGGGGGGCGGGCAGCAGACCTCCTCGGCCGCCGGCGGGTCTTCCTGGCTGGCCTCGTCATCTTCACAGTCGCCTCCCTTCTCGCCGGCCTGGCCTGGTCGGAGGCGTCGCTGATCGGGGCTCGTGCGCTCCAGGGCCTCGGCGCGGCCGTGATCACGCCTGCCGCGCTCTCGATCCTCTCGACGACCTTCGCGGAGGGGAGCGAGCGCAACGTCGCGCTCGGCGTCTGGGGCGCCGTCGGCGGCTTCGGCGCCGCGGCCGGCGTCCTGCTCGGCGGCATCCTCACCGACGCCCTCAGCTGGGAGTGGATCTTCTTCGTCAACGTCCCGGTCGGCATCGCCGCCTTCGTGCTGGCGCCGGTCCTGCTCGGCGAGAGCCGGGACGCCCGGGTGAGGACGTTCGACGCCCTCGGGGCGGTGCTCGTGACCGGAGGCCTCTCCGTCCTCGTCTACGCGATCACGCAGGCGGGCCAGGAGGGCTGGCTCGCCGGCGAGACGATCGGCACGTTCGCGGCGTCGGTCGCCCTGCTCGCCGGCTTCGTGGCGTGGGAGCTGCGGCACCCCGAGCCGCTCATGCGCTTCGGGATCCTCCAGACGCGCACCGTGAGCGGCGCCAACGTGGCGGGTCTGATCATGGGTACGGCGATGTTCTCGATGTTCCTGATGCTGACCCTCTACATGCAGCAGGTGCTCGGCTACTCGGCGATGAGGACGGGAGTCGCCTACCTGGCCGTGGCCGGTACGGCGATCGTGTGGTCGGCCGTCGCCGCTCAGCTCGTCACGCGCGTCGGCGTGAAGCCGGTGCTGGTCACCGGAATGGCGGCGCTGACCGCGGGCCTCGTGTACTTCACGCAGGTCTCCGTCGGCGGGTCGTACCTACGCGACCTCCTTCCCGGCTTCCTCCTGATCGCCATCGGCATCGGCTTCTCCTTCGTGCCCATCTCGATCGCCGCCCTGGCGGGGGTGCAGGACGCCGAGGCGGGTCTCGCGTCGGGCCTGATCAACACCTCGCAGCAGATCGGCGGAGCGCTTGGAATCGCCGCGCTCTCCACGATCGCCACCTCGCAGACGGAAGGCGCGCTCGCCTCCGGCTCGGAGCTACCCGTCGCGCTCGTCGACGGCTTCACCGCCGCGTTCGTCGCCGGCGTCGCGATCGCCGGACTCGGGGTCATCGCGGCCCTGACGCTCATCCGCCGGGACGAGCTCGAGCAGGCGCCGGAGGCACAGCCGGCGCTCGACCTGGCAGCGTAAGGAGCGGATCGCCGGGGAGGCGCGAGACCTCCCCGGCGATCACTTCCGCGGAGGATCGTCGGGCCCGCCGCGGAAGTCCCCGATCGTGGGTGGTAACGCCGTCCATCGTGCTGCACGATTCCTTCGTGCGCATTCGGCCGATCTCCGCCGCACGCCGCAGGTAGTCGTGGAGGAGCCGCCGCTCAGCGACGAGGAGCTCGCGGCCCTGGCCGCGTCAGGCGACCGGCGAGCCTTCGCCCGCCTCCACGAGCGCCACCTCCCCGGTCTCCACGACTTCGCCGTCCGCGTCGTGCGCGGTCGTCGGTCGGCGGCTCGGGCGGTGAAGGCGGCCGCCGGCGACGCCCGCGCCGGGCTCCTCGACGGCACGGCCCGGGGGTCGCCGAAGGCCTGGCTGTACGCGACACTGCACGGCACCGCCCTCGACGAGGTCCTCGACGGCTCCGAGGGCGACGCGGGGGACCCGGCGCTTGCCTTCGCCGCGCCCGGCGGCGAGGACGCGGCCGTCTGGAGCTCGGCCGCGATCCTCGCGCCGCAGGATTACGCGCTCCTCGACCTCCACCTCAGGCGCGGGCTCGACGCCGACGAGCTGGCGGAGAGTCTCGGCGTCCCGCGCGGTGCCCTCGCCGCCCGCCTGACGCGCCTGCGGGCCGAGCTCGCGGCGGGCGCGGACGGCATGGATGCCGACGCGGCGGCCGCGATCTTCGCGGCGCTCGAGCCGGTCGAGCCCTCGGGCCCACGCTTGCCGCGCGAGCTGCCGAAGGGGCGCAAGCCGCTGCTCGTGCTCGCCGCAGTCGCCGTCGCCTCGGCCAGCACGGGCGCGGTGCTCGGCGCCGGCGGCGGCGGAGTCGCCGACCCCGTCGAGCTCGAGAGCTCCAGCCACGTGGTCGGGCGGGCGGGCCCGAACGTCGTCGCCGTCTCGTGGTCCCCGTCCCCGGATGCGCACGGCTACTCCGTCCTCTGGACCCGCAACGCGGAGGGCAGCCCCGACGAGACCGTCGACCTGCCCGCGTCCGCCGCGGGCGCGCGGAGCCGTCCGCTCAGCCCCGGACGCTGGTGGTTCGCCCTCCGGACGCGCGGGCCGGGGGACGACTGGAGCGGCGGCGTCCGTCTCGGCCCCTTCGTCGTCCCCGACGCGCCGGAGGCCCGGCTCGTCGAGCGCCCCCGGGAGGCCTCCCGCGCACGCGCGGCGACCTTCCGGTTCAGCGCCTCCGAGACCGGAGCGAGCTTCGAGTGCGCGCTCGACGGCGTCGACTTCGAGCCGTGCGAGTCGCCGCGCCGCTACCGCCGCCTCGAAGACGGCGAGCACCGCCTCGCCGTCCGCGCGACCGGGATCTCGGGCGTCGCCGGCGAGCCGGACGTCTACGAGTGGACCGTGGACACGCGCGCGCCGAAGACGCGCTTCACCCGGGGGCCGTCGCCGGCGACCCGCGCGAAATCGGCCCGGTTGCGCTTCGCCGCCAACGAGCGCGACGTCCGCTTCTCGTGCAAGCTCGACGACTCCCCCTGGCACCCCTGCACCTCGCCGCAGTCGCTCGCCAACCTGACCGAGGCGCCGCATCGTTTCGCCGTCCGGGCCCACGACCGGGCCGGGAACCGCGATCGCACGCCGGCGCTGCGTCGCTGGGTCGTCGACCGCACTCCGCCGGACGCCGCCATCCGCGGCCCCGGCGGGCCGACGGGGCGGACGGCGCGCTTCACGCTGACCGCCACCGAGTCGGGCGTCACATTTCGCTGCTCGCTCGACGGAGCGGCGTTCGGCGGCTGCTCCGCGAGCCTCGTCCTCTCGCGCCTCGGCGCCGGCAGGCACACGCTTCGCGTCGTCGCCCGAGATGCGGCGGGGAACGTCGACGGCACCCCCGCCGAGCACCGCTGGCGCGTGGACGCGAGCGCGCCCGGGACGCTTCTCGTCGACCACCCGCCCTCGGTGAGCGGAAGCAGCAGGGCCACGTTCGCGTTCGCCGCCACGGAGCCAGGCGCCAGGTTCGAGTGCAGTCTCGACGGCCGCCCGTTCGCCTCCTGCTCCTCTCCGATCGTGTACATCGGGATGACGCCGGGCCGCCACGTCTTCTCGGTGCGAGCGCGCGACCGGGCGGGGAACGTGGACGCCACTCCGGTCGACTGGCGCTGGCGCGTACGCTGAGGGCCCCCCGGGAAGGGCCCGCCTCCGTCTCAGCCATGCGGCTCCGACGACACCTGTTCCACCGCCGCGGCGGCGATATCGCCGTCGACCTCGGGACCGCGAACACGGTCGTCTTCGTGCGCGGCCACGGAATCGCCCTCTTCGAGCCGTCGGTCGTCGCCGTGGACGAGACGTCGAACGAGGTGCTCGCCGTCGGCACCGAGGCCAGGCGCATGATCGGGCGGACGCCTGCGACCATCCGGGCCACGCGGCCGCTCCGGCACGGCGTCATCGCCGACTTCGAGGTGACCGAGCAGATGCTGCGGCACTTCATCCGCAGGACGATCGGCAGCCGTTTCGCCCATCCCCGCGTCGTCCTCTGCGTGCCGAGCGGCATCACCGACGTGGAGCGGCGGGCGGTCGAGGAGGCGACGCTCGTCGCGGGCGCCCGGGAGGTCTGCCTGATCGAGGAGCCCATGGCCGCGGCGATCGGAGCCGACCTGCCCGTCGGGGAGGCGGCCGCGAGCATGGTCGTCGACATCGGCGGAGGGACGACCGAGGTCGCCGTCATCGCGCTCGGCGGGATGGTGGTCTGGAACTCGAGCCGCGTCGGCGGCTACGAGATGGACGAGGCGATCGTCGACCACGTCCGCAAGAGCCACGGCCTGCTGATCGGGCAGGAGCGCGCCGAGGGCGTGAAGATCGAGATCGGCACCGCCGGCGCCGGGACGCCGGCCGCCCGGGCGGACGTGGCCGGGCGCGACCAGGTCACGGGGCTCCTCCAGCGCGTGGCGCTCGACTCCGACGAGGTGCAGCACGCGCTCGAAGGGCCGGTCGTCCGCATCGTCGACGCGGTCAAGGAGACGCTCGAGCGGACTCCGCCGCAGCTTGCGGCCGACGTCGTCGAGCGGGGGATCGTCCTGGCGGGCGGCGGGGCGCTCCTGCGCCAGATCGACGACCGCCTCCGCGCCGAGACGGGCGTGGCCGTCCACCGCGTCGAGTCGCCGCTCACATGCGTCGCGCTCGGAGCCGGACGGAGCCTCGAGGAGTTCGAGGTCATGGTCCGCGCCCGCAAAGCCTGAGCCCGCGCGCACGGCCACCGGGCGGAAGGAATCGCGTCGCCGGCGGCGTAGGACCCCGGTTCCGATGCGCCCGATGCGCCCGATGCGCCCGATACTCCTCGTCGCGGTCGCGGTCCTCGCCCTCGCCCTCGCGGCGCCGGCCGCCGCCCCGGCCGCCGGCCCGAGGCTCCAGACGGCCGGCCTCCAGGTCGCGCTGAAGTCCCGGGGTCTTTACGGCGGCCCGATCGACGCGATCGCCGGTCCCGGCACCAGGCGCGGCGTCATCCGCTTCCAGCGCCGCCACGGACTGCTCGTCGACGGCATCGCCGGCCCGCAGACGCGGCGCGCGCTCGGCCGGCTCGGCCGGCCGCTCTACGGCAAGCGCACGATGAAGCGTGGCATGGTCGGCTGGGACGTGTCCGTCCTCCAGTTCCTCCTCGTGCGCTCGCGCTCCTCGGCCGGCGGCATCGACGGCGCCTTCGGTCCGGCGACGCGTGCGGCGGTCATGCGCTTCCAGCGCCGGGCCGGCATACCGGTGGACGGCGTCGTCGGGCCGCAGACGCGCCGTGCCCTCTGGGCCGCAAGCCCCGCCGCGGTCCGCCGCCGCCTCAACGGCTGGTCGCGCCGCTACGGCGTCTCGCCGCCGCTCGTCCGCTCGCTCGCGTGGGTGGAGTCCGGCCACCAGCCCCACGTCGTCTCGAGCGCCGGCGCGCGCGGCGTCATGCAGGTGATGCCGGCGACCCGGCGCTATGTCGAGCACGTCCTCGTCGGCCGGCGTCTGCCGCGCACGATCGGCGGCAACATCCATGCGGGCGTCGCCTACCTCGCCCGGCAGCTGAGAATCTTCCGCCCCAACGTCCGCCGCGGCGTCGGCGCCTACTACCAGGGCCCGGCGGCGGTGCGGCGCCACGGTCTCTACCCGGAGACCCGGCGCTACGTCCACAACGTCCTCTCGTTGCGCCGGGCGATCTAGCCACGGCGGCGAGCCCCCGCGCGCGCATGGCGCCTCCTTCTGCCGGCTCGGTAGCGGAAATGGTCGCCCACCCCGCCCCGGCGGGCTAGCCGACGGCGAACGTGACCGTGAGCGTCGCGGAGACCTCCTGCACCCCCGGTTGCACCGGGACGTCCGCCGCCGCCGCCTCGGCGACCGCGAGGTCGCGCCCGCCGCCCCCGCCCTCGACGATCGCTACCGGATCGCCGAGGCTGAAGCCCGCCTGCTCCGCGATGGCCTCGGCGCGGGAGCGGGCGTCCTCGAACGCCGCCTCCACCGCGGCCGCGTACTGGGCGCGTCCGTCGGAGAGTGTGAGCGTCGGGCCGTAGACCTGGTTCGCGCCCGCGGCGACTGCCGCGTCGACCGTGGCCCCGGCGCGCTCGAGGGAGCGGATCGTCGCCCGCACGGTGTTGGAGGCCTCGTAGCCCGTGACGGTGCTGCCGTCGTCGCTCGTGCGCGGGTAGACGGAGACCTGCTCCGTGCGGAGGTCGTCCTCCGCGATGCCCGCCTCCCGGAGGGCGGTGACGACGCTCTCCATCGCCTCCGAGTTGGCCGAAAGGGCGGCGGCCGCGCTCTCGCCGCTTGTCTGGACGCCGAACGACCATTCGGCGACGTCCGGAACGGCCTCGGCGGAGCCGGTGCCGACGACGGTGATGCCCTCGGCGGGCACCTGGACGGCGGCCGAGAGCGATTCCGACGAGGCCGAGGCGGCGAGCAGCCCGCGGTCGAGACGGCCCTCGGCCCGGCTCCCGCCCGGCTCGTCGTCTCCGGCGCACCCCGCCGCGAGCACTCCCAGGACGACCGTCACGACCGCAACTCCGATTCGCCTCATCGCTCCTCCGATCTCGGTTTCCCGGTTTTGACCCGAGGCAGGGTGCGGAAGTTCCCGGGGGTATGGTTTCGCGCGTGCATCGCCCCCTCAGCCGGGCGGCGGCGCTCGCCGGCGCCCTCGCACTCGCGGCCTGCGGCGGCGACGGAGACACCTCCGACGAGGCGGCGCCGACCCTGCCGCCCGGCGTCGCCCAGGCGCTCGCGCGGGCGAGCGACGAGGTGGCCGCGAGCCTCGACGCCGGCGACGGCTGCCGGGCGGCGGAGGAGGCTGCCGAGCTCCGCGACGGCGCGCTCGTCGCCGTGGACGAGGGACGCGTGCCGCCCGAGCTCGCCGACCCGCTCCTTGCAGCGGTCGAGCGCCTCGAGGCGCAGGTCGTCTGCGTGGAGGTCGAAGAGCCCGGGCCGCCCGAGGAGGAGGACGAGGGCCCGCCCGGGGAGGGGGACGACAAGGACAAGGACAAGGACAAGGACAAGGACAAGGACAAAGGCAAGGACAAGGACAACGGCGGCAACGGCGAGGGCGACGGGGACGACGAGGGCGAGGATCGGTGAGCGTCGCCGCGCTCGCCGGCGGGCGCTACCTTCTCGAGCAGGAGCTCGGCCGCGGCGGCATGGCGGCCGTGCACCTGGCCCGCGACGTGGAGCTGGACCGCCTCGTCGCCGTCAAGATCCTCGCGCTCCACCTCGCCGACGACGAGGGGTTCCGCCGGCGCTTCGTCCGCGAGGCGCGCCTGGCCGCCCGCCTCGCCCATCCGAACGTCGTCCGCGTCTTCGACGCGGGCGAGGACGATGGCCGACCGTTCATCGTCATGGAGTACGTGCCCGGGGTGACGCTGGCCGACGAGCTGGCGAGGGTCGGGAGGCTCACGCCGGCCGCGACGGTCGACCTCGCCCTCCAGGCGTGCGCGGGCCTCGAGGACGCCCATCAGGCGGGACTCGTGCATCGGGACGTGAAGCCCGGAAACCTCCTCCTGCGGGAGGACGGCGTGCTGAAGATCGCCGACTTCGGGATCGCCCGCGCCGCCGAGACGACGCAGCTCACCCAGGTCGGCAGCGTCCTCGGCACGGCGGCCTACCTCTCGCCGGAGCAGGCGACCGGCGACCGGGTGACCGCCGCGGCCGACATCTACTCGCTGGGCGTCGTCCTCTACGAGCTCCTCACCGGCCGGACGCCGTTCGCCTTCGAGACGCTGGCCGAGCTGCTCGTGAAGCAGCGCGAAGCGCCCGTGCCTCCGGTGCGGGAGCACGACCCCGATGTGCCGGAGGCGCTCGAGGCCGCCGTGATGCGCTGCCTGGCGCGGAACCCCGCGTACCGTCCGGCCTCGGCCGCACGGCTGGCGCACGAGCTCGCCGGCGCCTCGCCCGAGCCGCCGACCGTGCCCCTTCCGCAGGCGACCGGCGTCCGCGCCACCGACGTCGCGACGGAGCCGCTCGCCCCGCCGCCCCCGCGCGCAGTCGAGCGCACGCCGCGCGGCCGGCTCGTCGCCGCCGTCGCCGTGGGCCTCGTCCTGCTCGCGCTCGCCGGGGCGGGCCTCGTCTGGGCCGTCGCCGGGAACGGAGACGGCTCGCCCGAACGGGAC
>DASTBX010000104.1:0-18080 GCA_035711645.1 Gaiellaceae bacterium
TAGCGGTCCTTGCCCTTCTGCGAGGCGACGTAGCGCCCGATCTGGACGGTGCTGCGAAGCGGAAACTTCATGCTCCTCCCTTCGTGAGCGCCTCGGCCACGGCCCGCGCGAGCGCCGGCTCGACGGGCCCGGGTTCGTATCCGAGTCTACTCCGGGCCTTGTCGGACGAGAAATACATGGGCAGGCGGGCGAGGCGTACCTCGTCCCGGTTCGCGATTCCGAGCCTGCCGGCCACGTTGGCGAGAGGATACGGCACATGGAGGCGCGGACGCGGGCGGCCCGCCAGCCGGGCCACGGCGGCGAAGAGGTCGGCGAGCGCGAGGTTGACGCCTCCCAGCAGGTAGCGCTCGCCCGGCTCGCCGCGCTCGAGCGCGAGTGCATGCCCCCGGGCGACGTCCAGCACGTCGACGACGTTCAGGCCCGTCGTCGCCACGTAGCCGGGAATGCGACCCGAGGCGACCCCGGCGAGCATGCGGCCGGTCGGCGTCGGCCGGTCGTCACCCTCGCCCACGGGCGTCGTCGGGTTGACGACGACGGCGTTGGCGGCGAGCGCCAGGCGCTCCGCCTCGAGCTTCGTCCGCTTATAGGGCACGGCGAGCTCCCACTCGGGCGGCGAGTCGTCCTCGGTCGCTTCGCGGCCGGGGACGGGCCCACAGGTGCCTGCCGTCGAGCAGTGGAGGAAGCGCCGGACGCCCGCGCGGGCGGCGGCGTCGAGCAGCGTCCGCGTGCCCTCCACGTTGACGCGCTCCATGAGCTCGGCCGGGGCGTCGTAGCTGTACAGGGCGGCGACGTGGACGACCGCCTCGCAGCCGGCGACCGCGCGCGCCAGGCCGTCGGGGTCGAGGAGGTCGACGCGCTCGGCGCGGACGTCCGCGCCGCGCTGGGCCAGCTCCCGGGCCACGTGCCCGCCGACGAAGCCCGTGGCCCCCGAGACGTAGACCCTCACGCCGAGAGCGCTCGGCGGACGCGCCCGAGCGCCATGACCGGCCAGACCTCCCGGTAGAGGTGGTAGTTGATGAGGAAGTCGCGCGGGAACCCCGTTCCCGTGAAGTGGTCCTCGTCCCAGCCGCCGTCGGGGCGCTGGCGCTCGCAGAGCCACTCGACGGCCCGGCGGGCGCACTGCGAGCCCGCTTCGCCCGCCGCGACGAGGCCGAGCAGCGCCCAGGCCGTCTGCGAGGGCGTCGGCTCACCCCTGCCGCGCCACGCGCGACCTTCGTCTCCGAGGTCGTAGGAGCGGCAGTCCTCGCCGAAGCCGCCGTCCTCCCGCTGGTGCCTCTCCAGCCAGGCGACGGCACGCCGGACAGCGGGGTGGTGGGGCTGGAACCCGGCCGCCTCGAGGGCCGGTAGCACGGCGCCGATCCCGTAGACGTGGTTGACGCCCCAGCGGCCGAACCATGAGCCGTCCTCCTCCTGCTCGCGGAGCAGGTAGTCGACGCCGCGGCTGACCTCGGCCTCGTGGCCTGGAACCTGGGCGAGCAGCTCGACGACATGGGCAGCCACGTCCGGCGAAGGCGGGTCCGTAACGGCGCCGAAGTCGCAGAACGGGATCCGGTAGAGCCACTCGGCGTCGTTGTCGACGTCGAACGCGCCCCAGCCGCCGTTCGTGCACTGGAGCGCGGCCATCCAGCGCGTCGCCCGCTCGATCGCCGGGAGCCCGGTTCCCAGCTCTGCGAGCGCGAGCGCGACGATGGCCGCGTCGTCGATGTCGGGGTAGAGGTCGTTGTCGTACTCGAACGCCCACCCGCCCGGCTCCACGCCGGGACGGCGGACGGCCCAGTCGCCGCGCTGGCGGATCTCCTCGGCGACGAGTCGCTCGGCGGCGGCCTGGAGCGCCGGCTCGTCCCGCGGCACGCCGGCGGCACGAAGGGCGAGCACCGCCAGCCCGCTGTCCCAGACGGGCGACTGGCAGGCCTCGGGCCGCAGGCGGTCGCCGTCCTCGACGAGAAAGCGCTTCCAGCCGGCCAGGCCCCGCTTGAAGTAGGGCGAGTCGGGCCCGTGCCCGCGGCAGGCGAGGGCGATCAGCGACCAGACCCAGGGCGGCTGGATCCCGCCCCACGAGCCGTCGAGCTCCTGCCGGTCGAGGATCCAGCGCTCGGCGATCGCGAGCGCGCGCTCCCGGCCCGGCTGGAAGCGCTGGCTCGCATACCAGGCGAGCGCCCGGTCCGATACGAGGCCCCAGGTCGCCTTCCGCGGCGCCGGGCCGAGGTTGAGCTCGTGACAGGCACGCTCGGGCGGGAGATTGCGGACGGGCCGGTAGTGCATGACGACCGTGAGCGGGACGACCGTCTGGCGGGCCCAGCACGCGAAGTCGTAGACCGAGAGCGGCAGCCACGGCCTCAGGAGCACGAGCTCGGGCGGGAGCTGCGGGATCTCCTCCCACGGCCAGAGGCCGAAGAGGGCGAGCCAGATGCGCGTGAAGACTCGGGCGCCGCCGATGCCGCCGCGCTCCTCGCAGAAGCGCCTCGCCGCGGCGAGGCGCTCGTCTCCGGCGTCGAGCCCGGCCAGGCGAAGCGCGGCGTACGACTCGAGCGTCGCCGCCAGGTCCGGCTCGCCGCCCCAGTAGATCGCCCAGAGGCCGTCCGGCCGCTGCCGGGCGAGGAGCTCGTTCGCGCAGCGGCGCGTGGTCTCCTCGTCGCGCAGCCCGAGAAACTCGAGGAGCAGCAGGTGCTGCGCCGTCATCGTCACGTTGGACTCGAGCTCGCCGGCCCACCACCCGTCCGGCCGCTGCAGGGAGAGCAGGCGCGCGACGGCCGCGTCGAGCGTGCGCTCCAGCCGATCGCCGAGGACGGTGGTCTGCGGCTCTCTCGTGACGCTCACGGGAGGGGTCAGTCTGTCATGAGGCGGCGCGCGGCGGCGCGGCCGCTGACGACGGCGCTCTCCATCGTCGCCGGCCAGCCGGTGTCCGTCCAGGCGCCGGCCCGGGCGACTCGCGGACGACCCGTCTCCATACCCGCGCGACGAGCGAGCGTCCCCGGCCTTGCTGCGAACGTCGCAGCGGGCTCGCGGCTGACGCGCGACCAGCGCAGCTCGGCGGGCCCTAGGCGCTGCCTCAGCTCGCCGACCAGCAGGTCGACGAGCTCGCGGCCGCGCACCTCCATCAGCTCCGGCACGCCGCTCGAGACGACGGTGAGGTACTGCCCCCGTTCCGGCTCGCGGCCGGTGAGGCGCCCGCGGTCGAAGACCCAGTGCGCGTGGCTCCCGAGCAGCGCGGCCAGCTCGAAGCGCAGGAGCGGGCGGTCGAAGAGCAGGTGGACGCTGACGATCGGCGAGTCCTCCAGCCCCGGATCGGGGTCGCCGAGCAGCCGCGCGCTCTCCTCCGGCTGGACGGCGACGACGACGAGCTCGGCAGGGATCCGCTCGCCGCCGGCGAGCAGCACGGCGCCGTCCTCGAGCCCGACGGCGCGCGTTCCCGTCCGCACCTCCGCCCCGCCCTCGACGAGCTTGCGGCCCGCGGCCTCGCCGTGCACCTCTCCGAGCGGAGCGACCGGTAGGACGAGGTCGCTCGCCGAGCGCTCGGCGAGCAGAGCCGTCTGCACGGTGAAGAGCGCCGGCGCGGCGCTCACCTCCTCGCTCCGCAGGTTGAGCGCCGGCCGCATGAAGACGTCCCAGAAGCGGTCGATGGCCGGCTGCGACTGCCCGAGCCGCCGCAGGAGCTCGGCGAACGTCTCGCCGTCGTGCTCCTCGGGGACGAGGCGGCGGAGGCGCCGCGCGACACGCACGATCGCCAGCCGGTCGAACGCCGGCAGGTGCCGGTAGCGGAGGAGGGCGAGCGCGCCCGGCCGGATGCGCGCCACCCGGCCGTCCTCGCCGATCACCGGGAGGTCGAGCCGCTGCCGGCGTACCGAGCCGGCGCTGCCGATCCGCTCGAGGAAGGCGAGGTACTCCGTGCAGCAGCCCAGGGCGATGTGCTGGCCGTTGTCCGGCGGCGGATCTGGGTCGCCCTCACGCTCGGGAAGCGTCTGCACGGCGCCGCCGAGCGTGGGGCGCGCCTCGAGGAGCGTCACGTCGTGGCCGGCGTCCTGGAGCTCGAGCGCCGCGGCGAGCCCGGCCAGGCCGCCGCCGACCACGACTGCCGTCACAGGGCGGCCACCGCCCGCAGCTTGGCGGCCGCCGACAGCTGCGGCCGCCGCGTGAACACGTCGTAGCCGCGGCCGCGCATCTGCACGAGCAGCCCGCGGTAGATCCCGGCGAACGCGCGCACGCAGAGGGCGCTGCGGCGGTCGAGCAGCGGCAGGAGCCCGAGACCCTCGCGGAGGAGCGCTTCCGCCCGCTCGGCGTCGTGCTCCATGAGCGCCCGCCACTCGGGGCCGACGCGGCCGGCGGCGATGTCCTTCTCCGAGACGCCGAAGCGCTCGCGTTCGTCGAGCGGGAGGTAGACGCGGCCGAGCCGCCAGTCCTCGGCGACGTCACGCATGATGTTGATCTGCTGGAGCGCGAGCCCGAGCGTCTCGGCGAGTGGCTCGGCGGCGGCGGGGTCGCTGGGCCCGTAGACGGCCGTGCACGCGCGCCCGACTGAGCCGGCGACGCAGCGGCAGTACTCGCGCAGCTCCTCCCAGGTCGCGTAGCGGCTCTGCTCCGAGTCCAGGAGGCCGCCCGCGACGAGGTCGAGGAGCGCGTCGTGCGGGATCGGATAGCGGGTCGTCGCGTCGGCGAGCGCGAGGAGGACGGCGTCGTCGGCCGGAGCGTCGGGGAGCGCCTCGACCGCTGCCCGGCATGCCTCGAGGCCCTCGCGCCGGGCGGCGACGGGCAGCTCCGGGTCGTCGGCGAGGTCGTCCACCCGGCGCGCGAAGGCGTAGAGCGCCGCTACCGCGAGCCGCTTCGCCCGTGGTAGCACGGCGATCCCCCAGGCGAAGTTGCGCGCCTCGCGGCGCGTGATCCGGACGACCTCGGCGTACGCGGCGTCCGTCCTCACCGGCGCAGGAGCTCGCGCAGGGCGAGGCGTGCGAACGTCCAGCGCGTCGGCGCCGGCCGGCTCGTGAAGACGTCCCAGCCCGCACGCTCGAGGGCGGCGAGCGCGGCGAGACCGCCGCGGGCGTAGAGCGCGACGGCGAGTCCAGGCCGGCCCCCGAGCGCGCGGCGAAGCGGCAGCCCCGCCTCGAGGAGCCCGCGCGCCCGCTCGGCCTCGAAGCGCAGCAGCGAGGCGATCTCCTGCGTCAACGGGCCGGCGAGCGCCTCGTCGGCGACCCCGAAGCGGCGCAGGTCCTCCTGCGGGAGGTAGACGCGCCCGAGCTCCAGGTCGCGCGGGGGGTCCTGGAGGAAGTTGACGAGCTGGAGGCCGGTGCAGACCGAGTCGCTCATGGCCACGAGCTCGGGCTCGTCCGCGCGCCCGTAGATGCCGAGCACGACACGGCCGACCGGGTCGGCCGAGTAGGCGCAGTACTCGCGCACGTCGTCCCACCTCGGGTAGCGGCTCCGCTCCTGGTCGATGCGGTTCGCCTGGATGAGGCGGCGGAAGGGCTCGCGCGGCAGGCCGCGGGCGGCGATCGTGGCGTGGAGCCGCCGCATGACCTCCGTGCGCGGCGGCCCTTCGAGCTCGCGCTCGAGCGCGTCGAGGAGCAGGGAGCGATCGCCCTCGGCCTCGTCGCCGAGGTTGTCGACGAGGCGTGCGAAGCCGTAGACGGCGCGGAGGTGCGGCCGGGCCCAGCGGGGCGCGAGGAGCGACGCGACCGGGAAGTTCTCGCCCGCGGCGCGCGCCTGGATGCGGTCGGCGGCGAGCTCGGGGGCGTCGAGTAGCCTCGCCTCGGGCATGGCGGACAGTATGGAGCGACGGACACTGGGACGCACCGGCGTCGAGGTTCCGGTCGTCGGGCTCGGCACGTGGCTGACGTTCGACCTGCCGGAGGCGAAGCAGGACGTGGCCGATCGTGTGGTCGCGACCGCTTTCGAGGCCGGGACGCGGCTCGTCGACTCCTCGCCGATGTACGGCCGCGCCGAGCAGGTGCTGGGCCGCGCGCTGGACGGCCGTCGCGACGATGCGTTCGTCGCCACGAAGATCTGGACGTCCTCGCGCGACGAGGCGCGCGCGCAGCTCGCGCGGCAGCTCGACTTCTACGGCGGCGCCGTCGACCTGGAGCAGATGCACAACCTCCTCGAGTGGGAGAGCCACCTCCCGTGGCTCGAGGAGGAGCGCGACGGCGGAAGGATCGCCTGGCTCGGCGCCACGCACTACGCGGCGAGCGCCTTCGGCGAGCTGGCGCGCGTCATGCGAACGGGGAGGATCGACGCAGTTCAGATCCCGTACAACCCGCTCGAGCGCGACGTCGAGCACGAGATCCTGCCGCTCGCGGAGGCGCACGGGCTCGGCGTGATCGTCATGCGGCCGCTCGCGGAGGGCGCGCTCCTGCCCGGGCCCGACCCGGCCGAGCTCGAGCCGCTCGGCGTCGAGACGTGGCCTCAGGCCCTGCTGAAATGGGCTCTCTCCGACCGGCACGTGACCGCCGTGATCCCCGCCACGTCGAGCCCCGGCCACGCCGGCGAGAACGCGGCGGCCGGATCGCCGCCCTGGTTCGGCCCGGAGGAGCGGCGCTACGTGGAGGAGCTCTGCGGCTGACCGAGGCCGACCTCCGCGAGCACCTCTGCGGTGTGCTCGCCGAGGGCGGGCACGGCCCCTGACGGCGGGCGCTCGCCGTCGACGAGGAAGGGGCTCCCGACCACCGGAATGGGGCCGGCCGGGGAGCCCACGTGCGCGACGAGCCCGTTGTGGGCCAGCTGCGGGTGGGCAACGACGTCGGCGACCTCGTTGACGGCGCCGCAGGGGACCCGCGCGGACTCGAGGCGCTCGAGCCACTCGGCGGCCGGCCGCTCGGCGAAGGCGTGCTCCAGGAGCGGCTCGAGCTCGTCCCGCGCGCCGACCCGCCCCTCGTTCGAGCCCCAGCGCTCCTCGCCGAGCAGCTCCGGCCGCCCGAGCACGTCGTCGCAGAGCGCGCGCCAGTGCTCGGCGGAGAGGACGGCGAGCCCGAAGAGACGCCCGTCGCCCGCCGGGAACGGCCCGTAGGGGCAGAAGAGCGGGTGGCGCATGCCGGTCCGCGGCGGCTCGCCGCGACCGTGCCAGAGGAGGTGCGGGAAGTAGCCGAGCCAGTCGACCATCGTGTCGAAGAGGGAGACGGAGACGCGGGCCCCCTCGCCCGTCTCGGCTCGGCGCGCGAGCGCGGCGAGCGTGGCCACCGCCGCGTAGCTCCCCGCGCCCACGTCGCAGACCGAGACGCCGACGCGCGCCGGCGCGTCCGGGGTCCCGGTGACGGCGAGCAGTCCGGTCTCGCCCTGCATGACGAGGTCGTAGGCATTCTTCTTCGCGTACGGCCCGTCGGGCCCGTAGCCCGTGATCTCTACGTAGACGACGTCGCCGCGCAGCGCCCGCACCGCCGGCTCGTCGAGCCCGACGCGCTCGGCCCAGCCGGGCACGTAGTTGACGAGGACGACGTCGCTCCGCTCGACGAGCCGCTCGACCGCCGGCCGCGCGTCCGGGTCCTTGACGTCGAGGGCGACGCTCCGCTTGCCGCGGTTCATCCAGACGAAGCCGCTCGAGAGGCCCGCGGCGATCGTGTCCCACGCGCGCGTGACGTCGCCGCCGCCGGGCCGCTCGACCTTGACGACGTCGGCGCCGAGGTCGGCGAGCAGCCGCGTGGCGAGCGGCCCCGCGAGGCCGTTCTCGAAGGCGAGCACGCGGGTGCCCCGGAGGAGCGGCACCCGCGTACCGTACTTCGGCCTACGTCGAGAGGGCGCGAAGTCACGCGCCCGGCAAAGGCGTCCCCGTACCGGTCTCGACGTACTGCTTGAGGCTCTGCATGAGCAGGCCCCACGTCAGCGCGGCGCTCGGAAAGAGGCCGCCGTCGTCGGCCCAGCCGTCGTGGCTGAAATGCACCCGCGTGGCGCCGGTGGAGGGCGTCAGCGTCCAGGTGACCTCGGTGCCGACCCGATCGGGAGGAAAGTCGCCTATCGACGCCCGCCTCACCCGTCGGTCGCTCACCTCGTCGACCCGGAGCTCGAACGGCGCCGGAGCTGCGACGAACTTGGGCGCCAGGATCGAGCCGGCGCCCCCAGGGAACGTGACGGACGGCGTCCACCAGCCGGCGATCCCCTCCTCGGTGTCGAGCGCCTCGACCACGTCGCTCGCCGGCGCCTCGATGTCCAGCTCGAACACGATCCGTGCCATCCCGTGCTCCCTTTCGTCGCTCGCGCCCCGATCGCTCGTCCGCTACGCGATCGCGCTGACCTCGACGACGTCCTCGCGCCGGACGGCGACGCCGGCCGCCTCGTGCGCCTTGACGACGGCCTCGGCGTTCGGCGCCTCCGAGAGGCAGTAGGCCTCGCCGTCGGCCACGTAGACGTTGACCGCCCTGGCGCCGTTCTCGTCCGCCCAGCCGGAGCGAATCCGCTCGGCCATCGCATCCTTCATCGCGGCGGAGAGCTCGGGCATCGCGTGGTGGTCCAGAAACGTCGGCATTCCTCCTCCTTCCGCTCAGTCGGCCGGCCGGTTCGGGTCCGGACCCGGGTCGCCGCCGCTCGCGGCGGTCGCGAGCCGCCCCAGGTAGAGCTCCCAGCCCTGGCCGTGCATGTCCCGCGCCTGCTCCGGCAGGTCGTAGTGGCGCAGCCGGACGAGCGTGCCGTCGCCGTCAGGCTCCAGCGTCACCTCGACGCGGCTCGAGCCGGGCGGCACGCCGTGCTCCCCCTGGGCCGCCTGCTGTCCCTCCCAGCCGAAGCTCATGAGGACCTTGCTCGGCGGCACGATCTCCACGAACTCGCCGCGCGCGACCGCCTGGTCGTTGATCTCGACACGGTAGATCCCTCCCGGCCGGGCATCGAGCTCCGCCCGGCGTCCCATCCAGAGAACCTGCTTCTCCGGGTCGACGAGAAACTCGAACACGGTCTCGGGGCGCGCGGCGATCCGCACCTCGCGCTCGACGGCCTCATCCTGACGAACTGCCACTGCGCCTTCTCCCTTCCTCGAGCTCCGCCGCCAGCCGCAGCCGTTCGAGCCGCTCGTCCCAGAACCGCTCCAGGAAGTCCCGGAGCGGAACGAAACCCTCCGGACGCGCCCGGTACAGGCGCCTGGTTCCCTCGCGCCGCTCCTCGACCAGCCCTGCCTGCCGCAGCACGGCGAGGTGCTGGGAGACGGCCGGTCGCGTGATCGCGAACTCGGCCGCGATCTCGCCGGCGCTGCGCTCCACGCCCGCGACGAGCTCGAGGATGCGCCGTCGGTGCGGCTCGGCGAGCGCTCGCATGGCGGCTTCCATGTCGCGCGCTAGTTAAGCAAAGGCTTACGTAAGAGTCAACTTACAGATTTGCCGAGCCGTCCTCCGAGCAAGAATCCAGCCCGTGCAGCTCGGAATCGGCCTGCCGAACACGATGGCGCTCGAGACCGACCGCCGGCTCATGCTCGACTGGGCCAGGCTCGCCGACGAGGCTGGGTTCCACACGCTCGCCACGATCGACAAGCCGGCGTACGACTCGTGGGATCCCCTCGTCACGCTGGCCGGCGTCGCCGGCGTCACCGAGAGGGCGCGCCTGGCGACGACGATCCTCCAGCTCCCGAACAGGAACGAGACGCTCGTCGCCAAGCAGGCAGCGGTCGTCGACCGCCTCTCGGGCGGACGGCTCGACCTCGGGGTCGCCCAGGGCGGCGGGGGCGCCGACTACGAAGTCTTCGACGCCCCGACGAAGGGACGCTCGGAGCGCCTCGAGCGGCAGGTTTCGCGCATCCGGGAGGTCTGGGAGCGGGCGCGGGCGTCGGACCGCGACCGCGGCGTCACGGGACCCCCGCCGCTCCAGGATCCATGCCCGGTGTGGGTCGGCGCCGGACAGCCGAAGGCGATCGAGCGCGCGGTGCGGGTTGGAGACGGCTTCATCTTCGGAACGCGGGGCGCGGCCGCCATGGCCGAGCTGGTGCCGTGGGTCCGCGAGCTCGGCGCAGCCGAGGGCAAGCCCGACTTCCCGATCGCCGGGCTGGCGTACGCCGCGCTCGGCGACGACCCTGCCGCCGCGCTCGAGGAGGGAACGCACCATGCGGTGCGCTACTACGGACAGCTCTACCGCGAGCCGCACGAGCTCATCCACCACGGCCCGGCCGACAAGCTGGCGGAGGAGATCGCCGAGTATGCGGGGGCGGGCCTCGACCTCCTGGTCGTCTTCCCGCTGATCCCGCGCCTCGACCAGGTGGAGCAGCTCGCCGAGTCGGCCCTGCCCCACTACCCGTGACCACACTCCTCTTCCTCGGCCGTGCGGAGGTCGCGCGCCTCCTGCCGGGCATCCCGGAGCAGCTCGACCTCGTCGAGCGCACGTACCGCTCACTCGCGGCCGGCCGCGTCGAGCTCCCGCCCAAGCCGGGCGTGCATCCGCGCAAGGACTCGTTCGTCCACGCCATGCCCGCGTACCTGCGCGACGAGGACGTCGTCGCGCTCAAGTGGGTCGCCGGGTACCCGGCCAACAAGGAGCGGGGGTTGCCCTACATCACGGGGCTGATCGTGCTGAACGACCCGGAGACCGGGCTGCCGGTCGCGGTCCTGGACGGCGCCGAGATCACGGCGGCGCGCACGGCCGCCGCAAGCGGCGTCTGCGTGCGGGCGTTCGCGCCCGCGGGCTGGAGGGAGGTTGCCATCCTCGGCTGCGGGGAGCAGGGCCGCTTCCACGCGGGCCTCCTCCGCACGCTCGAGCCGGAGGTGCGGATCCGCGCCTGGGATCCCCACCCCGAGCGCATCGAGCGCCTCGGGGAGCGAGTCGAGGCCGCGGCGGGCTGGGAGGAAGCGGTCGCAGGCGCCGAGATCGTCGTCACAGCCGGGCCGATCGTGGCCGACCCGCCCTCGGCGCTCCGGCCCGAGCACCTGGGCGAGCGCTGGCTCGCGCTCCCGATCGACTTCGACTTCTACGCGGGCGCGGAGCTCGTCCGCGCCGCCGACCTCTTCCTCGCCGACGACGTCGGGCAGTTCGCCTACTACCGTGAGCTCGGCCACTTCCAGGGCTGGCCGGAGCCCGCCGGCAGCGTCGGCGAGGGCCTGGGCCGCGCCGGCTCGCCAGGGCGCGTCCTCTGCTGCAACCTCGGCATCGGCGCGCTCGACGCCGCCTTCGCGAGTCTCGTGCTCGAGCAGGCCCGGGCCGAGGGCGCCGGGACCGAGCTGGAGCTGTGAGCCCCGCGCCCTGGCTCGTGAATCTGGAGCGGACGCTCGCCGGAGAGGAGGGCACCGAGGAGCTCGCGACGGCGCTCGTCGTCCTGGCCTCCGTCGCCGGCCGCGACGTGCACGTCGACGAGGGCGAGGCGCGCGCTGCCGCCCGGCGGGCGCTCCTGCTCCTCTCCACGGGCGGCGATCCGGCCCGGGGGCTCGACCTGCACGGGCGCGCGGTCACGGGGATGGCCGACGACCTCCGCTCGGTCGACCGCCAGCTCGCGCTCGAGGACGGCGTGCGCCAGCTCCGCCTCGAGGCCGAGGGGCTGCCGCACGTGAGCGAGGCCCTGCACGCCCTCGCCCAGACGCCGGACGTGGCCTGGAGGGCGTACGCCGCCGCGCTCCTCGTCGAGGAGCTCGGCGGCGACGACTGAGAACGCGCGCTAGGAGCCGGGCGTGGGAGTGGTCTCGGGAGGCGTCTCGGGAGGCGCGGCGACGGCTCCCGGGCGCAGCTCCTCGCGCTCCGTGACGCCGTAGCCCTCCCGCTCCGGATGCCCGTGGAGGCCGCGCGTGACGGCGAACTCCTCTTCCGGCGAGAGGACAAGCCGGCGCCGGCCGACGACCGCGAAGTACGCGAGCGCGATCGCGTAGAAGATCGCCACTGCGACGACGCCGGGCCGGTAGTCCGCGTTCCAGAAGAGCGCCACGAGCGAGAGCAGGGCGATCGCGGCCGCGATCAGCGCTCCCCACTCGCCCACGGGGCTGCGGTACGGCCGCTCGATGTCCGGCAGCTTCCGCCGCAGGAGCACGAACGAGAGCGTCTGCATGAAGTACGAGATGACGGCGCCGAAGACGGCCATCGAGAGGAGCGCCGCGCCGAGGTTCCCGCCGATCCAGTCGTGCGTCTGGGCCTGGTCGAGCAGCAGCGTGAGGCCGAACCCGACGACCGCTCCGGCGACGAGCGCGACGTGAGGCGTGTTGCGCGTCCCCCCGGTCACGGAGAGGAAGTGCGGGTAGTAGCCGGCCCGCGAGAGCGAGAAGATGTTGCGGCCGTATGCGTAGATGATCGTGTGGAAGCTGGCGACGAGGCCGGTCACGGCGATGAGCGCCAGGAGCGAGGTGGCCGTCCCCTCGCCGAAGATCGTCTTGAGCCCGTCGTTGAGCGGCTCGCCCGACTCGGAGAGCGCCTCGGATCCCGGGGCGATCCCCGAGTTGAGGAAGAGGACGAGGAAGGCGGTGACGATCAGCGTCAGGAGCCCGTAGATCGTCCCCCGCGGGATGTCCCGCTTCGGATCGTGCGACTCCTCGGCGGCGAGGGGTAACTCCTCGATCGCGAGGTAGAACCAGATCGCGAAGGGCAGCGCGTAGAAGACGCCCGGGATGCCGTCGGGGAACCAACCCTGGTCGCCGATCGCGAACTCGTCGAAATTGAACTCGCCGATCGCGCCGATGAAGAAGACGGCGAGGATGGCCAGCGACGCGAACGTGATGAAGATCGTGAAACGGAACGAGGCCTCGACCCCGATGTAGTTGAGGCCGACGAAGACGACGTAGAAGATCAGCCACCACGCCCACAGCGGCGGACTTCCTCCGAAGAGGTCGGTCGAGATCGACTCCATGTAGAAGCCGATCCCCGCCACGATCACCGCCGGGGTGACGACGTACTCGATCGTCTCGGCGACGCCGGTCGTGAAGCCGCCCCAGGGGCCCATCGCCGAGCGTGAGAACGAGTACGCCCCGCCGGTATGCGGGAGCGCCGGCGACATCTCCGAGATCGAGAAGCAGAGCCCGAAGAACATGACCGTGATGATCAGCGTCGCGACGAGCAGGCCGCCGAAGCCGTAGGCGAGCCCGAAGTTCCAGCCGAAGAAGTCTCCCGAGATGACGGCGCCGACCCCGAGCGCCCAGAGCGACCAGACGCCCGCGTGGCGACGGAGCTTCCGCTTGTCGAAGTACTCCGCGCCCGCCTCGCGGTAGGTGATGGAACCTTGCCGACGTTCAGCCATGTGACCCTCCTAGCATGAAGCGCAGACCGGCCATGTGAGGCGGCGATTGAAAACCACCGCGAATGTCGGCGTCAAGAGTTCGGCTTTCTCGCTTCGATCCCTCCGTGGTATGACTCGCAGCCATGCTGAGCCCGGCGGAGCTCGAGGCGGCAGTCCGGGAGGGGTCGATCGACACCGTCGTGGTCGCCTTCACGGACATGCAGGGCCGGCTCCTGGGCAAGCGCCTGCACGGTGAGTTCTTCGTCGAGGAGCACGTGGCCGAGCACGGCGTCGAGGGCTGCAACTACCTGCTCGCGCTCGACATGGAGATGGACCCCATCCCCGGGTACGGGATCGCGAGCTGGGAGCAGGGATACGGCGACTTCGTCCTCCGACCTGACCCGGCGACGCTCCGCCGCATTCCGTGGCTCGAGGCGACCGCGCTCGTGCTCTGCGACGTCGCCTGGCACGACGGCTCGCCGGTCGCGCCCTCCCCGCGGCAGGTGCTCCTCCGCCAGGTGGAGCGCGCGGCCGAGCTCGGCTACACGCCGATGTTCGGCTCGGAGCTCGAGTTCTACCTCCTGAAGGAGACCTACGAGGAGGCGCACGCGAAGCACTACCGCGACTTGACGCCTTCCGTCCCGTACATCCTCGACTACCACGTCCTGGCGACGACGTACGACGAGCGGCTGATCCGCCAGATCCGCAACGGCATGCAGGGCGCCGGGATCAGGGTGGAGACGTCGAAGGGCGAGGCCTGGCCCGGCCAGCAGGAGGTCAACTTCCGCTTCGCGGACGCGGTGACGATGGCCGACAACCACACGGTCTACAAGAACGGCGCGAAGGAGATCGCGTTCCTGAACGGCTGCTCGATCACCTTCATGGCGAAGCCCGACCACCGGTGGATCGGCAACTCCTGCCACGTCCACTCGAGCCTCTGGCGGGAAGGCGAGAACGCCTTCGCCGACGAGTCGGACGTCTTCAAGCACTACCTCGCCGGCCAGATCGCGTGCCTGAAGGAGCTGGCCGTCTTCGTCGCGCCGACGATCAACTCCTACAAGCGCTTCGCTTCCGGGAGCTGGGCGCCGACGACGCTCGCGTGGGGCCACGACAACCGCACGTGCGGCTTCCGCATCGTCGGCCACGGCCGAGGGCTCCGCGCCGAGACCCGGATCCCGGGCGGCGACGTCAACCCCTATCTCGGCTTCGCGGCGCTGCTCGCGGCCGGCCTCCACGGGATCGAGAACGAGCTCGAGCTCCCGCCGGCTCTCGAGGGCAACGCGTACGAGTCGGACGCCGAGCGGTTCCCGTACTCGCTGCGCGAGGCGATCGCCGCGCTCGAGGAGGGAACGATGGCGCGCGCCGCATTCGGCGACGACGTCGTCGACCACTACCTCAACTACGCACGCACGGAGCAGCGGCTCTTCGACGAGACGGTCACGTGCTACGAGCGTGAGCGCCTCTTCGAGCGCGGGTAGGCTCGTGGAGGTGCGACCCGTCATCGGGATCACGAGCTACGCGGAGGAGGCGCGCTGGGGCGTGTGGGAGGCTCCCGCCGCTCTGATCCCGCTCTCCTACGTGCAGGCGATCGAGCGCGCCGGCGGACGGCCGCTGCTCGTCCCGCCCAGCCTCGAGGGGCTCGAGGAGACGCTCGACGTCCTCGACGGCCTGCTCCTCTCGGGCGGCTCCGACCTGGATCCTGAGACGTACGGCGCCGACGCCCACCCGGAGACGAACGGCGTCCGCCCCGAGCGCGACCGCGCCGAGCTCGCCCTCCTCGAGGCCGCGCTGGCCCGCGACATGCCTGTCCTCGCTGTGTGCCGAGGAAGCCAGGTGCTGAACGTCGCGCGCGGCGGCGACCTCGTCCAGCACCTCCCCGAGGTCGTCGGCCACGACCGCCACAAGCACACCCCCGGCGTCTTCGCCGATCACGACGTCGAGGTGCTCGGGGGGACGAGGCTGCACGAGCTCGTCGGCGACCACGCTCCCGTGAAGAGCCACCATCACCAGGGCTTCGGGACGATCGGCGAGGGCCTGCGCGAGAGCGCGCGCGCCGACGACGGCACCGTCGAGGCGCTCGAGGCCCCGGACCGCCGCTTCGCGCTCGGCGTCCTCTGGCATCCCGAGGCGGGCGAGGACGCCGCCCTCTTCGAGGCGCTCGTCGCCGAGTCGCGCCGCTACCGCGCGGAGCGCCGGTGATCGCCGTCACGAACCCGGCCACCGAGGAGACGATCGCCGAGCTGCCCGAGCCGGGTGTCGCCGAGACCGACGAGGCGGTCGCGCGCGCGAAGGCCGCCTTCCCCGCCTGGCGCGCCGTCGCTCCCGCGGATCGCGCCCGGCTCCTGCGCCGGCTGGCAGCGCTCGTCGAGGAGCACGGCGTGGAGCTGGCGGGCATCGAGTCGCGCAACGTCGGCAAGCCGATCTCAGGCGCGCGGGCGGAGGTCGGGATGGTCGCGGACGTCTTCCACTTCTACGCGGGCGCCGTCGACAAGCACCACGGCGAGACCATCCCCGTCGCGGGCGGCGTCGACCTGACGTTCCGCGAGCCGCTCGGCGCCGTCGGCCTGATCGTGCCGTGGAACTTCCCGCTCAACATCGCGAGCTGGAAGCTCGGGCCCGCGCTGGCGTGCGGGAACACGGTCGTGCTGAAGCCGGCGGAGCTGACGCCTCTCTCCGCCCTGCGTCTGGGGGAGCTCGTGCTCGAGGCCGGCATCCCCGAAGGCGTCGTCAACGTCGTCGCCGGCAAGGGCTCGGTCGTGGGACAGCGCCTCGTCGAGCATCCGGACGTGGCCAAGATCGGCTTCACGGGCTCGACGGAGGTGGGCCGCCGCGTGATGGAGGGCGCCGCGGGGACGATCAAGCGGGTCACGCTCGAGCTCGGCGGCAAATCGGCGAACGTCGTCTTCGCCGACGCGGATCTCGAGGGCGCAGCGGCCGCGGCGCCCTACGCGGTCTTCGACAACGCCGGCCAGGACTGCTGCGCCCGCTCGCGCATCTTCGTCGAGCGCTCCGCCTACGACCGCTTCCTGGAGCTCCTCGTCGAGGCGACGAAGGGCGTCGCGGTCGGCGACCCGCGGGACGAGGCGACCGAGATGGGCCCGCTCATCTCGGCCGCGCACCGGGAGACGGTCTCGTCCTTCGTGGACGGCGAGCCGCTCTTCCGCGGCGAGTCCCCCGAAGGACCCGGCTTCTGGTTCCCCTGCACGCTCGTCGAGGCGACGAACGACGATCGGATCGCGCGCGAGGAGGTCTTCGGCCCCGTGGCGGCGGTCATCCCCTTCGAGGACGAGGCCGATGCCGTGCGGCTCGCGAACGACACGCCGTTCGGCCTCTCCGGCTCCATCTGGACCCGCGACGGAGCCCGGGCGCTGCGCCTGGCGCGCGCTCTCGACTCCGGCGTCCTCTCCGTGAACTCGAACAGCTCCGTGCGGGTCGCCACCCCGTTCGGCGGCTTCAAGCAGTCGGGCTTCGGCCGCGAGCTCGGCATGCAGGCGCTCGACGGCTACTCGGAGGTCAAGAACGTGTTCGTCTCCACCGAGTAGCCGCGGTCACGAAGCCCTTACATCCGTTCGCGATACTTGCCGCGTCGGAACGGGAACGTACTCTGACGTTGTGAGACCGACGCGCATCGCCCTGCTTGTCGTGCTCCTCGCCGCCCTCTTCGCGGCCGGGTGCGGTGCGTCCGGCGAGGGGGTCGACGAGACGACGCCGACCGGCGAGGAGGCCGCCCCGATCGGCGCGAGCCAGCTCGTCGCCCGGTTCCGGCAGGCCTCGGGCGGGACGCAGCTCCGCGGCACGGCGACTCCCGACGCCGCCTGGGAGCAGCTCGGGCTCGGGCTCGATCCGACGCCGCGCCAGCAAGGACGCTACGGGACCTTCACGGTCTACGTCGTCGAGGCGGACCACGACGAGGCCGTCGACTCGCTCCTCTCCGACAAGGAGACGGCGAAGCCGCTCGCGGAGGACGCGAACGGGATCTACTGGGACTTCGACGAGCTCGCCAACTCCTACGTCGCCCACAAGCGCTACGGGCCCAACGTCGTGCTCGCGTGGTGGAACGAGCGGCCGGAGCCGGGCACGGACGCCCGCTTCGAGCGGCTCGACGCCCTCCTCCAGGAGGCCACGGCCGGATAGGTAAGCTCCGGCCGCGATGGGGCGGCTGGACGGAAAGGTCGTGGTGATCACCGGCGCGGCGGGGGGGATCGGCCGCGAGGCGGCGCTGCTGTTCTCCGCGGAAGGCGCGCGCGTCTGCGTCGCCGACGTCTCGCCCGAGGCCGGAGAGCAGACGGCCGCCGAGTGCAGCGACGCCTTCTTCCAGCGGGTCGACGTGACAGACGGTGAAAGCGTCCAGGCGATGTACGCCGCGACCGTCGCGCGGTACGGCGGCATCGACGTCCTCTACAACAACGCGGGGGTCATGCCCGCCGACGACGCCTCGATCCTCGAGACCGAGGAGGAGGCCTGGCAGCGCGTCCAGGACGTCAACACGAAGGGCGTCTACCTCTGCTGCCGCCACGGCATCCCGCACCTGCTGGAGCGCGGCGGCGGCTCCGTCATCAACGTCGCCTCCTTCGTCGCCCTCATGGGCGCCGCGACGTCGCAGATCTCCTACACGGCCTCGAAGGGGGCCGTCCTCTCGATGAGCCGCGAGCTCGCCGTCGAGTTCGGCGGCCGCGGCGTGCGCGTGAACGCGCTCTGCCCGGGCCCGGTGGAGACGCCGCTTCTCATGCGGCTCTTCGACGAGACGCCCGGCGCGCTCGAGCGCCGGCTCGTCCATTTGCCGATGGGGCGGCTGGCCCGCGCCGAGGAGATCGCCTACGGCGCGCTCTTCCTGGCGAGCGACGAGTCGTCCTACGTCAACGGCGCGACCTTCCTCGTCGACGGCGGCCTCACCGCCGCGTACGTGACGGCCGAGTAGGCCGAACCGCTCCCCCCGGGTGCTTGACCTGGCGCGGCGCGCGTCGTAGCGTCTCGGTCCTCCCTGAGAGGCCGTCCTATC
>DASTBX010000105.1:0-5680 GCA_035711645.1 Gaiellaceae bacterium
ACCTGTGCCGCATCGCCCGAGACGTCGTCGTCGCCCCCGCCCAGGTCGACCTGCGTGGCGAGCACGAAGACGCCCACGAAGGCGGCGGCAGCGGCGACGGGAGCCGCGACGACCAGCGCGCGCCGGGCGGGCCGGAACGCACGCCAGCGGTCGCGCCGGTCGGGCAGCGCGGCGACGAGCTCCTCGCGGCGTCCCTCGGGGAGGTCGAGGAGCGGCGCCGCGCGCAGCGCGGAACGACCGGCTTCCAGCCGGCGCACGCTCTCGGCGCACGGGCGGCAGGCGACCAGGTGCTCGGCGACGTCGCGCCGAGCCTCCGCGGCCAGCTCCTCCTCGACGTAGGCGAGCAGCTCCAGCTCGTCCGGGTGCTTCTCGGGCATCAGGTGTTCGACTCCGCCGGCTCGGCAGGTGTTCCCAGGAGTGCCGCGAGCTCGGTGCGCCCGCGGAAGATCCTCGACTTCACCGTACCCTCGGGGACGTCCGTGAGCTCGGCGATCTCCGCGTACGAGCAGCCGAGGACGTCGTAAAGGACGACGGCCGTGCGGTACGTCTCGTCGAGCGCGTTCAGCGCCCGCTGCAGGTCGCCGGACAGCTCCCGGTCGGCGAAGCGGTCGCGCGGGTCGGCGGGGTCTGGCGGCTCCTCCAGCGTCGGCTCCCGCCGCTTCGCGCGCACGTCGTGGGCGGCGTTGACGACGATGCGGTAGAGCCACGTCGAGAAGCGCGCGTCCCGCCGGAACTTCGGCAGCGCGAGCCACGCGCGGACGAGGGCCTCCTGCACGGCGTCGGCAGCGTCCTCGCGGGAGCCGAGCACGCGCGCGGCGAGCGTGTAGAGGCGCTGCTCGTGGCGCTCCACCAGCTTCTCGAAGGCGAAGCGCTCACCGCGCTGCGCCCGCCGGACGAGGAGTTCGTCAGGATCCATTGCCGTGAAGATTCTCCTCTGGCACGGCTACCTCCTGGGCGGAACGGGCTCGAACGTTTACACGCGTGCGCTCGCCAGGGCCTGGAGCCGGCTCGGCCACGACGTAGTCGTCCTGTGCCAGGAGCCTCACCCGGAGCGCTTCGACCTCGGGGGTGCGACGGTCGTGCGGCCCGACGCCGGGCCGATCCTGCCCGTGTTCGTGCTCGACAGCTACGAAGACGCGGACGCGCGCCTCCTTCCGGACCTGACCCGGGCGGAGCGCGAGGAGTGGGTGGAGCGGAACGCCGCCGCTCTCCGCGAGCACATGCCGGCCGATTTCCTGCTCGTCAACCACGTGCTCCTCGGCGCGCCGGTCGGCGCGGCCGCCGGGATGCCGTTCTCGGTCAAGGCCCACGGCTCCGAGCTCGAGTTCGCCGTCCGCGGGAACGAGGAGCTGGCCGGGTGGGCGCGCGAGACGCTTGCCCGGGCGAGCGCGGTCTTCGCCGGCTCCGAACACATCCGGGGCGTGCTCGAGGAGGTCGTCGGCGCCGGGGAGTACCTGGAGCGCATCCGGGTTGTGCCGCCCGGGGTGGACGTCGAAGAGCTGCGGCCGGAGCCGCGAGAGGACGCGCTCGCCGCGCTCGTCGAGGAGGCGCGCCGCGACCCGCCCCTCACCGGCGAGCGCCACCCCGACCCCGGCAATGCGGACCGCCTCGCCCGCTTCCTGGCGGGGCAGGAGCCGACGGTCGTCTACGTCGGCAAGCTCTCGCGCGAGAAAGGCGTCGACCTCCTTCTCGCGGCGCTGGAACGCGTCGAGGCGCGCACCGTGATCGTCGGCTTCGGGCCCCAGCGCGCCGCGCTCGAGGAGGCGGCCGCCGGCCGGCCGGTGCTCTTCACGGGCCCGCTCGAGCACCGTCACCTCGCGCACCTCTGGGCTCTCGCCGACGTCAGCGTGACGCCCTCCGTCTTCCCGGAGGCGTTCGGCATGGTCGCCGCCGAGGCGGCAGCCTGCGGCTCGCCGCCGCTCGTCGCACGGCACTCGGGGCTCGCCGAGATCGCCGCGGGGCTCGAGTCCGAGTACCCGCCGGAACACCGGAGGCTCGCGTCGTTCGCGCGCGCGGACGTGGACGACCTCGCCGCGACGCTCGCCGCGCTTCTCGCGCTCCCCGCCGCCGAGCGCCGCCGCCTGGGCCAGGCCGCGCGCCGCGCCGCGGAGCGGCTTTGGAGCTGGGAGCGCATAGCCGCTCTGATACTTTCGGCCCGTGGGTGACACTCAGAAGCTGAGTCCGGAGGAGCAGATCAGAACGGCCCGCGAAGGCCTCGAATCCGGCCGCGACTTCACGGTCGCGGTGGAAGAGGAGTTCGCCATCCTCGACCCCGAGACGCTGGGCCTCGTCAACCGCTTCGAGGAGCTACAGGCAGGGGCGGCGGGAACGCCGCTCGCCGAGCACCTCGTCGGCGAGCTGATCGCGTCCGAGATCGAGGTGCGCACGGGGCGCTGCGAGACGTTCGCGGAGGCGGCGACCGCCATGGTCGAGCGACGCCGGCAGCTGCTCGAGCTGGCGACGAGGTTCGACGTCGTCCTCGGCGCCACCGGTACGCACCCGTGGAGCCCGTGGCAGGAGCAGCGCATCATCGACACGCCGCACTACCGGCGCAACGACGAGATCCTGCGCTACGTGGTCTGGCGCAACAACAGCTTCGGCCTCCACGTCCACGTGGGCATCCGGGGCGCCGACCGCGCCATCGCGGTCACCGACGGCCTGCGGACGTTCCTCCCGCATCTGCTCGCCTACTCGGGCAGCTCGCCGTTCGTGGACGGAGTGTTCACGCACCTGCACTCGGCGCGGACACAGATCTTCACGCGCATGTTCCCGCGCTGCGGCATTCCCGACGCGTTCGGCGACTGGGCCGAGTACGAGCGCTACGTCCGGTTCCTCTACGACACGGGCTCGATCACGGAGCACACGCAGATCTGGTGGAGCGTCCGGCCGCATCTGGAGTTCCCGACCGTGGAGATCCGCATCTGCGACGGCCAGCCGGATCTCGCCGAGGCGCAGGGGCTCGCGGCGCTCATGTACGCGCTCACGGTCCGGATCGCGCGGGCCCTGGACGAGGGCGAGCCGCTCCCGCAGCATCCGCACCGGCTCCTCGAGGAGAACCTCTGGCGGGCGATCCGCCACGGGCTCTCCGGCGAGCTGATCGACCTCGACACGGGCGCCGTACGGCCAGCGCGCGCCGAGCTCGAGCGCCTGGTCGAGTGGACGCTGCCCGTCGCCGAGGAGGTCGGCGTCGCCTCGTACCTCGCCGTTCCCGCCGTGAGCGCCGCCGAGCGCCAGATCTCGCGCCACGAGGCGGGGGAGTCCCTGGCCGAGGTCTACGCGCAGGAGATCCTGGAGCCTGTCCGTGTCTGAGCCTGCCGACGAGCAGGAGCGGGTCGCCCGAGAGCTCGCCGACGAGCTGGGCAAGCTGCGCGTCGAGGACGTGCTCGTGAGCACGCTCGTCCAGCTCTCGTCCATCGCCTACCGCCGCCTCGGGCTCACTGACGACTCGCGCGAGGAGCGTGACCTGGGTCAGACGTCGCTCGCGATCGAGACGATGCAGGCGCTCGTCCCCGTGCTCGAGGGCTTCCTCGACGAGCCCGTCGTCGAGGGCTTCGAGGAGCAGATCGCCAACCTCCAGCTCGCGTTCGCAAAGGCGGCGAAGGAGCCCGGTGGCGAGGCCGACGGCTGACGTCGGCGTCTTCGGCGGCTCCGGGTTCTACTCGTTTCTCGAGGACGTCGAGGAGGTGAAGGTCGAGACGCCCTACGGGACGCCGTCGGGTCCGTTCACGATCGGGGCCGTCGGCGCCACCCGCGTCGCCTTCCTGCCCCGCCACGGCCGCGACCACGAGCTGCCGCCGCACGCGATCCCGTACCGGGCGAACGTCTGGGCGATGAAGGAGCTCGGCGTGCGCCGCCTGATCGGGCCGAACGCCTCGGGAGCCCTGAAGGCCGAGCTCGAGCTCGGCGAGTTCGTCGTCTGCGACCAGTTCGTCGACCGCACGAGCGGCCGCGCGGATACGTTCTACGACGGCCCCGAGACGACACACGTCTCGGCCGCCGACCCGTACTGTCCCGACCTGCGCGCCCTGCTCGTCGAGACGGCCGCTGAGCTCGGGATCAAGGCCCGGGACGGCGGCACCGTCGTCGTCATCCAGGGCCCGCGCTTCTCCAGCCGGGCCGAGTCGAAGTGGTTCCAGGCGATGGGGTGGGACACGATCAACATGACCGCCTATCCCGAGGGCTACCTCGCGCGGGAGCTCGAGCTCTGCTACGCGAACATCTCGATGGTCACCGACCACGACGTCGGCGTCGAGGGCACGCCGCCCGTCTCCCACGAGCAGGTCGTCGGTGTCTTCCAGGAGAACAACGAGCGCCTGCGGGAGCTGCTCTTCGCGGTCATCCCGAAGATCCCGCCGCAGCCGGCCGAGCACATCTGCGCGACGGCGCTGCGCGGCGCCCGCCTCTAATCCCTCCTGGGCGCTCCTCGGGCCTTCCGGCCGCGGCCGAACGGTGCTATGAGAGGCCCGTGACGGTCGGCTCGGGACCCGTCGTCGGCCGCGAGCGCGAGCTCGCCGCCGTGGAGGCGTTCGCCGCCGGGGAGCCCTATGCCGGCGAGGCGCTGCTCCTGGCCGGCGAGGCCGGGATCGGCAAGACCACGATCTGGCGGCACGGGGTCGAGGCGGCGGCGGAGGCCGGCCGCCGAGCTCTCACCGCCCGCCCGGCGGGTGCGGAGGCGGACTTCTCGTTCGCCGCGCTCGGCGATCTCGTCGGCGCCGTCCGGGAGGATTTGCTCCCCGGGCTCTCGGCGCCGCAGCGCCGGGCGCTCGACGTCGCTCTGCTCCTCGAGGAGGCGGGCGGACGCGGAGCGGACCGGCGGGCCGTCTCCCTGGCGATCCTCAACGGTTTCCGGACGCTCGCGGCCGACGCGCCCGTGCTCGTGGCCGTGGACGACGTCCAGTGGCTCGATCCTCCGTCCGCCTCCGTGCTCGCCTTTGCGGCGCGGCGCCTCCAGGGGCAGCCGGTCGCCTTCCTGCTCGCCCGGCGCGAGGACGAGAGCGGGCCGACGCCGCTCGAGCACGCGCTCGGTACGGAGCTGGCCCGGATCGACGTCGGCCCGCTCAGCCTCGAAGCGCTCCACGAGGTCCTGCACGCCCGTCTCGGCACCGCGCTCCCTCGGCCCGTCCTCCGCAGGATTCACGAGCTTGCCGCGGGGAACCCGTTCTACGCCCTCGAGCTCGCCCGCGCCGTCGAGCGGGACGCCGTTGCGCTGGCGCCCGATAGAGCGCTCCCGGTCACGCTCGAGCTGCTGGTCCGCGACCGCCTCGGCACACTGCCGCCGAAGGCGCAGCGGGCGCTCGCGCTCGCCGGAGCCCTCGCGCAGCCCACCGTCGCGGTCGTCGCGGCGGCCGCGGACGAGGACGTCTACGCGGCGCTCGAGCCGGCCGTCGACGCCCACGTCGTCACGTTGCACGGCGAGAGGATCGAGTTCGCCCACCCGCTGCTCGCGTCCGGCGCCTACCTCTCGGTCGAGCCCGCCGAGCGTCGCGCGATCCACCGCCGCCTCGCCGCCGCGGTGCCGGAGCCGGAGGAACGAGCCCGTCACCTGGCCCTCGCCGCCGACGGGCCGGACGCGGACGTCGCCGCCGCCCTCGACGAGGCGGCCGCGGGCGCGCGGGCCCGCGGAGCGCCGGATGCCGCCGCGCTCCTGACGGAGCGCGCGCTGCTGCTCACTCCCGAGGCG
>DASTBX010000106.1:0-10895 GCA_035711645.1 Gaiellaceae bacterium
CAGAGCCCGGTGTAACCCCCGCCGACGACGCACACGTCCGCACGGGCCGGCCCGCGCAGCTCCGGAGACGCGGCACCGTCCTCGGCCGCGAGCGCCTCGCGCAGCCAGAGCGAGCGGGGTGGCACGGGAGGAGAGCCTAGAGGACGGTGTCCGCCTGGGCGCCCGGAGAGGCGACCGGGGGCGATGGTGAGGCCGAGGCCCGTGCCGTCGATCGCCCGCTCGTGGGCGCTCGAGGCGCGGAAGAAGCGGTCGAAGAGCCGGCGCTGCTCGGCGGCGGGCACGCCGATGCCCGTGTCCGAGACCGCCACGAGGGCGTCGTCTCCCCGGCGGGCGACGGCGACGACCACGCGGCCGCCCGTCGGCGTGAACTTGACGGCGTTGGAGACGGGGTTGTCGAGCAGCTGGCCGAGCCTCGCGCCGTCTCCGCGGAGGGGCGGCAGCGGCATCCGGTCGAGCCGCAGCTCGACGCCGCCCGCGTCACGGCCGGCGGCCGCGGGAGCGCCATGGCCCCTTCATCGGCCGCGCTTTCCTCCCCTTGACCCTCCGGCTACCTGCCGCCGAAGTGGTGGGCGGCGGGCATCGCGCCCCGGACCTCTGCGTCGTTGGCGACGCGGCGCGCGAGGGGCGCCAGCGAGGAGAGCTCGGCGACGAGGACGTTGCGGTTCCGGTCGATGCGCTCGAAGCGGCCGCGGGCGAGCAGGAGCGGCTCCCCGCGCACGAGCGCCCGGTAGCGGTCGTAGACCTGCGGGGGCACGATCAGGTTCACCTGGCCGTGCTCGTCCTCGAGGAGCAGGAACACGACACCGTTCGCCGTCGCCGGCCGCTGCCGGGCAACGACGAGGCCGGCGATCGCCACCCGTGTCCCGTGCTGCGCCTCCAGGAGGTCGGCGCTTGCGAGGACCTCCCCCGGCAGATGCGGCCGCAGGAGCTCGAGCGGGTGCAGCCCCACGGAGAGGCTCGTGAGGCGGTAGTCGGCGAGCATCCGCTCCCAGGTCGTCTGCTCGGCGAGCTCCGGGATCTCGCTCGTCGGCTCGAGCGGCAGCGCAAGCTGCCGCTCCGTGCCGCCGCCGCCCGCGCTCACCGATCGGGGCGCGAGCCCGAGCCGCCAGAGGAGCTGCCGCCGGGGCCAGCCGAAGGAGTCGCAGGCACCGCTCGCCACGAGCGCCTCCAGCGCGGGGCGGTCGAGCGGCGCGCGCTGCGCGAGGTCGGCGACGCTCCGGAAGGGGCCGCCCGCGTCGCGCTCCCCCACGAGCGCCGTCGCCGGCTCCTCGCCGAGGCCCTTGACGTAGCCGAGGCCGACGCGGACGGCGCCGCGCTCGAGGAGGCACTTCGCCGCGCTTTGGTTCACGTCCGGGGGCAGCACCTCGACGCCACGGCGCTGTGCGTCGCGCACGAGGCTCGCCGGCGGGTAGAAGCCCATCGGCTGGGCGTTCAGGAGCGAGCAGAGGAACTCGCCGGGATAGTGGTGGCGAAGCCAGGCCGACTGGTAGGCGAGGAGCGCGAAGGCGGCCGCGTGCGACTTCGGGAACCCGAAGGACGCGAAGCCGTTGATCTTCGAGAAGACGAGCTCGGCGGTCTCGCGGTCGGCGCCGTTCGCATGCGCACCCTCGAGGAAACGCTTGCGGTAGGCCTCGATCGCGTCGTGGCTGCGCTTGCGGCTCATCGCCCGCCGCAACCCCTCTGCCTCCCCCACGCTGAAGCCGGCGAGCGCCATGGCCACGTCGAGGACCTGCTCCTGGAAGATGATCGCGCCGAGCGTGTCGCGGAGCGGCTCAGCGAGCGACGGGTGGTCGTAGGGCGGCTCGTAGCGGGGGTCGCGGCGCAGCCGCTCGCGCCGCTCGATGTACGGGTGCACCGCCTTGCCCTGGATCGGACCCGGGCGGACGAGCGCTACCTGGACGGTGAGGTCGTCGAGGTTCTCGGGCCGCGTGCGCAGGAGGCTCTGCATCTGGGCGCGGCTCTCGATCTGGAAGAGGCCGACCGTGTCGGCGTCCTGGATCTCCTTGTAGACGCCGGCGTCGTCGAGCGGGATGCGGGAGAGGTCGATCGGCCGGCCGCGCAGGAGCGCGATCTGCTCGACGCACTCCTCGACGGCGGAGAGCATCCCGAGCCCGAGCAGGTCGATCTTCAGGAAGCCCGCGTCGGCGCAGGAGTCCTTGTCCCACTGGCAGTTCTGGCGTCCCTCCATCGCGGCCGGCTCGACCGGGACGAGCTCGACGAGCGGGCGCGACGAGATGACCATGCCGCCCGGGTGCTGCGAGAGGTGGCGCGGCAACCCGGCGATCTCGCCGCAGAGCTCGCGGAACGCGTGCCAGCGCGGCGAGGAAAGGCGCCGCTCGGCGCCCGGTAGGAGCTCCATCTCCTCCCCGACCCGGCGCGCGTTCCAGCCGTCGGAGACCCGCGCCAGCCGCTCGAGCTCGGCCTGCGGGAGCCCGAGGGCCTTGCCGACGTCACGGATGGCGCCGCGGGCGCGGTAGGTGGCGAAGCTCGCGACGAGCGCCGAGTGCTCGCGGCCGTAGCGCTCGGTCACGGCGACGATCAGCTTCTCGCGGATGTCGCGCGGGAAGTCGAGGTCGATGTCCGGGACTGACGAGAGCTCGCGGTTCAGGAAGCGGCCGAGCGCGAGGCCGCCCTCCACCGGGTCGACGTGCGAGAGCCCCGTCAGGTAGCAGACGATCGAGCCGACCGAGCTGCCGCGCCCGCGCCCCGGCGGCAGCAGATGGCGCGGCGAGCCGGGGCCGCGCACCTCGGCCGCGACCTCGCGCGCGAGCTCCAGCACCTCCCAGTGGAGGAGGAAGAAGCCGGAGAGGCCGAGCTCGGCGATGAGCGCGAGCTCCTCCCGCAGCCGCTCGTCCGCCCGCGTCCGGAGCGAGCGGGGGGCATGCCGGTAGCGCTCCTCGAACGCGCGCCGGCAGGTTCGCGCCAGCTGGACGTCGGCCGGGTCCTCCCGGTCTGAGAAGTCGGGGTAGCGGTAGCCGAGCTCGTGCGTGAGGTCGAACGTGAGCCGCTCGGCGAGCGCGCCCGCGGCGCGAACGGCGGCGCGGTCGTCGGGGAAGTGTGCGGCGACCTCCTCGGGCGGCCGGAGGACGCTCGTGTCGTTGCCGCGCCGCTCCGGCTCGCAGCCCTCGAGGGAGGTGCGGTTGCGAACGGCGACGAGGACGTCCTGGAGACGCGTCCGGCGGGGGTGGTGCGCGTGGACGTCCCCGGTGACGACGGCGGGCACGCCGAGCGTCTCGGCGAGCGCGCGCAACGCCGCGTTGCGGCGCGCGTCGCCCCGCAGGAAGGGGCGCTGGAGTTCGACGAAGAAGCGGTCGCGCCCGAACGCGCGCGCGAGCCGGGCGGCTGCGTTCGGATCGCGGACGGCGAGGCCGTGGCGGGCGCAGCCGGAGAGGCAGACGAGCCCCTCGTTCCGCTCGGCGAGCAAGGTCGGGTCGAGGCGCGGGTCGAGGCGCTCGTGGGCATGCGCGGCGGTGAGGAGGCGGCAGAGGTTCGCGTAGCCGCGCGTCGTCTCGACGAGGAGCGTGACGTGGGAGCCGTCGGCGAGCGTCACCTCGGCGCCCGTGATCGCCCGGAGGCCGAGCGCCCTCGCGGCGTAGGCGAACTCGAGCGAGCCGTAGAGGCCGTCGTGGTCGGTGAGCGCGAGCGCGTCGTACCCGAGCTCGACCGCACGGGCGGCGAGCTCCTCGGGCAGGGAGGCGCCGTCGAGGAACGAGTAGGCCGAGTGGGCGTGGAGCTCGACGTATCCCGGCACGCTCACGTCACCCTCCCGGCACGGTCCGCGCGCCACCGATGCGGTTTTCGGCTGTACGCTCGAAGGCGGGTGGTGGGAGAGGGGGTGCCCCTAGAGTTAAAGGGCGGGCGGAGGAGGCTTCGATGGACGAGGCGATCGTCAACGGGCCCGGAGGGGGCGAGCGACTGGAGAGCGAGGACCGCGTCTACCTCGTCAGGGTCGCGCGGCCGGAGATCAGCCTGATCGAGTACGACACCGGGCCGACCTACGAGGGCGCCTCCCCCCACTTCCACGAGCACCACACGGACGCGTTCTTCCTCCTCGAGGGCGAGCTCGAGTTCACCTTCGGCCGCGAGAGGCACGTCGGCCGCGCCGGATCGGCCGTGGTCGTGCCCCCCGGGAACGTCCACGCCTTCACGAGCACGGGCCGCGGGCGCGCCCGCTTCCTCAACGTCCACGCTCCCGACTCCGGCTTCGTCGACTTCCTCCGCGCCTCGACGCGGGGCCAGGACCGCTCGTTCGACAGCGTCGACGTCGACTGGCCGCAGGAACCCGGCGACGGCACCGTCCTCGGCCCCGGCGAGGGCACGACCTACGCGGTCGGCACCGCCACGTCCGTCTTCAAGGCGACGAGGGAGTCCACTGCGGGCTCCTTCTCCCTCGCCGAGGTCACGATTCGGCCGGGGACGAGCGGCCCTCCCCCGCACTCCCACCGGCAGCTGCTCGACTCCTTCTACGTCCTCACAGGGACGCTGACCGTCCTGCTCGGCGACGAGGAGGTCGAGGCGGGCCCCGGGACCTACGCCTGCGCCCCGCCCGGCGTCGTCCACACCTTCGCCAACCGCAGCTCCGAGCCCGTGCGCTTCCTGAACTTGAACACGCCCGGGGGCTGGGAGGACTACATTCGCGACCTCGCCGCCGCGGCGCCTGCGGGCCGCCCTCCCGACCCACGGCTCACGGGCGAGATCCTCGCCCGCCACGACGTGGTCTTCTCGAGCTAGGAGGCCTGCCGGAACCACGTGCCGCTCGCCCCGTCCCGGAAGACGACGACGTTCCGTCCCGTCTCGAGCACGACCTCGTAGTAGTTCCGCCGCACCGGCTCCTCCGTCCACCAGCGGTCGGCCACGTGCCACTCGTCCCGGTGTGCGATTACGCGCACCCGGTCGACGGCCGCCGGCACGCGTCCCTCACAAACGACGTGCACCGGTCGCGGCTCGTTCAGTCGTCGCGCGGAACGAGAATGGCCCTGCTCTCGGGGATGCGGGACCACGGGGCAACCTCCACGACGGTGCAGACCGCGTCCATCCCCGCCGCCGCGCGCACCTGCCGGAGCCCTCCGCGCAGGCGCTCGCGCAAGCGGCTCCCCCGCGGACGGATGAGCTCGGCCTGCGTCCCGACAGATTCCGTGAGCTCTCCCAGCTCGAGCCTGAGCTCCGCAGTGGGAGCGGGCAGCTCTGTGAGCCGGGGAGCGAGCGCGAGCCTGAGGCGGTCGGGCTCCGCCGTCGGCTCGCGCAGCGTCAGCGAGCGCCGCCAGGAGCCTCCGCCGACGAGCCTCGCGGTGAGGGCGAGCTGCCGCGGAGCCCGGCCGGCCCGCTCCGGACGGGCGAGCAGGCGCTCGACGAGCGCAGCCAAGGCGCGCGCGAGCGTGTGCTCGTTCGCCACCGGCTCCGGGAACGTGAGCGTCTCGGCGAGCTCGGCCGGCGGACGGCGCGGCTCGACGGCGGCGTCGCTCTCCCCCCGGGCGAGCCGCCATGCCTCCGCGCCGTCCGTACCGAGCCGATCGGCGACCGCCGTCCCGGGGAGGCGTGCCAGCTCCCCCAGGCGCTTGACGCCGAGCTCGGAAAGCTCCTCGCGCCGCTCGGGCGTGAGCGGCAGGAGATCGAGCGGGAGCGGCTCGAGGAAGAGACGCGACTCGCCGTCGTCGATCACGAGCGCGCGCCCTGCCGGAGCCACCGATGCAGCCGCGAGCGCCGCGAAGCGCCGGGAGGCCGCCCCCACGCGGGCCCCCCACTCCGCTCCGACAGCGTCGAGAGCCCGGCGGAGTGCCCGCTCGATTCCCCCCGCGAGCCGCTCCACCCCCCGCGTCTCGAAGTAGACGCATCCGGGCTCGACGGGCTCGACCGCGAAGCCGGCCTCCTCCAGCCGGCGGAGCAGGTGCTCCCATTCCTCCTCGACCCCGGCCGGGTCCTGCTCGACGAGCTCGAGCTGCGGGCACGTGGCGAGCGCTTCGGAGAGGCGCATCCCCGGCCGGATGCCCGCACGCTCGGCCGCGCCGGTGCACGAGCCGAGAAGCGGCTGCTCGCCCGGCGCCGGCGCGAGCGCGACGGGCCTGCCCGCCAGCTCCGGCCGCCGCAGCAGCGGAACGCGGAGAGCGAAGGCCGGGATCGTCAGACAGGCGGTCACAGGAACGTACGTTCTACACGAACGCACGTTCTCCTGTCAAGCAAATTCTGGCTCAGCCGAGCGGTGCGAAGAGATCGACGACGTTTCCGTCGGGGTCCTTCACCTCGGCGTAGCGCTGGCCCCAGAAGGCGTCCCAGGGATCGCGGTACGCGGCGCCGCCGGCGGCGACGAGCTCCTCGTAGAGCCGGTCGACGTCCGTGGGCGAGTCGCAGAGGAAGGCGAGCGTCGTCCGCTGACCGCCCGAAGGCGGGACCCAGTCCGGAGCGAAGGAGCGGATCGACTCCTCGGTATCCAGCATGAAGCGGACACCTCCCGGCGTGCTTGCCTCCACGTGACCGTGCCCCGCGGGATCGAGATCCTCCGGGAACTCGAGCCCGAGGAGGCGGTAGAAGTCGACTGCACGCTGCAGGTCGGCGACCACCACCCCGACGGCGTCCATCCGGACCACGGTCGTAGCGTAGCGGCGTCTTGCTGGCCACCAGCCTCACGAGCGATCCGACGCGATCAGAAGAGGCCGCGCAGCCAGCCGCCGTCGACGGCGAAGGCGCCGCCCGTGATGTAGCCGGCGCGCTCCGAGACGAGGAACGCCGCGAGCGCCGCGAACTCGCGCGGCTCGGCGAGCCGTCCGAGCGGGATGGACGCCTCCAGCCGGGCCTGGATCTCCGCCGGGTCGAGGCCCGCGCGGCGCGCGTTGGCCTCGTTCAGCTCGGTCACCCGCTCGGTGCTCGTGTAGCCCGGGAGAATCGTGTTGACCGTGATCCCGTCCCTCGCCACCTCGCGGGCGAGCGTGGCGGCGAAGCCCGTCACGGCGGCCCGCAGGCTGTTCGAGAGCATCAGGTTGTCGACCGGCTGCTTCACCGCGACCGACGTGATGGCGAGGATCCGCCCCCAAGCGCGCTCCTTCATGCCGGGCAACGCGGCGCCTGCGAGCTCGACGGTGCTGCGGAGGAGCAGGGCGGTGGCGCGATCCCAGTCGTCGACCGACAGCGTCTCGTGCGTGCCGGCCCGAGGGCCGCCCGTGTTCGCGACCACGACGTCCAGCCGTCCGAAGCGCTCGACGGCGGCTTCGACGACGCGCGTCGGCTCGCCGGCAACAGAGAGGTCGGCCGGCACGGGCAGCACCTCGGGCCCGATCTCGGCCGCCGCGGCGGCGAGGCGGCTCGCGTCCCGCGCGCACACGGCCACGGACGCGCCCTCGGCCGTGAGCTCCTCGGCGACCGCCCGCCCGAGGCCGCGGCTCGCGCCGCCGACGAGCGCCACCTTGCCGTCGAGCCCGAGATTCACGTCCGTCTCAGGTACGCGTCGGACCCCTCGAGCCAGTCCTGCCGGGGCGGGCAGAAGATGTCGACGTCGAGGGTGTCCTCGAGGGCCTCCGCCTTGTGCGGCAGCCACGAGGGCAGGTGGAGGACCTCCCCGGCCGCGACGTCGACCACCTCGGACTCGTCCTCGCCCAGCCAGAAGCGCAGCGTCCCCTCGAGGATGTAGGTGAGCTGCTCGTTCTCATGGGAGTGCCGCGGGACGAGGCAGCCCTTGTCGAGGTACACGTGCGCGAGCATCATTCGCTCGCTCGTCACGAGCCGCCGGTGGAGGTCGGGCTTCAGCTCCTCCTTCGGCAGGTCGCTCCAGCGGTAGCGGGTGGCCCCGAGGACGTTCACGGCTTCTCCTCTCGTTGCGCCGACGAGACTCGATCGTCTCACACTCGGGTGGAGCGCTCGAGCCCACGCGGCGAACGAAATCGGTAGTCGTCCCGAGCCTCGTGTGGCATTTCACGGATGTCTCCGCACAGCGGCTGGACGATGGTGCGCCGAAGACCGACGAGAGGAGAAGCCATGTCGACCGAGCTGGTGCACACGAACGACGTCCGGCCCGCGCGGCCCGCGCTGGACGTGGCCGCACTCCGCGCGATCGCCGTCGAGGACGCTCGGCGCGCATACGACACGCCGATCCAGCGCGCGGCGTTCGTCGCCTGGGCGACGATGTTCGTCCTCGCCGCGTCCTTCCTCGCCGCCGTGGGCGTGAGCGCCGTTCTCGACGCCGCCGGAGCCGCTTTCTAGCGACGACCCGGCTCGCGGCGCGGTCGTCGGGGCCGTACACTTTCGCCATGGGAGTGGCCTTCAGCTCTCCCGACTCGCCGTACACGCGGCTGTGCGCGGTCTACACGTGCCGCTGCGGCGCCGCGCTGTCAGAGGTCGGCCGACACGCGGGCGACCTGCCGCCGGGCTGGGAGCAGCTCGAGGACGGCCGCTGCATCTGCGCGCACTGCGCCGAGCGGCGGCGCGAGGCCCTCGCGGGCACCGCCTCCTAGTCGGCGACGAACTCGGCCGCGGGGCCCTCGAGCCGAGCGAGCCGGGGAGCGACGGCGAGCGCGTTCTCGCGCGCGCACCAGGAGAGGTCGTCGCCGAGGTCCTCCTGGCGCGGGTTCTCGGCGGCGCGAAGCGCCTCCTCGGCGCTCGTGAACGACGCGGCGAGCCGGACGGCCGCCTCGGCCGCGTCCGATCGCTCGCCGCCCAGCAGACCGGCGAGGCGGCCGGCGCAGTAAGCGTCGTCCAGCGTGAAGCGGCCGTCGACGCCGGCGCAGACGACCTCGACCACGCTTCCCGCCTGCGATGCCGCCTCGGCCGCGGCCGCGAGGTTGAGGAGGCTGCCCACGAGGACGGTCTCGGCGCTCGCCGCCGCCGCGACGATCGCGCGGGTCCCGTTCGTCGTCGTCAGAATGACCGTCTCGCCGCGAGGCTCCACGAACTCGGCAGGCGAGTTGCCGAGCTCGAACCCCGGGATCACCCGCGCGCGCCGCTCGCCCGCGAGGACGCCCTCGCCGAGGCGCTGGCGAACCTCCAGCGCCTCCTCGACCTCGGCGCAGCAGAGGACGCGACGGTAGCCGGAGGCGAGCGCCTGGGCGATCGTCGACGTCGCGCGGAGGACGTCCACGACGACGGCGACCGGAGCGCGTACCGTCTCCGCCGGCGTGAAGGCGACGTTCACGCGCATCGGCTCGTGACCTTACACGCCGCCGATACGATGGCCCGAATGGCCGCTCCCGAGCAGACGCAGGCGGCACAGACCTGCTACCGCCACCCCGGGCGCGAGACGGCCGTGAGCTGCTCGAACTGCGGGCGACCGATCTGCCCCGACTGCATGGTCTACGCGGCCGTCGGGATCAAGTGCCCCGAGTGCGCCGCCCAGCCGACCGGAGCCCGGTCGGCGACGAGGCGCGTCGGGCGTGCGGCCGGCGCAGCCACGGGCGCGGTCGTTACGAAGACCCTGATTGCGATCAACATCCTCGTCTTCCTCGTCTCCATCGCCCAGGGCTCGGGCGGTCTGCGGCCGGCCGACTCGTTCGTGGTCGAGTGGGGCCTCTACGGACCGCTCGTCGCGGAGGGCGAATGGTGGCGGCTGCTGACCGGCGCCTTCCTGCACGCGAGCCTCATCCACATCGCCTTCAACATGCTGATGCTCTGGTGGTTCGGGCAGGCGCTCGAAGCCGCCCTCGGCCGCGGGCGCTTCCTCGGGATCTATCTCGTCTCCGCCCTGGCCGGCTCGGCAGGCGCCCTCCTGCTGACCCCCGACCAGCTGACTGTCGGCGCCTCGGGCGCGGTCTTCGGCATCCTCGGCGCCGGCCTCGTGCTCGAGCGACGGCAGATCTACGTCTTCGGCGGCGGGGCGCTCTTCGTCGTCGTGCTGAACGTCGTCTTCACCTTCGCCGTCTCGAACATCTCGATCGGCGGCCACCTCGGCGGTCTCGCGGGCGGGATGCTCGCGGTGCTCGCGCTCTCGGCGGCCGGCCGCCACCCCGTCTACGGACGACTCGATCCGCTCTCGATCCTCGCCCTGCTCGGGATCGCCGCGGCCAGTGTCGCCGTCGCCTACCTGCGCGTCCGCGGCTACGCCTAGCAGCGTCTAGACGGCGTACGATAGGCCGAACAGGAGGACCGCAGCCAACACCGAGGTCAGCGCGAACGGCCTTGACACGAAGCTCGACTCCTTCCAGCCGGGCGGCGGAGGCTCACGGGCTGGGATCGGGAGGTAGACGAAGTCGTACCGGTCTCCGCCCTCGAACGTCTTCACGATCAGCTTCATCGACGACTGGAACGTCCCTCGCGCGAGCGCGCCGGCCACGAGGAAGGCGAAGTACTGCAGCGGAGCGACGACGACAATCCGGACCAAGACCGCTGCCAGGATGACGGCCAGCCAGGCGAACCGAAGCGCGCTCTCCATGATGTCGAGCACGTCCCAGACGATGGTGCCTCCTCGGTCCGGTCCCCCGTACCGGTCCCGGAGCGGGATATCCGCGTCGGGCATCGAGAGGAACGTGAACCCGAAGAGCCCGAGCCAGGCCTGCAGGTACCTGAGCGGGTGGGGCGAGAGAAGATTCCGAAGGTCGTTGAGGTCGGGCCACCCGACCGTCACGAGCGCCAGCGAGAGGCTGAGCAGGGCCCCGTTCTCGACGTACCAGGCGACGTACGCGCGCCCGAGCGCCTCGCGGAAGACGAGCCCGTCGAGCGCGATCAGGCCGGCGAGCAGGCACAGGCCGGCCGCTGTGGAGGCGAACGGACGCCGTGTCGCGAAGACGGCGATCTCGGAGCCGAGCCGCACCTCACCCGCCGACCTGGACGGCGATGACGCCTCGCTCCGCGAGCGCCGCCTGCGCCGCGGCGAGGCGCGCCAGAGGCACCCGGTAAGGCGAGCACGAGACGTAGTCGAGGCCGAGCTCGTGGCAGAACGCGACCGAGCCGGGGTCACCGCCGTGCTCTCCGCAGATGCC
>DASTBX010000107.1:0-10960 GCA_035711645.1 Gaiellaceae bacterium
CCCCCACCCCGAGTTCGCGTGCTGGTGCCCGAGGAGGCCTTCGGCGGCGAGCATCGCGGCGTACTCGCCGAGGCTCTCGCCGTTCATGATCAGGTGCTGCCAGTCCATGTTCACCTGGACGTTCGTGATCCCCCGCTCGCGGAGCTTGTGGATCACGTGGAGCGTCATCCCGATGTTCCGCATCAGGATCTTCATCGCGGGCTCCGAGTTCTTGTGCTCGAGGAAGAGCTTCACGCCGTGCCCCGCGCAAACCTCGGCGGCCTCGGCGATCCCGTCCAGGAACCACGCCCACGACTCCGCGTAGGGCGTCTGGAACGGGTAGTTGTAGCCCTCGATCCCGGGCCAGCAGACCATGTTCGCGCCGAGCGAGCCGGCCAGCTCGGCCGTCTCGCGGGTCACCCGGCGCGCCTCCGCACGCGTCGCGGGGTCCGGCGACACGAGCCCGCCGCGCCCGAACCGCGGGTCGAGGTGGAGGCCCGTGCAGAGCGTGTAGATCCCGTGCCCGTCGAGCGCCTCGCGAACCTCGTCGAGATTCTCCGGGCGCAGCTCGGCCGGGTAGTGGAACTCGTAGTCGTCGATCAGGTCGCCGAGGCCTTCGACCGCGCGACGCACGCGCTGCGCGGTCGTCTCGCCCTCGTTCTGCGGCTGGTAGCCGCCAGGGACGAAGCGCGTGACCATCGGGCCGAGCGCCCAGATGCCGAGGCTCGTCTTCATGGCTACCGGCCCGCCCGCTCGAGCCTTCGCCGCGAGATGGTGTCCAGCGTCACGGCCGCGAGGAGGATCGCGCCGGTGACCATGTACTTGATCGCGGAGCTGTAGCCGAGCAGGTCGATCCCGTTCGCAACGGTGGCGATCACGAGCGAGCCCATCAGCGCGCTGATCACGCGGCCGCGGCCGCCGAAGAGGCTCGTGCCGCCGATCACCGCCGCGGCGATCGCGTCGAGCAGGATCGTGCCGCCGCCCGCGTTGAGGTCGACCGAGCTCAGGCGAGAGGCGAAGATGACGCCGCCGAGCCCGGCCATCGCCCCCGAGATCATGAAGACGACGATCCGGATCCTCCGCACGTTGATCCCGGCCCGGCGCGCGGCCTCCGCGTTCCCCCCGACCGCGTAGACGTGCCGGCCGAAGGTCGTCCGCTCCGCGATCCACGTCCAGAAGACGAGCAGGATGATCACGAGCAGGAAGGCGACCGGGAACCCGCGCTCCTCGTTCGCCCACCACACCGCGCCGATCACGATCGCGGCGAAGCCGATCAGCTTGAGCGCGACGAGCACCAGATTGTCGGTGTGGATCGCGTGGCGCCTGCGGCTGACCACCCCGGAGAGGGTCGCGAGCGCGTAGAGGGCGATAGCGACCGCCGCGATCACGTAGCCGCCGGTGTCGGAGAAGAAGTAGTTCGAGACGTCGTTGACGAGCGGGTCGTCGATCACGATCACGCCCTGCTCGCCGATCGAGTAGAGAATCACGCCCTGCCAGAAGAGCAGGCCGGCGAGCGTCACCACGAAGGACGGCACGCCGACGATCGCCACGAAGCTGCCCTGGAAGAGGCCGATCAGGGCCGTGACGATGACCGCCACGATGATCGCCACGAGGCCCGTCGTCTCCCAGCTGCCGTCGGGGAACTGGAGCTTTGCCACGACGACGCCCGCGATCCCCGAGACGTAGCCGATCGAGAGGTCGATCTCACCAAGCAGCAGGACGAAGACGACGCCGATCGCGACGGTCGTCACGCCCGCCATCTGCACCATCAGGTTCGTGAAGTTCCCCGCCGTGAGGAAGTTGTCGTTCTGCGAGTAGAAGAAGATGACGATCGCGAGTAGCCCCACGATCACGGGCATCACGCCGACGTCGCCGGCCTTCCACGCCTCCCAGCGTCGGCGCACGGCCGCGCCGAGGCTGTTGTCGAAGCCTCCTGCGACAGCCTCGGCGGTCTGTGCCTCGACGCTCATTCGACGGCCTCCTCGTCCTCCGTCGCGATGCCCGACACCTTGGTCGGGACGCCCGCCGTGATGGCGTGGACGACCTCCTGCTGCGTTGTCTCGCGGCGCTCGTAGACGCCCACGTTCCGCCCCAGCCGGAGCACCGTGATCCGGTCGGCGACCTCGAAGATGTCGTGCAGGTTGTGCGAGATGAGGACGACCGCGAGGCCCTGCTCCGAGAGCCGCCGTACGAGCTCCAGCACCTGCTCCGTCTGCGCGACCCCGAGCGCTGCCGTCGGCTCGTCGAGGATCACGACGCGGGAGTTCCACATCACCGCCCGACCGATCGCGACGGATTGCCGCTGGCCACCCGACAGGCTCGCGACCTGCTGGCGGATCGAGCTAATGGTGGTAACACGCAGGCCGCGCAGCACGTCGGCGGTGCGAGCCTCCATCACCGGTTCCCGGAGCCGGAAGAGGAAGTCGCGCACCTCGCGGCCGAGGTACATGTTCTGGACGACGTCGAGGTTGTCGCAGAGCGCAAGGTCCTGGTAGACGACCTCGATCCCGAGCTTCGCCGCGTCCTTCGGCCCGCTGATCGACACGCGCCGGCCGTCGAAGAAAACCTCCCCCTCGTCGATCGAGTAGATGCCGGCGACGCACTTGATGAGCGTCGACTTGCCGGCGCCGTTGTCGCCGACGAGCGCCATCACCTCGCCGCCGCGGACCTCGAAGTCGACGTCTTCGAGTGCCCTGACCGAGCCGAAGCTCTTCGTGATCTCGCGCGTCTCGAGCGTCGGCGTCTCGACGGCGACGGCGGCGGCGGGAGAGGCGATCGTGTCTGTCATCTCGAGGAGCTCCTGGTCCGAGCGGCCCGGGGAGCCGCGCTTGCAGCTCCCCGGGCCGGAGTCACCTGCCTAGCAGAACCGCCTGTACGAGCCGACGCACACCTCGGACTTCTTGAGCTGTCCGTCGACGTACAGCCGGTTGAGGTTCCGCTTCGTGATCCAGATCGGGGTCGAAAGGACCGACGGCACGTTGCGCACGCCGTTGTGCGTGCGGCCGTTGACCTTCGGCGCCCTGCCCCGGATCAGCGAGACGGCCAAGGCCGCCGCTGCGTTCGCCTCGATCTTGGCGGGCTTGTACACCGTCCCGGTCTGCCAACCCGAGATGATGTTCTGTGCCCCCTGCGCCGTGGCGTCTTGGCCCGACAGCGGGATCGGCTTGAGCTTCTTCGCCTTGAGGGCCGTCACGACGGCGTTCGCCAGCCCGTCGTTCGCGGCCGCGACCGCGTCGATCTTGTTCTGCGTCTGCACGAGCATCTGCTCGAAGATCGTCCGGGCCCGCTGGTTGTCCCACTGGGGCACGGACTGGTCGGGGCCCTTCGTCGCCCGGCCGCTCTTGATGAGCGGGTCGAGGACGCCCGCGTAGCCCTGCTTGAAGAGCTTCGAGTTGTTGTCCGTCGGGCCGCCGTTCAGGTAGGCGATCACCGGCTTCTTGCCCGAGCCGAGCAGGCCCTTCGCCCGCATGGCTGCCAACACGCCCTGTCCCATGAACCTGCCAACGGTGGGGTTGTGGAACGACACGTAGTAGTCCGCGCCGCGGCACCCGGTGTTGAGGCGGTCGTAGTCGATCACCCGCGCACCCCGCGCCTTGGCGGCCGCGATGATCGCGCAGCCCGAGCCCGAATCCAGGCTCGTGATCAGGATCACTCGTGCGCCACCCGCGAGGCACTGATCCGCCTGCGAGCGCTGCCGCTGGGCGTCGTTCTCTGCGTTCACGACCGTTGCCGTGATGTTGGCCTTCTTGAACGCAGCCACGAAAGTCGGCCGGTCCTGCGTCTCCCAGCGGACCGAGGACTTCGTGTCGGGCAGCAGGACGCACGCCTGGGCGTCCGCCGCCGTGCTCTTCGCGCCTCCGGCGAGCGCCCCGCCGACCGACAGACCCACGGTCGCCGCGGCGATCACCAGCGCGATGCTGAGCTTCTTCACTCGTTCCCTCCTTCTTCTCCGTGCCCTGGCGCGGACGCTACTCCGTCGTCCGCGCTCGTTCCACTCCGTACGAGGCTCACGCGTGTGCGATCGCGACCTCCTTCTCGGGCCGCACCGTCCAGGGCGCGTCGAGCACGCGACGCAACGACAGCGCCGCCGCCCCCCGCACCGAGGCCCCGTCGCCGAAGGCGGACGGCAGCACGACGAACGACCCCGACCGCGCCGCGAGCGACCGCTCCTCGAGTGTCCGCCGCACCTCCGCGGCGAGCCACGGCGAGAGCGGCCCGAAACAGCCGCCCAGCACGACGGCCTGCAGGTCGAGCACGTTGAACGTCGACGCGAGCGCGATGCCCAGCCAGCGACCTGCCGCGGCCAGGGCCTCGACGACCCTCGGGTCGCCGGCCTCGGCGCGGCGGACGAGCTCGTCGGTGAGGCTGCGCGTCCGGCCCGAGACCGAGACCCCGGCCGCTCTGGCGATCGACTCCTGCCCGACGAGGGTCTCCACGCAGCCGCGGCTGCCGCATGCACAGGGCCGACCGTCGGCTTCGACCGATACGTGGCCGAACTCGCCGCCGAAGCCGTGCGTGCCGCGAAACAGCCGGCCGCCGAGCACGAGCCCGCCGCCCACGCCGACCTCGCCGAACACGCAGACGAAGTCGTCGACGGCGACCGCCGAGCCCGTCCAGTGCTCGGCGAGCGCAGCGAGATTCGACTCGTTCTCGACGTGCACGGGCAGCTCGAGCCGAGCCTCGAGCTCCTCGGCGACGCGAATGCCATGCCACCCGAGGTTGGGCGCGAAGACGACCGTGCCCGACGCCTCCTCGACGAGCCCGGGGACGGCGACGGAGACGCCGACCGGCTTCAGGCCGTCCTGCGCCGCCGCTTCCAGCGCCTTGCGGGCCGCGCGTCCCAGCCGATCGAGAACGGGGCCGGGCGCAGAGCCGCGGTTGTCGCCGTAGGAGCGCCGCTCGTAGCGCACCGCTCCCGTGAGGTCCTCCACGGAGACCGCGAGATAGTCGACGTTGATCTCGAGCCCGACACCCACGACGACGTCCCCGAGCTCCAGGGTCATTCCCGGGCGGCCCACTCCGCGGGGTGTCGCCGTCGCGCCGGTCTCGTGCACGAGCTCGAGCTCGAGAAGCTCGTTCACGAGGCTCGAGACCGTCCCGCGCGTCAGCCCCGTGGCCGCCGCCACGTCGGCGCGCGAGCAGGCGGCCGCGGCCGAGATGTGCCGCAGCACGATGCCGAGGTTCGCACGGCGGACCGTCGTCTGGTCGGCCGGCGGCGCTGACGCCCACCCGTTGGGGAGCGGCGTGGCCCCGTGGCGGCGGGGCAGGCGGTCGGCGTCGTCCGGAGCCACAGTGTCGTTCCCGCCACGTTTGTATGGCGGGCGGCCAAACTAACGCGGGCGCCGCGCGGCTGTCAATCGCCGTCTATCGTCGCCGCGTGATCGCCGACGCCCACGTCGACCTGCTGATGGAGCTCGCCTACCGCGAGCGGCGGCTCGGGGAGACGGACGTCTTCGCCGCGACGTGGCTTCCGCTTCTCGAGCAGGGTGGCGTCGGGCTCCAGGTGTGCCCGATCTACGTCGACCTGGTCGTCCAGCCGGAAGGCTCGCTCCGGGAGGCGCTCTCGATGGTCGCGGCGTTCCAGCGGGCGATTCGGGGGAACGAGTCGCGCGTGACGCAGATCCGGGTCGGGCCCGATCTCGACGCGGTCGAGGCAGGCGAGCGAATCGGACTCGTGCTCGCGCTCGAGGGCGTGGAGTGCTTCGGCGTCGAGAGCTGGCCCGCGGACGTCTTCCACGAGCTCGGCGTCCGGATGGCGGGTCTCACCTGGAACCGCCGCAACGCGTTCGCCGACGGCGCCGCCGAGGAGGGTGGCGGCCTCTCGCGGCTCGGCCGCGAGCTGGTCGAGCGGCTCGTGGCGCTCGGCGTGATCCTCGACCTGGCACACGCCTCGCGCGGGCTCTTCGCCGAGCTCCTCGAGCGAGCCGACGGCGCGCCCGTGATCTGCTCGCACGGGGGCTGCCGCGGCGTCTTCGACACGCCGCGCAACCTCGACGACGACCAGCTGGGCGCGCTGCGCGACGCGGGCGGGCTGTTCGGGCTCATGCTCCACCCGATTGCGATCGGCCCTGAGCGCCGCACGATCGAGGGCGTGATCGACCACCTCGAGCACGCCTCCTCGGTGATGGGCGTCGAACGCGTCTGCCTCGGCGGTGACTTCACGAGGCGCCTCTGGGAGGCGATGCCTCCGCCGCCCATGCCGAAGGACGGCCTCATGCCGAAGGGCGTCACGCCCGGGCTCGGCATCGAGGGGCTCACCGGGCCGGAGCACTACCCCGCGCTCGTGGAGGCGCTCCACGCACGCGGCTGGAAGACGGAGGAGGTCGCCGCCGTGACCGGCGGCAACCTCCTTCGCTTCCTGCGCGCCTCGCTCCCCAGTTGACGAGGCGCGCGTCCTCCCCCCGGAGGTGTCAGGACTCGGCGGGCGGGATCGGGTGGTTGGCGAGGAACAGCTCGTCCTGGTCGACGTCGGCCTTGACCGCGCGGAGGCGGCGGTACGTCGCCTCGCCGTAGAAGGCCGCGGGGTCCGCCGCCTCCTCCTCGAAGTTGAGGTAGCTGCCCGAGCGGTACGGCCGGAGGGCGCCCGTGACGCGATGCAGGTCTTGCCGTGTCGCGGCGTCCTCGGCTTCGTTGGAGGCCATCCCGATGCCGAAATAGACGAACTCGCCCGGCAGCTTGTCGAGGGCGCCGTGCCCCTCGCCGCCGCGGCCGAGCGCGCCACCGACATGGCGGATCTCCACGGAGATCAGCGACGAGCCGGAGCCGGGCCCCGCCGCGGCCGCGAAGTCGTCGATCGCCTTCGGTGGCAGGTCGCCCATCACGAGGTGCTCGCCGAAGTACGGCAGCGGGTCGGGCGGGTCCATGTGCATCTCGCTGAGCTCGACGGGCGGCACCATCCGAACCGTGTCGATCGCGGGGTCGAGCGCCCGGAGCGAAGCGAGCCGCTCGATGCCCTCGGCCTCGGTGCCGAGCGAGTACGCGTGGACGATCGCGTACGCGTTCCCGCGCAGCGGCTCCGGGATCTCGTCGAGGGGCGGGAACTGCATGATCCGCCCCACCGAGGTGACCTCGTCCGGCACGGTCCGCGTCCAGTTGCGCCACGCGTGCAGGACCTCGGCCGAGCGCTCCCACGGGAAGAACAGCGCGCCGGCGTAGAGCTCCGAGATAGGGAACATCCGGAACTCGAGCGCGGTCACGACGCCGAAGCTGCCGCCGCCGCCGCGGAGCGCCCAGAAGAGCTCGGGCTCGTTGTCGTGATCGACGCGGCGGAGCCGCCCGTCGGCCGTGACGAGCTCGATGGCCGTGATGCTGTTCGTGAACAGGCCGTGCTTGCGGCCGTACCAGCCGAGCCCGCCGCCGAGGCCGTACCCGGCGATCGACACGTCGGGGGTCGACCCGTGCAGGACGGCGAGGCCCATGTCGGAGGCGAGCGGGACGACCTTCTCCCACTTCACGCCCGCGCCGACCCGGGCGCGCAGCCCGACGGGGTCGAGCTCGACCGTGTCGAGGCGATCCGTCTTGAGGAGGACGACGCCCTCCAGGGACTCGATGGGGCTCGCGTTGTGGCCCGTGCGCTGCGGCGCGACCCGCAAACCGTCGGCCGCCGCGTAGCGGACGATCGCCTGGACGTCCGCGGCGTCGGCCGGGAAGGCGATGGCGGCCGGCCGCTGGTCGACGGCGAGGTTGTACGCCTCCCTGGCGGCGTCCCACGACGGGTGGTCGGGGAAGACGACCGAGCCGGCGAGGCTCTCGGTCAGCGAGGCCAGTGCGTAGGGCTTTTCGATGATGCTCATTGCGTTCTCCTTTCGTCAGGCGTGCCTGGCTCAAGCCAGGCACCAGGGCGCGCCGCCCGGCCGGACGAGCCGGCCGAGCAGGCGTGCGAGGGTGCGGTGGAACCGGCGGCGCATCAGACTCCGAGCGCGGTGGGCGCCTTCGGGGCCGCGGGCTGGTAGGTGGGCTTGTAGCCGAGCAGCCGCCCGAGCGGGGCGCCGAGGGCGAGCCCGAGGCGCTGCATCCACGCCGGCGGGAACGGCAGCCGCACGTCGTCGAAGTGGTGGCGGGCGATGACCGCGAGCCGCAGCGGGTTCGGCATCCCCTTCTTCGAGACCTTGCCGTCCTCGGCGAGCGAGAACATCGTCTCGATCAGCTGCTCGAAGCCGAGCGCCGGGCTCACCTCGCAGACGAAGTGCGCGGTCGTCTCGCCGATGTTCTCGAACCGGTGCGGCGTTCCCGCCGGGACGAGCACGCGGTCGCCGGGCTTCGCGATGATCGTGTTCTTGCCGACGCGGAACTGGAGCTCGCCGCCGAGGACCTCGAAGAGCTCCTCCTGGGCGGGGTGCACGTGGGCCGCGGCGACAGCGCCGTTCGGCTCCACGAACGCCTCGACGACAACGCGCTCGCCGTTGGTGTCGGCCGACGTCGTGCGGAACACGAGCGTCTCGCCGGTGACGGGGTTCTGAACGGTCTGGCCGGTGGTGATCACGTCTGTCTCCTTGGTCGGGCTGGACTTGACGTTGAGCACCATCGGCGAGCGCGCTTAGGATCCGCCCAAGCTCGGCTTAAGAGGGCGTAGGAGGGGTCTTAAGGAGTGGAGTTCCGTGTGCTGGGGCCGTTGGAGGTGCTCGGCGACGACGGCGTCCCGGTCCCGCTCGGGGGGCCACGGCCCCGTGCGCTCCTCGCCCAGCTCTTGCTCGAGCCGAACACCCCTGTCTCCACCGACCGGCTGATCGACGGGATCTGGAGCGAGGCGCCGCCTGCGAGCGCCGCGAACGCGCTGCAGGTGCATGTCCACGCCCTCCGCGCCGCGCTCGGCGCCGACCGCATCGTGACGAGGCCTCCCGGCTACCTCCTGCGTGTCGAGCCCGACGAGCTCGACGCCGAGCGCTTCGAGCGGCTCGTGGCGGAGGGCAGTTCCGAGCGGCTCGGCGAGGCTCTCGCGCTCTGGCGCGGGCCCGCGCTCGCCGACCTCGCCCACGAGCCGTTCGCTCAGGCGGACGCGGCGCGACTCGACGAGAGCCGGCTCGCCGCGCTGGAGGCGCGCATCGACGCCGATCTGGCTGCCGGCCGCCACGCGGCCCTCGTCCCGGAGCTGGAGGCCCTCGTCGCCGCGCACCCCCATCGGGAGCGGCTCCAGGCCAAGCGGATTCTCGCGCTGTACCGTTGTGGCCGACAGGCCGACGCCCTCGCCGCCTTCCGCGAGGCCCGCAATGCCCTCGACGAGCTCGGTCTCGAGCCTTCACCCGAGCTCCGCGCGCTCGAGCGGCAGATCCTCGAGCACGACCCGACCCTTTCGCCCGCGCCCTCGGTCGCGGAGACGACACGGGACGGGACGGCGCTGCTGGGACGCGAGCTCGCCCAGGCCGCGGTCGCCGCCCTCCTCGAGCGGCCGGAGACACGTCTCCTCACGCTCACGGGCCCGGGCGGCACGGGCAAGACGAGCCTCGCCGTGACCGTCGCCAACGACGCCGGCGGCGCCCCGTTCGTCGACCTCGCCCCGGTGGCCGACCCCGCGCTGGTACTTCCGAGCATCGGCGCGGCCCTCGGCGTGGAGGAGGTGCCGGGCACCTCGCCGATCGAGACGCTCGCGACGGCGCTCGCTGCTCGGGGGCCGACGCGCGTGGTCGTCGACAACCTCGAGCACCTCCCCGATGCCTTCCCGCAGATCGCCGAGCTGCTCCGCGCGGCGCCGACCCTGACGATTCTGGCGACGAGCCGCGTGCCGCTGCGGCTCGCGCTCGAGCGCGAATACCGCGTGCAGCCGCTCGAGGTGCCGGACCCCGGCGAGACGGATCCCGAGGCGATCGGGACGGCCGCCGCCGTCCGGCTGTACGTCGACCGGGCACGTCAGGTGGCGCCGGACTTCGAGCTCACGCCCGAGAACGCGGCGGCGGTTGCGAGGATCGCCCGCGGGCTCGACGGGCTACCGCTGGCGATCGAGCTCGCGGCGGCGCGCGTCCGGGTGCTCGGCGTCGAGGGAACGATCGAGCGGCTCGGGGAGGCGCTCTCGCTCCTCCGCCGGTCTGCGCCGGATCTCCCCGAGCGCCAGCGTTCGCTGAGGGCGACGATCGAGTGGAGCGTCCGGCTGCTCGACCCCTCCGCGCGCCAGGTGCTGCTGACGCTGGCGACCTTCCCCGGCGGCGCCACCCTCGACGCGCTCGAAACGGTCGTGACGTCCGACGTCGACGTGGCGAACGCCCTGGACGCCCTGCTCGACGCGAGTCTCGTCACCTCGACGCTTGCCTCGGGCGAGCCTCGCTTCGGAATGCTCGACACGATCAGGGCCTTCGCGACGGACGAGCTGGAGCGGGCCGATCCCACACACGAGACACGCCGCCGGCAGCTCGCGTGGGCCACGGCCCTCGCGGAGGACGGCGAGCCGCGTTACTGGAGACGCGGGACGCCGTGGCTCGACCGCGTCGAGCCCGAGCTCGCGAACGTCCGCGCCGCGCTCGATTTCGCGCGGGCCAGCGGAGACGTCGTCGGGGAAGCCCGCCTGGCGGCCTCGATGCGGCACTTCTGGCGCGTGCGTGGGCACGCGGCGGAGGGCCGGCGACGCCTCGAGGACGTGCTCGGGCGCGCCGTCGGCCTCGAGCCTCGCCTCCTCGCGCGGCTGCAGCACGAGACGGCGGTCATGCGCCTCGTGGCGGGCGACTGGGAAGGGGCCCGCACGCTCTGGCTCTCGGCGCTCGACGCGTACACCGAGCTCGACGACCGGGTCGAGGTCGGACGCGTCCACGCCGAGCTGGGGGCGCTGGAGAACGCGGCGGGCAACCCGCGTGCAGCCATCCACTACAGCGAGCTCGCGGCCGAGATGCTCGAGGACGAGACGTTCATCCGGCTCATCGTGCTCGGGAACCTCGCCGAGTCGTACGAGCAGACGGGCGACCTCGCGCGTGCACGCGACACCGCACTGCGCGTGCTCGAGGAACAGCGCCGAAACGGCGATCGTGACGGCGTCGCGTACATGAGCCTGGCGCTCGCG
>DASTBX010000108.1:0-11534 GCA_035711645.1 Gaiellaceae bacterium
TCCGTCCTCTCGTTCTTCCTGCTCGTCGTGGTGGCGCTCCTGATGGGCGTCTTCGCCCGCTACCTCACGATCCGCCGGGTGGCGACGGGCTGATGGCGGCGCCCCTCATGGACATCGCGGTCTCGCGCAACGGCAGGCGCGTGCTGAACGTCTGGTTCGGGATCCTGCTCGTCTTCCTCTACGCCCCGCTCGGCCTCCTGCTCATGTTCTCGTTCAACGACAACAACCTGCCGGTCTTTCCCCTGCGGGGGTTCACGACCGACGCCTACGAGGCCTTCGCGGCGAACGCCGAGCTGCGCGCCTCGGTGGTGACCAGCGCCAAGGTCGCCGCGGTCTCGAGCGCTCTGGCCGTCCTGCTCGGGCTGCTCGCCGCGATCGTGCTCGTGCGCAGGCATGTCTTCGGCAAGTCGGTCGCCTCCGCCCTCCTCCTGAGCCCGCTGATCGTTCCCTACATCGCGCTCGCGATCGGGCTGCTCGTCTTCTTCAACGAGGCGAGCGTCTCGCCGGGGCTCGCGACGATCGTGATGGGCCACGTCGTCCTCTCGATCCCCTACACGATCCTCATCCTCGTCCCCCGGCTGGCGCGGCTGGATGTCCGGCTCGAGGAGGCGTCGCGCGACCTCGGCGCGGGCGTCTTCCAGACCTTCCGGCTGATCACGTTCCCGCTCATCCTCCCGGCGCTCGTCTCCGCGTATCTCGTCGCCTTCGTGCTCTCCTTCGACGAGATCGTCGTCGCCTCGTTCATCGCGGGCGACGCGACCACGTTCCCGCTCTACCTCTTCTCGCAGCTCCGCTTCCCGACGCTCCTGCCGCAGGTGATCGCGGTCGCGTGCATCGTGATGGCCGCCTCGGTGCTGATCCTCGTCGGCGCCGAGATCGCACGGCGCGTCGCCGAGCGGCGGCTGCTCGGCGAGCAGGCCGCCGAGCCGGTGCCGTAGCGGTCGCGCTCAGTCGCTCGCTAGCGGGCCGGCGAGCACGGAGCTCCCGTGCAGCGGCCAGGTGAGGACGACGTCGCGGCCGGAGTCGATGCCGCCGCCGCGCTCCTCGTCGTTCATCCGGTAGCTGACGACGCGGCCCACCTTCGTGTCGACGTAGAACTGCGTCAGCGAGCCCAGGTAGATGACCTCCGCGACGACGCCCTCGAGGCGGGAGCCCTCGTCGGGCGCCGGGCGCCCGGAGAGGTCGATGCGGACCCGCTCGGGGCGGACGGCGAGCTTCAGGGAGTCGCCGGGGCTGTGGCCGTTCGCGGCCTCGACGACGAGCCGCTCCGTCGGCGACACCCGCGAGACGAGGCGGCCGTCGGCGACCTCGTCGACGCGGAAGTCGAGCGCGTTCAGCGAGCCGATGAAGTCGGCGCAGAACGCCGTGACGGGGCGCTCGTAGAGCTCCCGCGGGGGCGCCACCTGCTCGACGACGCCGTCGTTCATGACGGCGATCCGGTCGGACATGGCGAGCGCTTCCTCCTGGTCGTGCGTCACGTAGACGAAGGTCGTCCCGAGCTCCGACTGGATGCGCTTCAGCTCGAGCTGCATCTGCTTGCGGAGCTTCACGTCCAGCGCGCCGAGCGGCTCGTCCAGGAGGAGGGCGGCCGGCCGGTTGACGAGCGCCCGCGCGAGCGCGACCCGCTGCTGCTGCCCGCCGGAGAGCTGCGCCGGCTTCCGCTTCTCGAGGCGCTCGAGGCGGACGATGCGGAGCATCTCGGCGACCCGCTCGCGCCGCTCGGCCTTGTCCACCCGCTTGAGGCGCATCCCGAAGGCGATGTTGTCCCCGATCGACATGTGCGGGAAGAGGGCGTAGTGCTGGAAGACCATGTTCACGTTGCGGCGGTTCGGCGGCACCGCGGTCACATCGACGCCGCGGAGCAGGATGCGACCCTCGTCGGGCTGCTCGAAGCCGCCGATCATGCGCAGCGTCGTCGTCTTGCCGCAGCCGCTGGGGCCGAGGAGGGAGAAGAACTCGCCCTCCTCGATCTCGAGCGAGACGGACCGCACCGCGACGACGCTGCCGAACCGCTTCGTGACGCCCTCGAGTGTGATGCCGCTGTCGCTCACGTCGCCGGCCGAGTGTAACGCAGCGATTTGCAGGCTCAAAGCCGACGCGGGATCCTCACGGGATGAGCACGGGCCGGCGACGCGGCGACCTCCTCCTTGCCGGCGGCCTCGCGGTCGCGCTCGCGGCGAGCGCCGACACGGCCTGGTCGCTCCACGCCCGCTTCGCGCTCGACCTCGAAGGGCTGTCCGCGCTCGAGCGCGCGGGGGTGGCGCTCTGGGACTTCCGGCCCCTGCCGACCGCCGTCTTCGCCGGCGCTGCGGTGGCGGTGCTCCTCGCCCGCGACGGCGCGGGGCCGACGGGCGGTCTGATCGCCGTGCTCGCGGGCGCGCAGGCCGCGCTCGGCCTGGTCGTCTCGGCAGCGGCGGTCGTGGTCGCGGCGTCCGGCTCGGTCGGGAGCAGGGACGAGCTCGGCTTCTCCTACTCGGCCGACGAGCGCGTCGTCACGCTCGTTACGCAACTCGTCGCGTGGCTGCCCCTGGCCGTCCTCCTCGCCGCCGTCGCCGTGCTGGCAGCTCGGCCTCCAAGCGACAGCTCGTTACTCGTGCCCGAAGCCGCGCAGGGCGCGGCGGCACAGGGCTCCGTGTCCGCGGAGATGGAGGCGCTCTGGGAGGCGCGGCTCGCGCACGGCCCACGGCGGGAGCGCGCCCGGGCGCTCCTAGCGCGCATCCGCGCGCTCGAGGAGGCCGGCGACCACGCGGGCGCGAGCGAGCTCGCCGAGGAGATGCGCGAGCTCTAGCCCGACGTCGGGCCGGTGCGGCCGTTGCGGGCGCCGAGCGCCTGCCGGGCCTTCACCGCGAGCCAGAGCTCCATGCGCTGCTCGGGATCGTCCGGATGGCGGCCGGTCTGCTCCCGCAGCCGCTCCATGCGGTAGCGCAGGGTGTGGCGGTGGACGCCGAGCGTCTCGGCGGCGTCGCTCCATCGGCAGCCCGAGTCGAGCAGCGCCGCGAGCGACTCCAGAAGCCGCGCGCTGTCGGCGACCGGGCCGAGGACCCGCGCCACGTACGCCTCGAGCGCCGCGTCCGGGAGCGTGAGGAGGAGCTCGAGCGAGCCGAGGTCGCGGTACGAGGCGACGTCGCCGCCCGCGTCGAGCGCCGCCCGCGCCTCGAGCAGGCTGCGGCCGAGGCCGCGCCCCTGCGCAGGCCGGCCGACGCCGACGCGCGCGCGGCGCCCGGCCTTCGCCACCTGCTCGGCAAGGCCGAGGATCTCGTCCTCGTCCGCCGTCTCGACGAGGAACGCGGCGCGATCGCGCCGCGCTGTGGAGAGGTAGCGGACGTGCCGCCGGTCGAGCTCCTGGGCGACCTCGCGGCGGACCTCCTCGCCGGTCTCGCCGTTGCGCGGCACGGCGAGGAGGGCTGCGTAGCTGCCTTCGGGCTCGAGCCCGAAGGCAGCCATGCGCCGGCCCGTCTCGCGGTCGTCGAGGCGCTCCTCCTCGAGGTCCTCGAGCAGGTCGCCCGCGAGTCGCAGCTCGGCCAGGCTCACGGCCCGCCGGCGCGAGAGCTCGAACGCGAGCGCCGTCTGCCCGTGGTGGAGGACGAGCCGGTCGTACTCGCCGAACGGTCGCCCTTCGCGCGCGGCGCGCAGCGTGGCGACCACCTCGCCGGCGACGACCGGAAGCTCGAGGGCGCCGTCGAAGGCGATGCGGCGGCGACCGTGACGCTCGCTGACGACGCGGCCGTGCTCGTCAAGGAGCGCGAGGCTGCAGTCGAGGTGGTTGCAGACGACGGCGAGAAGGCTGTGCAGCCCGCGACCGCGGATGACCGCCTCGGCGAGGCGCTCGTGCACTTCGAGCGCGCGCGTCTGTTGCTCGAGCTGCTCGCCGGCGAGGTGCGCGAAGGCGGCCTTCGTGATCGCGATGAAGGGGACCTCGTACGGGACCGAGAGCACCGGGAACGCGAGCCGGTCCGCCTCCTCGACGAGCGGTGCCGGCACCTCCGCGAAGCCGAAGCCGGTCCCGAAGCCGAGCCCGGCGAGGCCGTGCCCGGCCAGGCGGCGCGCGTAGGCGCGCTGCGTCGAGGCCAGCTCCCCGACGCCCAGGCCCGTCGTGAGGAGGAACTCGCCGCCTTCGAGGAACGGGGTCGGATCGGCCAGCTCCGAGACGTGGAGCCAGCTGACCGAGCCGTCGAGCCCCTCCGCGCCCGCGACGACCGCCAGCTCGAGGCCGGGCATGGCAGCGATGTCCCGAACGGTCAGCATGCGTCTTTCGACTCCCTGGCCAAGAAGGTAGGCCCGGCGCAGGCCGGGATCAAGTCCGAACCGGCATATCGGCCGGGTCTGCTCTGGACAGCTTGTCGAAGAAGGCGCTCCCGGCGCCTACCTGCTCTCGTAGACCTTGCCCGCCTTGGCGATGCCGCGCGAGATGATGTACGCCGCCGCGAGGACGATCGTCGCCGTCAGGAACGCGGGCCAGTCGACCGAGTCCGCAGCCACCGTCACGACGAGCGCGACGAGCCAGGCGACGAGAAAGACGACGAGCTCCCCGGTCGGAGCCGGCATGGCCGGCATGGGGTAGTACTGGCGCTCGTAGCTCTGCGCCGGAGGCGGCGGCGGGGGCGGCGGCGTGCTCGACATGCGTCCTCCTTGGCTCGGGCGGTCGCGCGGCATGCTATCGCGCGCGCCGCGGCGGTTCCCGCCCGCGCGGCCGTTACGATGGCCGCGCCCGGTGCAGCTCTTCCACTACCACCTGGTGACGAGCAAGGTTCGGCTCCTCGAGGCCCGCTATCTCGGCAAGCTCGGGTTCGGCCTCGTCGGCCGCTACGGCTGGAAAGGCGAGGCGTCCGAGTGGTTCGAGCCCGGAACCTCGTGGGAGGAGCTCGACGCTCTCGGCTTCCGGCTGCGGCTCGTCGAGCTCGCCCGCGGAGCCGTCAACGTCGTGCTCCAGCCGGGTCACTGGGAGCATCCGCGCGTCGACCACATCGGCGTCGCGCTCGACGAGGACGGGTTCACCGAGGCGCTCGAGCGCTCGGCCGACCTCGGCCTGAAGATCCAGGACCACCCCGGCAAGCGCACGTTCGTGGCCACCGAGGCGGGCTACCGGCTCGAGCTGCACCCGCCGCGCGAGTGGATCGAGGACCTGCTCGGGAACGAGGAGGAGCTCCGTCTCGGCGAGTTGCACCTGCGCTCGCACGACCCGGAGGAGAAGGCCGTCGCCCTGGCGGAGATCCTGGGCGTGGACCGCGTCGACTGCGACGTCGTCGTCGGCGACACGCTCGTCCGCTTTCTCCCCGAGGGGCCCGAGGGCCGCCCCGAGCTCCTCGCCGAGGTGCTCCTCTGAGCGCGTACCGGGAAGCCGGCGTCTCGCTCGCCAAGGCGGAGGAGGTCGTGGAGCGGCTGCGGGCCGCGGTCGCCTCCACCCGGACGGAGCACGTCGTGGGCGGCTTCGGCGCCTTCGCGGGGCTCTTCGCCCTCGACGACGAGCGGCTGCTCGCGGCGACGACCGACGGCGTCGGCACGAAGATCGTCCTCTCCCGCCGCGCCGGCCGGCTCTTCGACGCTGGCGTCGACCTCGCCGCGCACTGCGCCAACGACCTCCTCACGACCGGTGCTGACCCGCTCTTCTTCCTGGACTACGCCGCCGCCGGCACGCTCGACCTCGAGGAGGTCGGCGAGCTCGTCGCCGGCGCCGCCTCCGTCTGCCGCGAGGCGGGCTGCGCGATCCTCGGCGGAGAGACGGCCGAGCTGCCGGGGATCTACCGCGAGGGCGAGCTCGACTTCGCCGGGACGATGGTCGGGCTCGTGCGCCGCGCCGATCTCGTGGACGGCTCGCGCTGCGAGCCCGGCGACGCCGTGCTCGGGCTGCCCTCCTCGGGGCTGCACGCGAACGGGTTCACCCTCGTTCGCCGCCTGGTCGGAGACGAGGACTTCGATCCCGACCTGCTCCTCCCGCCGACCCGGCTCTACCTCGACGAGGTGCGGCGCCTCCGCGAGCGGTGCGCAGTGCGCGCACTGGCGCACGTCACCGGCGGCGGCATCGCCGGGAACCTGCCGCGCGCGCTTCCGGCAGGGCTGGGGGCACGCCTCGATCCCGACGCCTGGGAGCGCCCGCCCGTCTACGCGTGGCTGGCCGCTCACGGCGTGCTCGAAGAGGAGCAGCGCCGCGTCTTCAACCTCGGCGTCGGCTACTGCGCGGTCGTCCCGGCCGCGGACGCGAAGCACGCCGGGGTGCCCGTGATCGGAGAGCTCGTCGAAGGCGCGCCGGGAGTGGCCTGGGCAGACGAGGCGTGATCGGCGTCCTCGTCTCGGGCCGCGGCACGAACCTGCAGGCGCTGCTCGACGACGGGCTGCCGATCGCAGCGGTCGCGTCGAACGTCCAGGGCGCCGGGGCGCTGGCGCGGGCCGAGGCTGCCGGCGTCCCCACCGCCGTTTTCCCGCTCGCCGACTACGGCGCCCGCGAGGAGCGCGACGCCGCCATGGCGGCCTGGCTGGCCGGCCACGACGTGGAGCTCGTCGTCTGCGCCGGATACATGCACCTGCTCACGCCGGCGTTCCTCGCCCGCTTCCCGGCGCTCAACGTCCACCCGTCGCTCCTGCCCGCCTTCCCCGGGACGACACCCGTCGAGGACGCCCTCGCCGCGGGCGTCCGCGAGACCGGCGTCACCGTCCACGTCGTCGACGAGGGCGTCGACACGGGCCCCGTCCTTTTGCAGGAACCGGTGCCGGTCGAGCCCGGCGACACGCCCGAGTCGCTGCGCGAGCGGCTGCACGGGGTCGAGCACCGGCTGCTCCCCGCGGCCGTCCGCCGCTATCTGGCGGGCGGATTACGCTCCTGAGCGGCGATGCAGGTCGGGCGTGCGCTCATCTCGGTGTTCGACAAGACCGGCCTGGACGTGTTCGCCCGCGGCCTCAACGACCTCGGCATCGAGATCGTCGCGAGCGGCGGGACGGCCGCCCACGTCGCCGAGCTCGGCATCGCCGTCGTCCCCGTCGAAGAGCTGACCGACGTCCCCGAGCTGCTCGGCGGGCGCGTCAAGACCCTGCACCCGGGCATCCACGCCGGCATCCTGGCCCGGCGCGGCCGGGAGGCCGACCTCGACCAGCTCCGCGAGCACGGCATCCGCACGTTCGACCTCGTCTGCGTCAACCTCTACCCCTTCCAGAGCGTCGCCGGGCGCCGAAACGTCCGCGAGGAGGAGGCGGTCGAGATGATCGACATCGGCGGCCCCGCCCTCCTCCGCGCGGCGGCGAAGAACTTCCTCGACGTCGTTCCGGTCTGCGAGCCGGCCCGCTACGGGGAGCTCCTCGAGCTCCTCGCGGACGGCGGCATCGACCTCGACCTGCGGCGGCGCCTCGCCGCCGAGGCCTTCGCGCACACGGCGGCCTACGAGGCGTCGATCGCCACGTGGTTCGCCGACGTCGAGACGTTCCCGCCGCGGCTCCTCCTCTCGCTCGAGCGCCAGTCCGGCCTGCCCTACGGCGAGAACCCGCACCAGCGCGCCGCCTACTACGCCGAAGCGGGCGTCCGCAGACACCTGCTCTCGCGCGTCGAGCAGCTGAACGGCAGGCCGCTCTCCTTCAACAACCTCAACGACCTGGACGCGGCGCGGGCGCTCGCTCGCGAGTTCGCTCTGCCGACCTGCGTGATCGTAAAGCACGCGAACCCGTGCGGCTGCGGCGTCGCAGCGACGATCGGGGAGGCGTACGAGAAGGCGCTCGCCGCCGACCCGGTCTCCGCCTACGGGGGCGTGATCGCGCTGAACCGCAGGGTCTCGGCCGAGCTCGCCGCGCGGCTCGGCGAGCACTTCGTGGAAGTGCTGATCGCGGCGGACTACGAGGAGGAGGCGGTGGCGGCGCTGCGGCGTAAGGAGGCGCTGCGCGTCCTCGCCGACCGTGAGCGCCGCGGGTCCGTGCCCGGCGAGCGCGACTACCGGCGCGTGCTCGGCGGCTTCCTCGTCCAGGACGCGGACAGCGAGGTGGACGACCGCGAGGGCATGGAGGTCGTCGCCGGCGAGCCGCCCGACGAGCGTCTCTGGGGCGACCTCCTCTTCGCCTGGCGCGTCGCCAAGCACGTCGCCTCGAACGCGATCGTCGTCGCCAGGGATCTCCAGACGCTCGGGATCGGGGCCGGCCAGATGAGCCGGGTCGACGCCGTGCGGCTCGCGCTCGCGAAGGCGGCGGAGCACGGCCACGACGTCGCCGGAGCCGTGCTGGCCTCGGACGCGTTCTTCCCCTTCTCGGACGGCCCGCGCCTCGCGCTCGACGCCGGCATCACCGCGGTCGTCCAGCCGGGCGGGTCGAAGCGCGACGAGGAGGTCGTCGAGGCGGTACGCGAGGCCGGGGCGACGATGGTCTTCACCTCGCGCCGCCACTTCCGGCACTAGGAGGGATCGGCGGGACGTTGCTCGCACCCCGGCGAGTCCGGCCACGTTCCGTCGAGCCCTCCTGGGCGCTGCCGGCCTCGCCGAGCCGCACGGCCTCGATCTCGTCGTGGGCCGCCTGGAACGCGTCGAGGACGGCCGGGTCGAAGAGCGTCCCCCGGCCCGCCTCCAGCATCGCCCGCGCCTCGTCGGCCGTGTGCGCGGCCTGGTAGACCCGCTCGCTCGTGAGCGCGTCGAAGACGTCGGCGACCGCCGCGATCCGCCCTTCGAGCGGGATCTCCTCGCCGCGGAGGCCGCGCGGGTAGCCGGAGCCGTTCACGCGCTCGTGGTGCGTGAGGGCGATGCTCGCGGCGAGCTCGAGCAGCGGCGAGCCCGACCCGGCGAGGAGGCGGTGGCCGAGCTCGGGGTGGCGCCGGACGGCGTCCCACTCCTCGTCCGTGAGCGCGTCCGGGGTGGCGAGGATCGCGTCCGGGATCCCGATCTTGCCTACGTCGTGCAGGAGGGCGGCCAGACGGATCTCTTCGCAGCCCGCATCGTCGACGCCGAGCCTCCGCGCGAGGACGGCGCAGTAGGAGCTCATCCGCTCCACGTGGCGGCCCGTCTCGACGTCGCGGTACTCGGCCGCGAGGGCGAGCCGGCGGACGGTCTCCTCGTACGCCGAGGTGAGCACGTTGCGTTCGAGCTGGCGGCGGCGCAGGGCGTTGGCGACGCCGATCGCGAGGGCGCTCTCGGGCACCGGCTTGGTCAGGTAGCCGTAGCAGCCGAGCTCCAGCGCCTCCTCCCAGACCTCGGGGTCCTCGATGCCGCTGATCATGAGCGCGGCCGTCTCGGGGTGCGAGCGGGCAAGCTCCCGCACGACGTCGAGACCCGACTCGCCGCCCAGGCGCACGTCGCAGAGGAGGAGCTCGGCCGGACGCTCGTCGAGGAGGCGCCGCGCCTCGACCCCGTCGACGGCCTCGCGGCACGCGTGGCCGCCCCGCTCTAGCAGCGTGCGGAGCAGCGAGCGCATGCCCGTGTCGTCGTCGACGATGACGATGTCGGCCAACGGCACCGAATACGCTACCGCGCGTGGGCCGCGAATACCCCACTGTCCTCGACCTCGTCGGCCGCACGCCGCTCGTCCGGCTCCAGCGGCTGGGCCCCGAGGACGGGCCGACGCTCCTCGCGAAGCTCGAGTACATGAACCCGGGCGGGAGCGTCAAGGACCGGATCGGCCTGCGAATGATCGAGGCGGCCGAGCGCGAGGGGAAGCTGCGCCCGGGCGGCACGATCGTCGAGCCGACGAGCGGCAACACCGGAGTCGGCCTCGCCATCGTGGCCGCGCTGAAGGGCTACCACTGCGTGTTCGTCATGCCGGACAAGATCGCCGAGGAGAAGCGCGCCCTCCTGCGCGCATACGGGGCCGAGGTCGTCATCTGCCCGACGGCCGTGCCGCCGGAGTCGCCGGAGAGCTACTACTCGGTCTCCAACCGGCTCACGGAGGAGATCCCCGGCGCCTTCAAGCCCGACCAGTACTCGAACGAGGCCAACCCGGAGGCGCACTACGAGAGCACCGGGCCCGAGATCTGGGAGGCGACCGGCGGCGAGCTCGACGCGATCGTCTTCTCGGTCGGCACCGGCGGGACGATCTCGGGGACGGCGCGCTACCTGCGCGAGCGCAAGCCCGACCTCCTCGTCGTCGGCGCCGACCCGGAGGGCTCGATCTTCTCCAATCCGGACGACGTCCACCCGTACCTCGTCGAGGGCATCGGCGAGGATTTCTGGCCGGCGACGTACGACCCCTCGCTCGTGGACGAGTACGTGACCGTGTCGGACCGGGACTCGTTCCGCACCGCGCGCCGGCTTGCGCGCGAGGAGGGGCTGCTCGTGGGCGGCTCCGGGGGCACGGCGGTCTGGGCGATGCTCCAGGTGGCGAAGCGTTTCGGCCCCGAGGCGACCCTCGTGACGCTCGTGCCGGACTCGGGCCGCGGCTACCTGTCGAAGCTCTACGACGACAACTGGCTCATCGAGCACGGCTTCCTCGAGCGGGCCGCTCCGGCGACGATCGAGGAGGTGCTCGCCTTCAAGCGCCAGGAGGAGCCCGAGCTGCCGGAGCTCGTCACCGTGGAGAGCCATCAGCGGATCGGCGAGGCGATCGACCTCATGCAGCGCTGGTCGATCTCGCAGATCCCGGTCGTCCGTCACGACGGCCCCGCGTCGCTCGCCGACGTCGTCGGCTCGATTCGCGAGCGCGGCCTGCTCGACCGCGTCTTCCGCAACCCGGAGGCGCTCGGCGACGAGGTCGCCGCCGCGATGGAGCCGCCCCTCCCCGCGGTCGAGATCGCCGATTCGGTCGACACGGTCTTCGCCGACCTCTCGGCCGGGAACCCCGCGGTCGTCGTCGCCCGCGCCGGCCGCCCCGTCGGCGTCATCACGCGCGCCGACCTCCTCGAGTACCTCGCCCACGGCCGCTCGACCTAGTCCCCTCGGGCCACGTCAGGGGTCTGACCCCTGACGTGGCCGTGGGGGACGGTGTGGCCGCGCGTAGACTGATGCCGTGGACTTCGAGACGCGCGCCATCCACGAAGGCCAGGAGCCGGATCCGGCTACCGGCGCCGTCATCACGCCGATCTACCAGACGTCCACGTACCTCCAGGATGCGGTCGGCGTCAACAAGGGGTACGACTACTCCCGCTCCGGGAACCCGACACGCACGGCGCTCGAGACGTGCCTCGCCTCTCTGGAGGGTGCCGAGCACGGGCTCGCGTACTCGTCCGGCCTCGGCGCCACGACGACGATCATGCACCTCGTCGCGCCCGGCGACCGGGTCGTCTCCGTGAACGACGTCTACGGCGGCGTCTACCGGATGTTCTCCCAGGTGTACGAGCCGAAGGGCTACCGCTTCACCTACCTCTCCGCCGAGGAGATCGCCGCTGGGCTCGAGGAGCACCTGGACGAGACGACGCGGATCGTCTGGCTCGAGACGCCGACGAACCCGCTCCTGAACGTGATCGACATCCGCCGGGCGGCCGACGCGGCCCACGCCGCCGGCGCCCTCGTCGTCGTCGACAACACGTTCGCGACGCCGTACCTCCAGCGGCCGCTCGAGTTGGGCGCCGACCTCGTCGTCCACTCGACGACGAAGTACCTGGGCGGCCACTCGGACGTCGTCGGCGGCTTCGTCGCCACGAA
>DASTBX010000109.1:0-12951 GCA_035711645.1 Gaiellaceae bacterium
GCCGCCGCCGACCGTGAGCGTGCCCTCCATCCCGCGCTCGCGGTGGTCGCCCACCGGACACGTGAGCTCGTACTCGCCCGGCTCCGAGAGGTCGACCGCGAGCTCGGCCGTGTCGCCCGGCTGCAGCTCGCCCGTCTCGAACTCGCCGCCGGGGCCGTCGACCTTGAGCCCGTGCATGCTCTCGCCGTCGTTCACGACGGTCAGCGTGTAGCTGCCCGGATCGAGGGAGAGCGAGGCCGGCTCGAGCGCGAAGTCCGTGAGCACGATCTCGACTGCGGCGCCGTCCCCGCCGGCGGAGGCCGCCTCCTCCGGCTCCGGGTCGCTGCCGCAGGCGGCCAACGCGAGCGAGAGGAGCACGAGGAGAGCGATCCGCCGCATCGCCCGACAATACGGCCCCGAGCGGCGGGCGGATTCGACGCGGTACCGTCCGCCCCGTGCGCGCGTTCACGATCGGACACGGGACGCGGCCGCTCGCCGAGCTCGTGGAGACGCTGCGGCTCGCCGGCGCCGAGACGCTCGTCGACGTCCGTCGCTTCCCCGGCTCGAGGAGGAACCCGCAGTTCGACCGGGATGCCCTCGCCGAAGGCCTCGCCGCCGAGGGGATCAGGTACCGCCACGAGGTCGAGCTCGGCGGCCGCCGCAGCGGCGAGCCGGGTGAAGAGCGCTTCTCCTGCGTCCGCGAAGCGGCGTTCCGCAGCTACGCGGCGCGCATGGGGACGGAGGCGTGGCAGACAGCCCTCGCCGGAGCGCTGGCCGAGCCGGCGCCCTGCTTCCTCTGCGCGGAGACGCTCTGGTGGCGCTGTCACCGCCGCTTCATCGCCGAGCTCCTCGCCGCCCGCGGGCACGAGGTCCTCCACCTCCTCCGGCCGGGCGAGACGCAGCCCCACCGGGCGCTCGAGGGGGCGGAGGCGCGAGACGGGAAGCTTTATCTTTGCGGCGAGCTCGTCGCATGATCCTCGAGAACGGCGTCATCCGCACGCTCGACCCCGCCCTCCCGCGCGCAGCGGCGCTCGCGATCGCCGGCGACCGGGTCGCCGGCGGCGTCGGCGTCCACGAGACCGCGCTCGCGAGCCCGGAGCGCGTCGACCTGGGCGGGCGCTGCGTCCTCCCCGGCTTCACCGACTCCCACGTCCACTTCCCGACCTGGGCCCTCGCCCAGCGGCAGGTCCGGCTCGAGGGAGCGGGATCGCTCGACGAGGCCCTGGCGCGAGTGGCCTCGGCCGCGGCCGATGCGCCCCCGGGGCGCTGGCTACGCGGCCTCGGCTGGCGGAGCGGCGACCGGGCGCCGGCCGTCGAGCCGACCAAGGGGGACCTGGACGCGGTCACCGGCGAGGTCCCGACGGCGCTCATGTCCAAGGACTACCACTCGCTCTGGCTCAACTCCGCGGCGCTCGCGCTCGCCGACGGCGACCTCCAGGTTCCGGGCGGCGTCGTCGAGCGGGACGAGAACGGCGCCCCGACCGGCATCCTGCGCGAGGAGTGCGCGTGGCACTTCAGAGACACGCACGCCCGCCCGACCGAGGACGAGATGGTCGAGGCGTGCCGGGACGGCCTGCGGATCGCGAGCGGGCGCGGCGTCACTGCGATCCACGACAAGGACGGCTGGCTTGGCGCCCTGCGCGTCTTCCAGCGCCTGCGCGACGAGGGCGTGCTGACGCTGCGGGTCTGGCAGTCGCTCCCGCACGAGCACGTCGGGCGCCTGGTGGAGCTCGGGATCGGCTCGGGGCTCGGAGACGACCTGCTCCGGGTCGGCTATCTGAAAGCCTTCCTCGACGGGACGCTCGGCTCGCGCACCGCGCTCATGCTCGACGGGACCGGCGTCGAGATCACCCCCTACGACGCCTTCGAAGAGGTCGTGCGGCGCGGCGCCCGCGCCGGCTTCCCGGTCGCCGTCCACGCGATCGGCGACCTCGCCAACCGGCGGGCCCTCGACGCCTTCGAGGCGACGCAGGACGAGTGGCGCCCGCGCGGCCTGCGCCAGCGGATCGAGCACGCGCAGTGCCTCTCCCCCGAGGACGTGGACCGCTTCGCGGCGCTCGGCGTCGCCGCCTCGGTGCAATTCACCCACGCCCCCTCGGACCGCGACCTCGCCGACGCGTTCTGGAGCGGGAAGACGGACGGCGCCTACGCCTTCCGCTCGCTCGTCGACTCCGGCGCCCTCGTGGCGAACGGCTCCGACGCGCCGGTCGAGGAGCTCGACCCGCTGCTCGGCATCCGCGCCGGCGTCCTGCGCAGCCTCGACGAGCGCGGCGCATGGCACCCGGAGCAGGCGGTCTCCGTCGAGCAGGCGCTGCATGCGACGTGCGTCGCGCCCGCCTGGCTCACCGGCGACGAGCACCGCCGCGGCAAGCTGCTCCCCGGCTACCTCGCCGACCTCGTCGTCCTCGACCGCGACCCGCTCGACTGCCCGCCCGAGGAGCTCGCCGGCGTGTCGGTGGTCGCCACGATGCTGGGCGGCCGCTGGGTGCACGGCGCGCCGCCCTGGGACTGACAGCCGGCGAGGGCTCGGGGGCGAAGATGGGCAAGCGGAGATGGGCGCGGTTCGCGCCGCGCCCATCTGAGGTGACGTAGGCCCCGGCTAGACGGGCTCTTTCGTCTTCAGCCGCTCGGCATACGCCTCGACCTCGTCCTGGCGAGCTCGGATGGAGCGGCCCTCTCGGCGGTAGGCGTCGAGGTAGTGGAACGTCAGGCCGATGCCCCAGCCGACGAGCGGAAAGACGGCCCACGGGAAGTCGCCGTCGGTGAACGCCCACAGGAGCGCGTTCAGCGTGATCAGCCCCGTCATCACGATCGCGAAGACGAGCGCATGGATCTTGAACCCACGCCTCAGGTCGGCGAGCGTCAGGTCGAACTCGGCCCTCTTGTATTCCTCTGCCGTCAGCATTTGCGCGTCACCTCCTTCCTGACGCCAGCGTCCCACGCCTCGCCCGCCGGCACATCCGGGCAATCACTCATCGGGGATCAGGGTTTCGAGGAAGCTCCGAGTTACAATGAGCCCATGCGCACGATGCGACCCGTCCACGACGAGGAGTGCGCGGTCGCCTGCACAGCCGAGATCATCGGCTCCAAGTGGACGGCGATCATCGTCCACGACCTCTCCGAGGGGCCTCGCCGCTTCTCCGAGCTGGAGCGCTCCTGTCCGGGGATCAGCCCCCGGACCCTTTCCGAGCGTCTCCGCGCCCTCGAGCACGAGCGGTTCGTCGTCAAGCGCTCGTCGGCGCGGCGGGTCGAGTACGAGCTGACCGAGAAGGGGAAGGCGCTCCTCCCGATCATCGACGAGATGGGCCGCTTCGGCCACGCGTGGCTCGTCGCCGACGAGGCGCACACCCACGGCGAGAAAGCGCGCGTCGCGCCCGCCGCCTGAGCACGCTCAGCGGCGCGCCAGATTCCGGAGGACGAAGCCGAGGTTCGCCGGGCGCTCGGCCAGGCGCCGCGTGAAGAACGGGAACCACTCGGGGCCGAACGGCGTCGCCACGAGCACCTTGAAGCCGCGCGCCAGGAGGCTCGCCTGGAGCTGCGGGCGCACGCCGTAGAGGAACTGGAGCTCGAAGCGGTCGCGCCCGATCCCCTCGCGCGCGGCGAACAGGAGGGCGTGCTCGATCATGCGCTCGTCGTGGGTGGCGATCGCCGTGTAGCCCCCGCCCCGCAGCGAGCGCTCAACGAGGCGGAGGTAGGCGGCGTCGACGTCCTCCTTGCGCGGATAGGCGACGTCCGGCGGCTCGAGGTAGGCGCCCTTGACGAGGCGCAGGTTGGGCCGGAGCGGCAGCAGCTCCTCGAGGTCGCGCGGTGTCCGGTAGAGGTACGACTGGAGCACCGTCCCGACGTTGTCGAGGCCCTCCTCGCGCAGCCGCCGGTAGATCGCCAGGGTCGCGTCGACGGCGCGCGAGGACTCCATGTCGATGCGGACGAAGTTGTCGAGCTCGGCGGCGCGCTCGACGATCCGGCGGAGGTTCGCGTGCGCGAGCTCCTCGTCGAGGTCGAGCCCGAGATGCGTGAGCTTCAGCGCGACGTTGACGCGCAGCCGCTCGGCGTGGAGGCGCTCCAGGATGCGGAGGTACTCCCCGACGACCGCGGCCGTCTGCCCCTGATCGCGGACGTCCTCGCCGAGCAGGGTCGTGTTCGCGTGGAACCCCTGCTCGTGGAGCCTCCGGAGGACCTCGACGCACTCGTCGAGCGTCTCGCCGGCGACGAAGCGGGACGCTCCGAGACGCATGCCGTGGCGGCCTGCGAGCCGCCGGACCGGAGCGCTCCCGGACGAGGAGAGGATTACCGAGCGCAGCCCCGCGTTCACCGCGCCTGCGAGCCGGCCCGTCAGCGCGGGAGGTCTCCGAACGCGAGCAGGGTCTCGCGCGCCGCCGCCACGCCGAGCGGGACGTAGCGGGCGAGCAGGCGCTCGTTGGGCGAGTGGACGTTCGCCCCCGGGAGGGCGAACCCGGAGAGGATGGTGGGGATGCCCTTGTCCGCGAGCGCCGGCACGATGGGAAGCGTCCCGCCCGTGCGGAGCAGCAGCGGGCGCCGCCCGAGCACGCGCTCGAAGGCCTCCTGGGCGAGGCGCACCGCCGGGGCGTCGGGAGGGATCAGCCCGGCGGGGCTCGACGACCGGCGCTCGACTTCGAGCTCGGCGCCCGCGGGCGCCGCCTCGCGGAGAAGCCGCTCGAAGGCGGCGGCGATCTCCTCCACGTCCTGGCCGGGGGCGAGCCGGATGGAGACGTTCGCCTCGGCGGAGACGGGAAGCACGGTCTTCTGGAGCACCGGCTCGCCGCCCTGAATGCCGTTCACGTCCACGGCAGGCCTCGCGAACGTGCGGGCGTAGAGCTCCTCGGCGGCCTGCTCGTCCCGGGGCTGTGCGCCGGCAGCGGCGAGGACGGACGCGCCCGGCTCGAGCTCCGCCCACGAGGCGAGCTCCTCCTCGGTCGGCGGGACGGCGCCGGCGCACAGCTGCTCGGGCTGCGCGACGACGGCTTCGAGCGTCCGCATGAGCGCGTGCACGGCGTTGAGCGCCGCCCCGCCGAACATGCCCGAGTGGAGATCGCGCTCCCCCGTCCGCAGCCGGACGTGAAAGTAGACGAGCCCGCGCACCCCGAGGTCGAAGGCCGGCGTGTCCTCGCGCGGCATGCCGCTGTCGAAGATGAGGCAGGCGTCCGCGCCCCGCTCGTCCGTGGCGAGGAAGTCGACGACCGAGTGGCCGCCGATCTCCTCCTCGCCGTCGAAGGCCACGCGCACGTTGACCGGGAGCGCGCCCTCCCCGGCGAGCAGCCGGGCCGCCTTGAGGAGCAGGTAGGCGTTGCCCTTGTCGTCCACGGCGCCGCGCGCGTAGAGGTAGCCGTCGCGGACGGCGGGCTCGAACGGCTCCGACTCCCAGAGCTCGAGCGGCTCCGGCGGCTGGACGTCGAAGTGCCCGTAGAGGAGGACGGTCGGCGCGCTCTCCGGAGCGGACGAGGCCGGGAGCTCGCCGACGGCGAGCGGAAACGTGTCGGTGTCGACGAGCCGGGCCGCGCCGCCCGCGCCCCGCACGAACTCGCAGACCCACTCTCCGGCGCGGCGCACGTCGTCCGCGTGCGCCGGATCGGCGCTGACGCTCGGGATCCGGAGCCAGTCGGACAGCTCCTCGAGCCAGGCGGGATCGAGGCGGTTGCTCACCGCGGGGAGTCTAGGGACCCGCCGAGCGGCTAAGCGACGTCGCGAAGCTTTTGCGACTCGGCCAGCGCCTGGAGCTTCTTCAGGCACTGGTTCTCGATCTGGCGGACGCGCTCGCGCGTGACGTTGAACATGCGGCCGACCTCGTCGAGGGTGCGCGGGTTCTGGCCGTCGAGGCCGTATCGCATCTCGAGGACGCGCCGCTCCCGGAGGGACAGCGTCTGGAGGATGCGGCAGAGGGTCTCCTTGCGGAGCGTCGTCTCCGCGGCCTCGTCCGGGGCCGGGGCACGCTCGTCGGCGAGGAAGTGCCCGAACTCGGACTCCTCCTCGTCGCCGACCGGCTTCTCGAGCGAGATGGGCGCCTGGGCGCTCCTGCGGATGTGCTCGATCTCGTCCGGGTCGAGCTCCAGCTCGCGCGCGATCTCGTCGACCGTCGGCTCGCGGCCCAGCTCGCTCAGGAGCTTGCGCTCGATGCGCCCGATCTTGTTCAGCTTCTCGACGACGTGGACCGGCATCCGGATCGTGCGCGCCTTGTCCGCGAGGGCGCGCGCGACCGCCTGGCGGATCCACCACGTCGCGTAGGTCGAGAACTTGAAGCCCTTGCGGTGGTCGAACTTCTCCGCCGCCCGCACGAGGCCGATCGTCCCCTCCTGGATGAGGTCGAGGAAGGGCAACCCCTGGTTGCGGTAGTTCTTGGCGATCGAGACGACGAGGCGGAGGTTGGACTCGACCATCTTCTGCTTCGCCGAGTGGTCGCCGCGCTCGATGCGCTTGGCGAGCTCGACCTCCTGGGCCGCCGTGAGCAGCGGCACCTTGCCGATGTCCTTGAGGAAGAGCTGGAGCGCGTCGGTGGAGACCTCGCGCGCCTCCGGCTGGAGATCGAGCGTCGACTCGGCCTCGTCCTCGACGTCGACGATGTCGATGTGGAGCTCCTCGAGCAGCCCGTAGAACTCGTCCAGCTGGACGGGCTCGAGGTCGTCGCCGAGGGCGACCGCGATCTCCTCGTGCGTGAGGAAGCCCGCTTCCTGGCCCTGGCGTACGAGCGCCTTGGCGTCTTCGTGATCGATCGTCACGACCGCCTCGCTCCCCTTCCTCTCCTCCGACGTCCCCACTCCCGTCTCCCTCAACGTAGTCGGGACCCGCGGGTTGTCAACGGATCCCCGCTCCGAAACTCCCTCGTTTGCGCCGCGACTCTTGCATGGCTTCCGGACGACCGCCATGGGCCGCTCGGCCCATCTTCCGATTCGCCCGGTCCTACCCCGTCCGGGTGACGCGAACTAGCTACCGACGCCCTCAAGACGGTCGAGCAGGCGCTCAGCTTCCCGTGCGTAGAAGCCGCCCCGGTTCTCGTCACGCGCGAGGGTGAGCTGCCGGCGGGCCTCCTCCAGCTGGCCGATCCACGAGAGCGCGAGCCCGAGGTGGTAGCGGACGACCCCGTCCTCGTCCTCGCGGGCGAGCGGGCCGAGCCGCGAGAAGGCCTGCGACGGATCCTCCTTCGTGAACCGCCCCAGCGCGGCGGCCACCCGCGCCGCGAGGCTGTCCGGGTCGGAGGACGCGGCCGCGGCGAACGCTTCCCGGGCGGAGACCGGCCGTCCGACGCGCTGGAGCGCGATGCCGTAGAGGAGCCTGTCCTCCATCCCGCCGTCCGCCGCCGCCCGCTCGAGCTCCGCGAGCTGCTCGGCCGGCGAGAGGCCCTCGAGCGCGGGCGGGGCGGCAAGCGGCGCCACGAAGAGCGGCCTGCCCGGCGCGAAGCTCGGGTTGAGGACGTCCTCCGCCCGCAGAGCCGCGGGAGAGTCCGGGTCGCGCCGCAGCACCTGGCGCAGCTGCTCCTCGGCCGCGGTCGAGTCCCCGGACGAGAGGAGGGCGAGGCCGAGGTGCAGGCGCGCGACGCCGCTTTCCGGGTGCTCGGCCACGAGGGACTCGAGACGCTCGACGGTGCCGTCCGGCCAGCCGGCGATCGCCGCCCCCACCGCCGCCTCGAGCGACTCCGGGTTCTCGGCGAGGAGCGCGTCGAAGCGCGCCCGGGCCTCGTCGCGCTCGCCCTCGTCGAGCAGGTCTTCGGCCTCGCGGAGTGCACGCGCCTCGGGATCGTCCCTGACGAGGAGCCCCAGCTCGAGCGGAGGCGGGCGCCGCTCGGGCTGCTGCGTGGCGGCCGGCTCGGAGCTGCCTCCGTCCTCGGCCTGGAGGACGGTAACGCCGACGACGAGGGCGGCCGAGGCGGCTGCCGCGAGGCCGACCAGGAGGCGTGCGCGGGCACGGGACACGCAGGCGAGCGTAGCGTCCGCGGCTTGCAGGAGAACGCGACCCGATCGCTATACTCATTGAAGCAATGCCCGGGTACAGGGAGCTCCTACGCCAGGTCAGAAGCGAGATCGAGGAGGTTGACGCCGTCCGCGCCTCCGAGCTGCGCGACGGCGGAGGCACTGTCTTCGTCGACGTGCGCGAGCGCAACGAATGGGACGAAGGCCACATCCCGGGCGCCGTGCACGTCCCCCGGAGCTACCTCGAGTCGAAGATCGAGCAGGCCGTTCCCGACCGCGAGACGGATCTCGTGGTCTACTGCGCCTCCGGCAACCGCTCCGCCTTCGCGGCCAAGGCGCTCGAGGAGCTCGGCTACGAGAGCGTCGCCTCCCTCTCAGGCGGCTTCACCGACTGGAAGCGGAACGGCTTCCCGTTCGACCTGCCGCGGGCGCTCGACGAGACGAAGCGGCGCCGCTACTCGCGCCACCTGCTCATCCCGGAGGTGGGCGAGGAGGGCCAGCTCCGCCTCCTCGACACGCGCATCCTCCTGATCGGCGCCGGCGGGCTCGGCTCGCCGGCCTCGCTCTACCTCGCCGCGGCCGGCGTCGGCACGCTCGGCATCGTCGACGACGACGCCGTCGACGAGACGAACCTCCAGCGCCAGATCGTCCACGCCACCGACCGCCTCGGCGAGTCGAAGGCCGACTCGGCCAAGCGCACCATCGAGGCGCTCAACCCGGACGTCACGGTGAAGGTCTTCAAGGAGCGCCTCACGTCCGAGAACGTCGACCGGATCCTCGGCGAGGGCTGGGACGTGATCGTGGACGGCGCCGACAACTTCCCCACCCGCTACCTCCTGAACGACGCCTCCGTCTGGCACGACATCCCCGTCGTCCACGGCTCCATCTTCCGCTTCGAGGGCCAGACGACGGTCTTCAAGCCGAAGGAGGGGCCGTGCTACCGCTGCCTCTTCCCGCAGCCGCCGCCGCCCGAGCTCGCGCCGAGCTGCGCGGAGGGCGGCGTTCTCGGCGTGCTCCCCGGCATCGTCGGCTCGCTGCAGGCGAACGAGGCGCTGAAGCTCGCGCTCGGCGTCGGTGATCCGCTGGTCGGCCGCCTCCTCCTCTTCGACGCGCTCGAGACCCAGTTCACGGAGATCGCGCTCCGCCGCGACCCGGAGTGCCCGGTGTGCGGCGAGAACCCCACGATCACCGAGTACGTCGACTACGTCGAGTTCTGCCAGGGCACGGGAGCCCACGCGGTCCCGTGATCCGCGTCAGAATCCCGCCCACACTGCGCGCCGAGGTCGGCGGCGCGCGCGAGGTCGAGGCCTTCGGCGGGTCGCTGCGCGACGTCCTCTCCGACCTGGCCGAGCGCTTCCCGGCCCTCGGGCGCCAGGTGCTCGAGAACGGCGACGGCATCGCGCCCTTCGTGAACGTCTACGTGGACAGCGAGGACGTACGCACCCTCCAAGGGCTCGACACGCCCGTGCGCGAAGGCTCGACCGTGATCCTCCTGCCGGCGATGGCCGGCGGCGAGCAGACGCTCACGCCCTCTCTCCTGCAGACGATCGGCCGCACGCCGCTGGTCGAGCTGCCGCGCCTCGCGCCCCACCCCGGCGTCCGGCTCTACGCCAAGCTCGAGGGCCAGAACCCGACCGGCTCGATCAAGGACCGCGTCGCGAAGGCGATGATCGAGGCCGCCGAGGCCTCCGGCGAGCTCGAGCCCGGCCGCGAGCTGCTCGAGCCGACGAGCGGGAACACGGGCATCTCGCTCGCCATGGTCGCGCGCCTCAAGGGCTATGGACTCACCTGCGTCATCCCCGAGAACGCGACGGGCGAGCGCGTGAAGCTCCTGGAGCTCTACGGTGCCAAGCTCGTCTTCTCCCCTGCGTCGGAAGGCTCGAACGGCGCGGTGCGCCTCGCCCTCTCCCTGGCGGAACGCGACCCGCGCTACTTCGTGCCCTTCCAGTACGCCAACGAGGCGAACCCCCGCGCTCACTACGAGGGCACGGGCGCCGAGATAGCGGACGCCCTCCCCCACGTCGACGCGCTCGTCGCCGGGCTCGGGACCGGCGGCACCCTCATGGGCGCGGGGGACCGCCTCCGGGAGTCGTTCCCCGACGTGCTCGTCGCCGCGGCGGAGCCGCTGCAGGGCGACCTCGTCTACGGCCTCCGCTCACTCGCCGACGGCTACCTGCCGCCGATCCTCGACGTCTCCCGGCTGGACCGGAAGCTGCTCGTCACGAACGAGGAGTCGGTCGAGGGCCTGCGCCTGCTCCTCGAGCGGGAGGCGATCTTCGCCGGCGTCTCCTCGGGCGCCGTCATCCACGTGGCCCGCCGGCTCGCCGAGGAGCTCGAGGAGGGCGTCGTCGTGGCGGTGCTCGCCGACGGCGGCTGGAAGTACCTCTCCGCCGACTTCTGGGAGCGCCCCGCCGGCGAGGTCGGCGCGGCGATGGAAGACCGCCTCTGGTGGTGATCCCGGCCGAGGTGCGCTCGGCGCTCGTCGAGCACGCCGAGGCGGAGCTCCCCAACGAGGCGTGCGGGCTCCTCGTGCTGCGCGACGGGCGCGCGGAGCGCTTCGTCCCCGGGCGGAACACCGCCGCGAGCCCCTACCGCTTCGAGCTCGAGGTCGACCCCGAGACCTGGTTCCTCGAGGACGAGGGCTACGAGCTCGCCGTCTTCCACTCGCATCCCGCCTCGCCGCCCCGCCCCTCGCGCACCGACGTCGAGGCGATCGGTCTCTGGGAGGGCCGGCCGTACGTGATCCTCTCCCTCCGCACGGGCGAGCTGGCCGGCTGGCGGGTCGCCGGCGGCGGCGTCGAGAGCCTGCCGCTCTCGTAGGCTCTCGGGAACCATTCCGGCCCGTCGCCGGTCCGAGGAGCATGAAGACGCTCGCGCTCATAGCCGTGCTCGCCGCCGTTGCGGCGCTCGCCGGCTGCGGAGGCGACGACGCGCCGGCCGGCGATCCCGTGACGGTCGCCGATCCGCAGGCCTCCGGGCTCGCCGCGGGCCCTCCGATCTCGATCGACGCGGCGCTTGCCTCGGGCTCCGCCGAGCCGCTGCTCGTGAGCGGCAACCTGCTCGTCCAGGGCGGCGAGGTGCGGCTCTGCTCGGCGCTCGCCGAGTCGTTCCCGCCCCAATGCGGCGGCGACTCCCTTCGCGTCGAGGGGCTGAAGCTCGAGGAGGTCGACGGCCTGATCACCGAGGGGGACGTGAGCTGGACCGACCGCCCCACCGAGCTCCTCGGGGTTGTCGCCGACGGGACGCTGACGGTGAGCGAGAATGCCGCGCAGTGACGGTGCAGCATCCCGAGGGCTGGAACGAGGTGCGCGGCGCGCTCCAGCGCGGCTACCGCTTCCAGGACTTCGCGGAGGCGATCGCCTTCGTGAACCGGCTCGCCGAGGCGGCGGAAGCAGCGAACCACCATCCGGACATCGCGATCAGCTGGAACGCAGTCACAGTGCGGTGGTGGACGCACGTCAAGCGCGCGATCACGGAGACGGACGTCGAGATGGCCCGGCGCACGGACGAGCTCGCCTCCTCCTCGTCGGGGCACTGATCGCGCTCCTCGCGTCGGCCTGCGGATCCGGGGACAGCGCCGAGCCGCCCGCCCCGGCTCCGCCGGCGACCGAGCTGACGGTCGTCTTCTGGCCCCAGGGCCGCGACGGTCCGGCGCAGGAGGCGACGCTCACCTGCGATCCGGCCGGCGGCACGCACCCGCGACCGGCCGAGGCCTGCGACGCGCTCGAGGCGAACGCCGACGCCCTCCCGCCGCTGCCGCCCGACTCGGTCTGCACCCAGATCTACGGCGGCCCCGAGGAGGCGGAGGTCAGAGGCACCGTCGGCGGCGAGACCGTCGAGGCGGCGTTCAGCCGCCAGAACGGCTGCGAGATCGACCGCTGGGACCGCCTCGACCCGCTGCTCCGGCTCGTCAGCGGGCAGCGATGGGCCTAAGCGGGATGTTCTGGACGGCCGAGCGCCGGAGGGCCGAAAGCGCCCGGGCCTGGGCGACCGCGTCGTCCCTGCCGAGCAGCGGCTCCGCCTCGCCGGCGACGGCGCGCGCGAGGTCCTCGAGCTCCAGCCGGTAGGAGTCGGCGGACTCGACCGGGATCCGCTCGACGTCGTCGCCGCGCCGGATCTCGATCCCCGGGCGGCGGCAGAGCCACGGGTCGTCCACGAAGAGGGCGCCCTCCGTGCCGACGGCCTCGAGCGTGGCGCGGAACGGCACCCGGAGCCCGCAGTCGAAGAGGCCGTGGACCGCGTCGGGGAAGCCCAGCGAGCCCGTGAAGAGGTCGTCCACGCCGGTCGGCCCGATCACCCGGCGGCCGAAGACGCTCTCCGGCTCGCCGGCCAGCAGGCGCGCCCCGCTCACGCAGTAGGTGCCGAGGTCGAGCAGCGAGCCGCCGTCGAGGGTCGGGTCGAGGCGGATGTTCTCGGCCCCCTCGACCGGGAAGCCGAACGAGGTCCGGACGAGCTGCAGCCGTCCGATCGCGCCGCCGCGGACGAGCTCCTCCACCCGCCGGGTCTGCGGGTTGTGGCGGTACATGAAGCCCTCGGCGAGGACGAGCCCCTGGCGCTCGGCGAGGTCGAAGAGCGCCTCGCAGTCGTCCGGCTCGTCGGTGAGCGGCTTCTCGCAGAGCACGTGCTTGCCCGCCTCGAGCGCCCGCTGCGTCCACTCGACGTGGAGCGAGTTGGGGAGCGGGATGTAGACGGCGTCGACCCCCGGATCGGCGAGGAGCGCGTCGTACCCCTCGTGCGCGCGGGCGATGCCGTGCTCACGCGCGTACTCGGCCGCGCGAGCGCCGTCCCGGCTCGCCACCGCGACGACCTCGACGAGCTCAGAGGCCTGCGCAGCCGGCAGGATGCGACGGTTGATGCGGGCGGTCGAAAGGAGCCCGAGCCGCATCGCGCTAGCCAAGGGAGGCGACCTCCTCCGCCGTCAGCTCGAGCGTCGCCGCGCCCATGTTCTCCTCGAGGTGCTCGAGCGACGCCGTCCCCGGGATCGGGCAGACAACGGGGGAGCGGGCGAGGAGCCAGGCGAGCGCGACCTGGGCCGGGGTTGCGCCGTGGCGGC
>DASTBX010000110.1:0-19668 GCA_035711645.1 Gaiellaceae bacterium
CGGCGACGACGCGGGTGGTGCAGATCGCCCCCGGCCCCATCCCGACCTTCACGGCGTCCGCGCCCGCGTCCACGAGCGCCTCCACGGCCTCCGGGGTCGCGACGTTGCCCGCGATCACCGGGACGTCGTGGCGGCCCTTGAACTCGCGAACCGCCTCCAGCACGCCGACGGAATGGCCGTGCGAGGTGTCGACGACGAGCACGTCGACCTCCTCGTCGACGAGGGCCGCGGCGCGCTCGAGCCCCTCGGGGCCGGTGCCGACCGCTGCGGCGACGCGCAGCCGCCCCTGCTCGTCCTTGGTGGCGAGCGGGTAGCGGATCCGCTTCTCGATGTCCTTCACCGTGATGAGGCCCTTGAGCCGCCCCTCCGCGTCGACGACGGGGAGCTTCTCGATCTTGTGGCGGTGGAGGACGGCGCGCGCCTCCTCGAGCGTCGTGCCGACGGGGACGGTGACGAGGTCGCGCGCGGTCATCAGCTCCTCCACCGTCCGCGCCGTGTCGTCCTCGAAGCGCAGGTCGCGGTTCGTGAGGATGCCGACCAGGCGGCCGTCCTCGTCCGTGATCGGGACGCCGGAAATCCGGTAGGTCGCCATGAGCTCGAGCGCCCGGGCGACGGGAGCGTCGGGCGGCAGGGTGACGGGCTCGACGATCATCCCGGCCTCGGAGCGCTTCACCTTGTCGACCTCGGCAGCCTGCGCCTCCACGGAGAGGTTCCTGTGGACGACGCCGACGCCGCCCTCGCGGGCGAGCGCGATCGCCGTCCTCGCCTCCGTCACGGTGTCCATGGCCGCAGAGACGATCGGGATCTCGAGGACGATCGAGCGCGTCAGGCGTGTTCGCGTCGAGACGTCGCCCGGAAGCACCGCCGACTCGGCGGGCACGAGCAGGACGTCGTCGAAGGTGAGGCCCTCCTTCGCGAACTTGCGCTCCAGGGCGAGCAGCCGCTCGACCTCGTCCTGACGCAGCTCGACGCTCACCTTCCGGCGATCGTAGCAGCGGGGTCTGTCGTCCCAGAAGGGCCTTACCCGGGCACGTGCTCGATGCGCTCGACCTGGACGAGCGGCGCGAGGCGGCTCGCCTCGCGAGGGTCGAAGCGCCCCGGCCCCGCCTCGAGCACCGACGCCGTGCCGGCCGCGACCGCGGCGCGGACGGCATCCTCGAACGACCGGCCGGAGACTCGGGCGGCGAGGAAGCCGGCCAGGAACGTGTCGCCGGCACCGACCGTCGACACCGGCTCGACGCGCGGCGCCTCCGCCCGCACGCGAATCTCGGTCCGGTCCTCGCGGAGGAGCGCGTAGCAGCCCGTCTCCAGCGTGATGAGGACGTTGCGGGCGCCGAGCTCGGCGATCTCGTCGAGCCCGGCGGCGAGGTCCTCCTCGTCCACGAACTCGTGCCCGACGAGCGCCTCGGCCTCCTGCTGGTTGGGCGCGACCAGGTACGGCTCCGCCTCGACCGCGAGCCTGAGCGCCTCGCCCTCGGTGTCCACGACGGCGAGCAGCTGGCGCCGGTTGAGCTCGCGGACGACCTCGCCGTAGATGCCCGGGTCGACGGCGCGCGGCAGCGACCCGGCCAGGACGACGAACTCGGCGCGCTGGGCGAGGTAGGCGAGCTTCTCACGCAGGATCTCGAGCTCCTCCTCCCCCACCTCCGGGCCCCACTCGTAGATCTCGGTGTAGGCGTTCGACGTCGGGTCGAGCACCGCGATGGACGTGCGCGACTCGCCCCGGATGCGGACGAAGTCGTTGAGGACGCCCTCGTTCGTCAGCTCCTCGACGATCAGGGTGCCCGTCCGCCCGCCCGCGAGGCCGGTGCAGACGACCGGCGCGCCGAGCGCCTTGATGGCGCGGGCCACGTTGATCCCCTTGCCGCCGGCGCTCGGGAAGCCGAAGCTCGCCCGGTGGCGGTGGCCCGGCTGGAAGTTGGGAACGACGAGCGTCCGGTCGATCGCCGCGTTGAGGGTGACGGTGACGATCATCCGACTGGGGGCGGAGCGAGCACCTCTTTCGATCCTAGCCGAGCACCGCGCTTAGACGGCCCAGCGGCGGTAGAGCGCAAGCGAGCGCGGGCCGAGGCGCGTCTCCACCGCGGCGACGACGACGTCGTCGCCGCGGAGCCGCTCGAGGATCTCGGCCCGGACCGCCGCGCGGACGCCGTCGTCCTCGCTTCCGGCGAGCTCCTCGAGCACCGCGTACCCACGGTCGAGGGCGCCGCGCTCGGCGGCGTCGGCCTCGAGGCGCACCGCTTTCGCCTGCAGCCGCAGCAGGTAGCGGCCGAGGGCGCCCGTCACGGCTCCGGCGGCGTCCAGGTCGCTCGCCACGGCCTCGAGCTCCGGCGACTCGGCGAAGCCGGGCACCTCCCGCAGGAGGTAGGCCGGCAGGCGCTCGTGCGCGGCCGCGTCGCGCTCCTGCTTCGGCATCAGAGTCCCGGGACGACGGCCGCGAGCAGGTCGCCCGCCTCGTCGAGCGCGCGGTCCGCGTACCAGCCGACACGGTCGCCGAAGGAGGGCGCCTCGACGTCGCGGGCGGCCACGAGGTCGCTGCGCGCGACGACACGCTCGCCGTCGGTGACGACGACCTCGCCGAGCTTCTGGCCGCGCCGGACGGGCAGCTCCACCATCGCCGGCGCGACGATCCGCTCGACGAACGTCGTCCCGCTGCCGAGCCGGACGACCCTGGAGGCGCCCCCCGCGGCGACGAGCCCGACGCGCTCCTCCGAGAAGGGGACGGCGGCCGACGCGTAGCGCTCGCCTTCCCGCACGACGGTGAAGCGCGCGTACTGGTCGAAGCCCCACTCCAGAAGCTCGGCGAGGTCCTCGTTGCGCTCCGAGCGCGACGGGCTGCCGAGGATGACCGCGTACAGGAGCGTGCTGCGGCGGCGCGCTGCGGCGACCTCGGCCCAGCCGGCTCGGTCCGTATGCCCCGTCTTGACCCCGATCAGGCCGGGAAAAGTCCAGAGCAGGTCGTTCCAGTTGCGAAACGAGCGGTTGCCCACGCGCATCGTCCGCGTGCGCGCCAGCTCCCGGACGAGCGGCTCGCGCATGGCGATCCGGGCGAGCTCGAACACGTCCTCGGCCGTGGAGTAGTGCCCACGCCGGTCGAGCCCGTCGGGCCGGACGAAGCGGGTGTCGCCGAGACCGAGCTCGGCGGCCTCGTCGTTCATGAGCCGCACGAAGCGCGCGACGTCGCCCTCGCCGACGTGGGCGGCCAGCGCGAACGCGGCGTCGTTGGCGCTCTGGACGAGCGCGGCCGCGAGCAGGTCGCGAACGCGCAGCTCCTCGCCCGGCACCAGGAAGATCGAGGAGCCTCCCTGGCCGACGGCCTGCGGCGCCACGGTCACGACTTCCCGCGGACGCGCGCGCTCGAGCGTGACGAGAGCGGTCATCAGCTTCGTGATGCTCGCCATCGGCAGCCGCCGGTCGGCGTTCTCGGCATAGAGGACGTCGCCGGTGCGCCCGTCCGCGACGAGGACCGCCCCGGCATCGACCGGCGGCGGCGTGGACCCGGATGCGGACGCAGCCCCGAACGCGAGGGCGAGCGCGGCAAGGACGAGGACGAAGACGACGCGACGCTGCACGGGATGCAGGCTATAACTCGTCACGATGAGCGACGACCACGAGGAGAGACCGGTCCCCGTGCGGGGCGTCGAGCGCTCGCTGACGGTGCGGCTGGGCGGTCTCGGCGGGTTCGACCTGCGGCCGACGCGCGTCTTCCTGTGGGGCGGCGGCGAGCGCGAGGCGACGGAGCGCGTTCTTCCGCTCGGCAGCGCGCCGCGCAGCCTCCAGATCCCGCGACGGCCGCGCGAGGTGCGCGCGGGGAGCGTCGAGGTGCGGACGGTCGGCAACCCGTTCATGACCATCGCCCTCGCCGGCGTCCACGCCGCGCGCAAGCTGCGCGCTACGCGCGCGGGCGCACGCGGATCCGCTGGCCCGGGCTGAGGGCGAGCGGGTCGATCCCGGGGTTCAGCTCGAGGAGCTCGTCGACCTCGATCTCGAAGCGCGCCGCGATCGACTCGAGCGTGTCCCCGCGACGCACCCGGTAGAAGCGTCGCCCCCTCGCCGCCGCCGTCTCGGTGGTGGCGTCGCGACCTTCCGTCTCTGTGGGGGCCGTGTTCACGGCGCCGGTCTCGGTCCCCGAGGCGCCGTCGACGTCCTCGAGACCTCGCTGGACGAGCACGACGAGGACGGTAGCGGCGACGAAGAACGCGACCGGAGCGGCCAGGCGGGCGGCCCAGACACGCACCCGCTCGGGGTTCACCACCCGGACACCGCCCAGACCTCGTTCCGCAGCCGGGCGGCCTCGGCGGCGGCCGCCTTGCGCCAGTCGGCGCCGGCCACGCGGAAGGCGTAGATGACCGAGCGCGAGACCGGCACGAGGGCGCTCGCGGGGCCGCTCGTGAACGCACGCGCCACGTCCGCAGGCGTCGCTCCCTGCGCGCCGATGCCGGGCAGGAGCAGGATCGCCTGCGGCATGAGGCGGCGCGCCTCGCCGACGGCGCGCGGGTAGGTCGCGCCGACGACGGCGCCGACGCTCGAGAGGCCGCGCTCCCCGACGAGGTCCCGCCCCCACTCGGCGACGAGCTCTGCGACCTGGTGCCACACGCGGCGGCCGTCGGAGAGCGCCGCATCCTGGACGTCCGCGCTGCCGGCGTTCGACGTCTTCACGAGGCAGAAGATGCCGCTGCCCGACCGGCGGCACGCGGCGAGGAACGGCTCGATCGAGTCGCTCCCCAGGTACGGGCTGACCGTAAGCGCGTCGACGGGAGGCGTCGCGTCGTCCCGCCGCTCGAGGTAGGCATCCGCGTACGCGCGCGCCGTCGAGCCGATGTCTCCCCGCTTCCCGTCCGCGACGACGAGGAGGTTCGCCGCGCTGGCGTACTCGCACACCTCCTCGAAGGCGCGGAGGCCGTCGGCGCCGATGGCCTCGAAGCAGGCGAGTTGCGGCTTCACTCCCACGACGTACGGCGCGACCGCGTCGATCAGTCCGCGGCAGAAGCGCGCCACCGCGTCGGCGGCCGCGCCCCGGCTCAGGTGAACGTCGCCCCGCAGCTCGACCGGCAGGAGCTCGGGGCGCGGGTCGAGACCGACGAGGAGCTGGCTTCGCTTGCTGTCGACCGCGTCGGCGACTCGGTCGCCGAACGTCGCCGCGACCGCGGTCGCGCGCCTTGCCGCCTCGACCTCCTGCGCCATGCGAGGAGCTTAGTGGGAGTGCCCGCCGGAGCAAGCTAGGCGGCCAGGCGCTGCTCGCGCAGCCCGACAAGGATCGCTTCCTCCTCGAGCGGCGCCACGGCCAGCTCGGGCGGCGGGCGCCGCAGGAACGTGCCGAGAAGGACGAGCACCTCCGCGTCCTCCGGCGCGAGCGACGGCTCGGCCGCTCGCGCCGCGGCGAGGCCCGCCCGGACTTCGAGCGCCGCCCCGGCGCCCGGCGGAAGCGTGCGCGTCTCGACGACGCGCCCTGCGGCGACGAAGGCCGCCCAGGTGAAGCCCGGCTGGGCCGCCGGCGCGAGCAGGCACGCCCGCGTCGCCCGCAGGCGCTCGAGCGCCGCCAGCTCCCCGAGCACTCGCTCGAGGGCCCGGATGCGGTCGCGCAGGCGCGCGGCGTCCTCGTAGCGCAAGGATTCGGAGAGGTCGCGCAGGCGGCGGCGGAGGCGCGGGAGCGGCCCGCCGGCGAGGAGTCGCGCGAGCTCGTCCTCGCTCGCCCCGTCGAGCGCCCGCGCCGCTCGCTCGGCGCCCCGGCGGCTCCCGATCGCCCCGCGCGGCCCGGGCTGCGAGGAGACGACGACGCGACCGCCGCGCAGCCGCAGGTAGACGCCGGAGCCGCCTCGCTTGCCGCGCGCGTTCGCGGGCGGCCTCAGCTCGCGGATCAGCCGCAGCTCCTCGAGGGCCGCTTCCACCTCGGAGCCGAGGACGCGCCACTCGACGCGGTCGACGGCAGCCAGGGCGGCCTCGACGGCCGGCCGCTGGCGCTCGGAGCGGAAGTAGGACCGCAGCCGTGCCCGCAGATCCCGCGCGCGGCCGACGTACAGCGCCTGCCCGTGGGCGTCGCGAAAGACGTAGACGCCGGGACGCGACGGGGCGCCGAAGACGAGCGACCGCTTCTCGTAGACGCGGCGGCGGCGCGGCGCGGCGAGCTCGACGAGGTCGGCGACCGTCAGCGCGCCCCGCTCCTGCGCCAGGCCGACGAGCGCCACGAGGATCTCGGCCGTCGCCTGCGCGTCGGGGAGCGCCCGGTGGCACGGGCGGACCGACGTCCCGAAGAAGTGGGCGAGCGAGGCGAGGCCGACGCGCGCCACGCGGCCGCCGAGCAGGCGGCGGGCGAGGCCGACCGTGTCGACCACGGGCGCTGCGAGCCGCCGCCCGGTGAGGAGCTCGACCTCGCGGTCGAGGAAGGCGACGTCGAAGCGGGCGTTGTGGGCGACGATGACGGCCCGTTCGCCCGCGAAGCGGAGGAGGCGCGAGACGGCGGCTCCGGGTCGCGGCGCCCCGGCGAGGTCCCGGTCGACGAGACCCGTCAATCCCGTCACGACCTGGGGAAGTGGGACGCCGGGGTCGACGAACGTCTGGAACGTCCCGGCCGGGAGCAGCGCCTCGACGCGGACGGCGCCGATCTCGCAGATCGCCGCGCGGGCCGGCCGCAGCCCCGTCGTCTCGAGATCGACGACGACGAAACGGGCAGCCTCGAGCGGCAGCTCGGTCCCCGGCGGCGTGGCCAGCCCGACGTAGGAGCCGCGCCACGCGAGGCGCGCGTCCCCCGCGACGACGTCCGCGAGCAGGCTGCGGGCGAGGGCGGCGGGCGCGTGCGCGAGCGCGAAGAGCGCGCGGGCGGCGTCCTCGACCGGCACGGGCCCCCGCCGCTCCTCGACGAGCTCGACGAGCCGGTCGGCCGCGTCGAAGGCCAGTTGCATGGCCCGAGTGTAGACGAACGTATGTTCGTACTCAAATGTATGCGCCGCAACCCGACCCGCGGTGCCGGTTTCGCGGCTTCGCCGCGGGGCTACTCAGAGAAGGGAAGGTGCGTCGCGCCCGTCGCGACCTCCCAGAGGTAACCCTCGGGGTCGGTGAAGTAGCCGCCGTAGCCTCCCCACGAGGTGCGTTGCGCGGCCTTGACGACCTTGCCGCCGGCACGCTCGGCCTCGGCGAGCACTTCCTCGACGCGCTCCTCCGACCGGACGTTGTACGCAAGCGTGACGCCGCGAAAGCCGTCGCCGTCGCGAGGCACGCCCGCGTCCCCCGCGAGCTCATCCCAAGGGTAGAGCGCGAGGGCCGACGAGCCGTCACCGAGGAGGAAGCAGGTCCAGTTGTCGTCCTCCTGCTGAATCGGCCAGCGGAGGCCCTCGCTGTAGAACCTCTGCGCTCGCGCGAGGTCTCTGACGCCGAGCGTGATCACCGCGACATGGGGCTTCATCGCCGACCGTTATAGCGGCCTTTTCCGTTTCAGACGTACGTTCGTGCGCCGGATCGAGAGAGATAGGCTCGGTGCGTGAGCCCTTCCGTCGAGGAGCGCTATCTCCAGTTGGGACTGCGGATCGGCCGTCACGTCGAGGCGATCGTCGACGCCTACTACGGGCCCTCGGAGGTGGCCGTCGCCGTCTCCACGGAGCCGCCTGTCGACCCACCCGCGCTCGTCCGTGCCGCCGAGGCGCTGCTCGACGACCTCGACGACGGCTGGCTCCGCGACCAGGTGGCCGGGATGCGCACCTACGCGGGGGTGCTCGCGGGCGAGTCTCGCTCGTACGCCGAGGAAGTGGAGGGATGCTACGGCGTGCCGCCGCTCTACACCGACGAAGCCGTCTTTGCGGCCGCCCACGAGCGGCTCGAGGAGCTGCTTCCCGGTCCCGGGCCTCTGGTGGAACGGTACGGGCGCTGGGAGGACTCGATGAGCGTCCCCGCCGACCGGGTGGAGCACACCATGGCGGCGGCGATCGAGGAAGCGCGTGCGCGCACCCAGGACCTCGTGCCGCTGCCGGCCGGCGAAAGCGTCGTCGTCGAGATCGTTCGCGACGAGCCCTGGCTGGCGTCCTGCGACTACCTCGGTCACCTGCGCAGCCGGATCGCCGTGAACCTCGACCTGCCGTTGTCGGCCATCGAGCTCCTCGTGCTGACGCTCCACGAGACGTACCCCGGCCACCACACGGAGCGCTGCTGCAAGGAGCACCTGCTCGTGCGCGGTCGCGGGCTGCTCGAGGAGACGCTCGTGCTGGCGCCGACGCCCCAGTCGCTCGTGACGGAGGGGATCGCGAAGCTCGCGCCGTCCATGCTGCTCGAGGGCAACGGTGGGACGGCGTTCGCAACGATCGTCGACGAAGCCGGCGTCGAGCTCGATCTCGCCCACGCTCTCGCCGTCAGGCGGGCGCACGAGCCCTGTGAGCGGGCCTGGGCCAACGCGGCGCTGCTGCTCCACGAAGACGGAGCAAGCACGGTCGAGGCACAGACCTACCTGGAGCGCTGGGGCCTTGCGACGCAGGAGTGGGCCGCGCACATGATCCGCTTCGCCACGGAACCCACCCAGCGGACCTACGTGCACACCTACGCCGCCGGACGAGAGCTCTGCGACGCGTACGTGGCGGGCGAGCCGGAGCGCTTCCGTCGCCTCCTGACCGAGCAAGTGCGCGTCGGCGAGCTCGTCGATGCGGCCTCGGTCTAACGCTGGGCGAAGGGCGCGGACACGTACTTCGGGACGACCATCGCCCAGGCGTTGAGGACGAGCTCGCGCATCTCCTCCTCGTCGATGGCGGCGAGCCGGACGCAGGCCCAGTGGAAGCGCAGGTCGGACTCGCCGGGGAGCATGAACTTCTCCGGCTCGTTCTCGACGAGGGCCTGACGCCACTCCTTCGGAAAGCCGAAGCCCATGACCGTCTCGTCCTCGGAGAAGGAGACGAAGACGATCTTCCCGACCCGGAACTTGATGCGCCCGCGGACGAAGACCTCGTAGGCGCGAGGCAGCGTGCGCACGTAGGCGCGCACGTCCTCGACCGTCACTCCGAACGGGCGCTCGCCCATCCGGGCAACTGTACGGCGAGGGCCGCGTCGCGCGGCCCTCGCGTCCACCCTGGGAAGGAGAGGGGAGCTAGCGGAGCGCCTGCTTGAGCTGGCTGCCTGCGGAGAACTTGGGAACCGTCGCCGCCGGGATCTGGACGCGCTCGCCCGTGCGAGGATTGACGCCCTGGCGCGCGGCGCGCGCCTGCGGGGAGAACTTGCCGAAGCCGGTGAAGGACACCGAGTCGCCCTGCTTCAGCGCGTCGGTGATGGAGTCGAGGAACGCGTCGACTGCCTTGGACGCGTCGCGCTTGGAGAGCCCGCTCCTGTCCGCCACCTTGTCGATGAAGTCGGCTTTCGTCACTAGCCTCTCCTTCCGTCCTGTTCGCTGACTCTGGAAATCGGCCGACACCCTAACAGAGCGACCAGATAACGCAAGCAACCATGCGGGTTTGCGGGCGTTTTCGAACTCATCTCGGAATGAATGCCTCGCTGTCGGGGCGCGCTGGGCGCGTGCGAGGCAAGGAGGCAGGGAGTGCTCGTAGCCGGTGGCTACGGGCGCGAGTGAGGACGCAGACTCGCACCGTCCAGCGCGGCGCGGGCGGTCAGGTCTTCATCCCGAAAGGGGTTTCTAGGCCTCGAGGACCTCGCGCGCACGAAAGAGGGCATGCAGCCGGACCGCCTTGCGGGCGAGCTCGTCGGCGCCTCCCTCCTCCCGGTCGACGACGCAGATCGCAGCCCGGCAGTCGAGCCCGGCAGCGCGCAGCGCGTCCACGGCCGCCGCCGCCGCGCCCCCCGAGGTGACCACGTCCTCGACGAGGCAGACCTCCTCCCCGGCTGTGAACTCGCCCTCGAGGAGGCGCTCGGTCCCGTAGTCCTTCGGGGCCTTGCGCACGATCAGGAACGGGAGCCCCGAGGCGAGCGACGCGGAGGCCGCGAGCGCGATGGCGCCGAGCTCGGGCCCCGCGAAGCGGACGGCCTTGGGCGCGACCTCGCGGGCGTGGGCCGCCAGCCGCTCGCCGAGCGCCGAGAGGAGCTCGGGCCGCGTCTCGAAGCGGTACTTGTCCAGGTAGTAGCGGGAGCGCTTGCCCGACCGAAGGACGAAGTCGCCCTCGAGGTAGGCGTGCTCGCGGATCCGCCGGGCGAGCTCGGCGTCCGTCACCGGGCGTTAGCCCTGTGCCTGCTCGAGCGCCCGCCGCGCGATCGGGACGAGGCGCGCGGCCTCCTCCGAGCCCTCGTCGAACGTGACCGCCGAGCCGTCCGCGAAGTAGACGTCCACGTGCTCGCGCCCCTTTCCCGCGCGCCGGCGCCAGAGCGCTGCCGCGCCGAGCAGCGAGCCGACGGCGACGAGGAAGCCGGCGAGCCTACGCATCGCCCTCGACCGCCTCCTCGTCCTCCTTCTTCTTGCGCCGCCGCGGGCCGGACGCGGCGTTCTTCGCCGCGACAGGCTCCTCGGCCGCCATGCGCAGGCAGGTCTTGAGGTCGTAGAAGACGAGCCCCGCCGTCGGGTCCCGCCCGGTGACCGCCGCGACGAGCCGCTCCTCGTCCCGGACGACGAAGAACGAGGCGTCCGGCAGCGCCGCCTCCACCTGCGTGGGATCGCCGGCGGGACCGCGCGCCGCCTCGAGGAGAGCGAGCGCCTCCTGCGCCACGGCCCCGGCGCGGGCCTCGTCGGCGAGCGTCGAGGCGAGGACGGTGCCGTCCGCCCGGGCGAGCACGGCCGACTCGATCTGCGCCGAGATCTCGACGAGATCGGCAAGGGCCTGCGGAGCGTCCACGGCCGGCAAACCTAACACACGACCGTAGACTCATCCCGCCGTGCACGACGTCGTCCGCAAGTTCCTCGCCGACCGCGGCACGCACCTCGCGGCGATGATCGCCTACTTCGCGATCCTCGCCTTCGTTCCCCTGCTCTTCCTCGCCCTCTCGCTGATCGCGTTCGCCGGGGAGCAGGACGAGTCGAGCTACCTGATCGAGGAGCTCCGGCGCATCTTCCCCGAGACCTCGATCGAGAACCTCCTCGACGTCGTCGCGGAGATCCAGGAGCAGGCGACCCAGCTGTCGGTGATCGGAGGGGTGGGACTGATCTGGGCGGCGCTCGGCTTCTTCAGCGTGCTCGAGTCCGCCTTCAACATCGTCTACGGCCTCCCGAACCGGCCGTTCATCCGTCAGAAGTCGTTCGTCCTCGTGCTCACGGCAGCCTTCCTCGTCGTCCTCTTCGTCGCGCTCGTGATCGCGTCCTTCGGCGTCGAGCTCGTCGAGCGCGCCGGCGTCGCGGAGGGCGCGCTCTCTTACGTCTACGCGCTCCTCGTCTCGACCGCGCTCCTGATCGGCCTCACCTGGGCCCTCTACCGCCTGCTCACGAACACGCCGCTCACCTGGCGCGAGACGCTGCCGGGCGCGCTCTTCGCGGCCGTGCTCCTGCAGGCGAGCTTCCAGGTGCTCCCCCTCTTCGTGCGGCTCTCGACCGAGCTCGTCGCCCTGCGGGCGTACGGGAGCCTCGTGCTCCTGCTCGTGTGGCTCTATCTGATGGCGAACGTCATCGTGCTCGGCGCCGAGATCAACTGGTGGCTCGGCCGCGGGCGCACGGCCCGTCGGAACGGCGAGGAGGCGCCGGGGATCGCCTAGGTCTCCCTAGCCGCTCGCAGCGTCCTCCGTCGCGTGCACCCGCTCCTCGAGGCACTCGAGCACCTTGCTCTCGATGTCCGGATGGTGGTCGATGAGACTCCGGAACGCCTGCCGGGTGAGCACGAAGAAGCGAAGCGGTGTGGCGGCGGTGACGGTCGCGGTGCGGCGCGCCGATTCCCAGATGAGCGCGATCTCGCCGAAGAACTCGCCGGACGAGAGCCTGCGCAGCGGGGCGCCGTCCTTCGAGACCTCGACCTCGCCGTCGACGATCACGAAGAACTCCGAGCCGAGCTCGCCTTCCCGCGCGAGCACCTTGCCCTCCTCCACCTCGAGGTCCTCCGTCACCTTGGCGAGCTCGACGAGGTCCCGGCGCGACAGGCGCTGGAACAGCGGTGCGCGGCCGAGCGCGTCCGCCTTCGTGTCATGCGAGAAGAGCTGCATGTACGGAATCTACCGCTCCGGCGCGGCGCTGCCTACTGCCTTAGCGAGCTTCGCGGCGGCGGCGGCGCGGTGGCTCCGCCGTGCCTTCCAGGCGTCGCCGAGCTCGGCGACCGTGCGCTCCTCCCCGTCGGGGACGAAGACCGGGTCGTAGCCGAAGCCGCCGGTGCCGCGCGGCTCCTCCGCGATGCAGCCCCCCAGGGTGCCGCGGCCACGCCGCTCCTCGAGCTCCGGGGAGACGGCGACGAGCTCGCAGACGTAGCGGGCCCGCCGGCCCGCGCCGGCCACGCCGCGCAGCTCGGCGAGGAGCTTCTCGACGTTTTCTTCGTCGCCGGCGCTGGGGCCTGCGAAGCGCGCCGAGTAGATCCCCGGCCGGCCTGCGAGGCCCTCGACCTCGAGGCCGGAGTCCTCACCGACCGTCCAGCGGCCGGGTCCCGCCTCGGTCCGACCGAAGAGCGCCTTGGCCCGCGCGTTCTCGTAGAACGTCGTCCCGGTCTCGTCGGGCAGCCGCTCCGCCGCCGTCGGCTCGAGCTGCCAGCCGGGCAGAAGCACGGAGAGCTCCCGCAGCTTGTGCGGGTTCTTCGAGACGAGCTCGGCGATCACTCGGTCCAGCGGACCGCGACCACGCCCTCCAGCGCGGCCAGGTCGTCGACCAGGCGCGCCTCCGCGGGACCGAGCGGAACCTCGAGCTCAGCTCGGAGGTGCCGGCCGTCCTCGTCGTCCTCGAACTCGACGCGGCTGACGCGCACGCGCCGGGCGTCGATGAGCTCCAGAACGTCGGAGATCGAGTGCTCGCGCGTCAGGTCGATCTCGAGCACGCGCCCGGCGCGCCGCAGGCGGGCGAGCGGCGGGCTGCCCTCGAGCCAGCGGAAGGGGCCCAGGCCGACGAGGACGATGCCGGTGGCGATCAGCGCGGCCGAGTAGTAGCCGGCGCCCGCGGCCATCCCGATGGCGGCGACGACCCAGAGACCCGCGGCGGTCGTCAGCCCGCGGACGGAGAGGCCCTGGCGGATGATCGCCCCGGCGCCGAGGAAGCCGATGCCCGTGACGATCTGCGCCGCGATGCGCGTCGGGTCGAAGACCACGCCCTGCGGCGTCGAGAAGCCGAAGTCGCCCCAGCCGTACGCCGACACGATCGTGAAGAGCGCCGAGCCGACGCCGACGAGCATGTGCGTGCGGAGGCCGGCGGCGCGCTCGCGCAGCTCCCGCTCGAGCCCGATCACGCCCGTGAGGCCGGCGGCGACCGCCAGGCGGAGGAGCACGTCCCACCACTCGACCTCCGGGATCACGCGACCGCCTTCCGCTGCGCGGCGCCGATCTCGCGGATCCCCGCCGCCGCGAGGTCGACGAGCGCGTCGAGCTCGCCGCGGCTGAAGGGCACCCGCTCCGCGGTCGCCTGCACCTCGACGAGCCGCCCGTCGCCGGTCATGACGACGTTCATGTCCACGTCGGCGGCCGAGTCCTCCTCGTAGTCGAGGTCGAGGCGCGGCTCCCCCTCGACGATCCCGACCGAGACCGCGCCGACGAGATCGGGCGGCTCGGGCAGGCCGGCCCGGCGGGCGCCGAGCGTCAGCGCGACCCAGGCGCCCGAGATCGCGGCGGTCCGCGTGCCCCCGTCCGCCTGGACGACGTCACAGTCGATCCAGACCGTCCGCTCGCCGAGCGCCTCGAGGTCGTAGACGGCGCGGAGTGAGCGGCCGAGGAGGCGCTGGATCTCCACCGTGCGTCCCTTCTGCCGCCCGGCGCTCGCCTCGCGCTGCGTGCGCTGCCCCGTCGAGGCCGGCAGCATCCCGTACTCGGCCGTGAGCCACCCGCGGCCGCTGCCCGCGAGCCAGCGCGGGACCCCGTCGTCGACGCTCGCCGTGCAGAGCACCCGGGTGCGCCCGAAGGAGACGAGCACCGAGCCGCTCGCCTGCTCGACGAAGTCGGTGACGAACTCCAGGGGCCGGAGGGCGTCCGGGGCTCGTCCCTCCCGGCTCATTCCATCACGCTCTCGGCGCAGTCCGCGCGCCACGCACCCGGCGTTCCGCTGTAGCCTCGAAGGCGGGTGGTGGGCTGGGGTGCCCCGAAAGAGATAGACGCGAGCAGAGTCACGCGGCCGCCAGCTCCAGCTCGCGGACGGTCACCCGCTCGACGTCCTCGATGGGAAGCTGGAGGAAGCGCTCGCCGAGCGTCCGGAACTCCTCCGGAGAGCCCGTCGTGAGGAAGCGAGTCGTGCCCTGCCGGCCGGCTGCGTTCTCGACGCCCTTGCGCTGCAGCGTCTCCGCCACCTCGCGTGCCGTCTCCTCGGCGGAGAAGACGAGCGTCGTCCCGCGCCCGAACGCGCGCTCGAAGACGCGCCGGATCAGCGGGTAGTGCGTGCAGCCGAGAATGACGGTGTCGACTTCCGCCGCGCGGAGCGGGGCCGTGTACTCGCGCACGGCGGCGTCGAGCTCCGCGCCTACGTCGCCGGCCTCGATCAGCGGCACGAGCTTGGGGCACGCGACGGAGACGAGCCGGGCGCCGGCGTCGAGGGCGTGCACGACCTCCTCGTAGCGTCCGCTCGCCACGGTCGCCTCGGTGGCGAGCAGTCCGATGCGCCGGCTCCGCGTCGCCTGGACGGCGGCGCGCGCCTCGGGAACGAGCACGCCGACGATCGGCACCGCGAGCGCCTCCTGGAGGCCCGGGAGCGCCGCCGAAGTCGCGGCGTTGCACGCCGCCACAATCAGCTTGACGCCGCTCTGCTCGAGGTATGAGGCGATCTCGAGCGCGAAGCGCCTGATCTCCTCGGCCGGCCGCGGCCCGTAGGGGCAGCGCGCCCCGTCGCCAAGGTAGAGGAAGTCCTCGTGCGGCATAGTCACGAGGCACTCGTGCAGGACGGTCAGACCGCCCGCGCCCGAGTCGAAGATGCCGATCGGCCTCGCGTCCACCGGCTCGATTCTAGGGACGAGGGCGGCCACCCCGGTCGAGCGCGCTAGCGTTAGGCCGTGCTCGAGGTCTGGAGCGGCGACGATCCGTGCAGCGAGGTCGAGGCCTACCTGCGCGACGCGGGCTTCTTCGGCGGCGGCGTCCCCGACGACGCGTTCGCGGACGTCTTCGTCGCCTACGGTAGCTCTCGCTCGCTCCGCCGGGCGCCCTGGCCCGACCCGTCCGAGCCCTGCCGGCTTCCGCTCGCGGCCGCCCGCGTCCGCCTACCGGACGAGCGCCGGCGCCCGCCGGGACCCTTCCGTATAGGGGAATGGCGCCGCTCGTGGGACGACGAGCGCTACGCGGCCGCGATCGAGGGCGTCCAGGCGGCCATCGGGCGCGGAGACGTCTACCAGGTGAACCTCGTGCAGCACTTGAGCGCGCCCTTCGCCGGCGACGCCGCCGGGCTCGCCGAGCGCCTCGCCCCGCTCCGGCCGCTCCACCCCGACCCGCTCGAGGGGGACGGCTGGGCCGTCGTCTCGGCCTCGCCGGAGCTCTTCCTCGCCCGGCGCGGGCGGCGCCTGTGGACGAAGCCGATCAAGGGCACGCGGCCGGCGGGCGTGCGGGGAGAGCTGCGCGATTCCGAGAAGGACGCCGCCGAGCACGTGATGATCGTCGACCTGGAGCGGAACGACCTGGCCCGCGTCTGCCAGCCGGGCTCCGTGCGCTGGCCCTCCTTCATGTCGGAGCGGGAGCTCGCGGGCGTCACGCACATGGTCTCGACGGTCGAGGGCCGGCTCGGCGAGGACGCCGACCTCGCCGAGATCCTCGCCGCCGTCTTCCCTGGAGGCTCGGTGACGGGCGCGCCGAAGATCGCCGCGCTCGACCACATCGCCGCGTTCGAGCCGGTCGGCCGCGGCGCCTCCATGGGAGCGCTGGGCCGCGTCCACGCGAGCGGCGACTTCGAGCTGGCGCTCACGATCCGCACCTTCGCCGTCGCCGAGGGGAAGATCCACCTCTGGGTCGGCGGCGGCATCGTCTGGGACTCCGATCCGCGCGCCGAGATCGAGGAGTCCTGGACGAAGGCGGGCCCGCTGCTCGCCGCCCTGGGCAGCTCCGTCCCGGAAGCCGTCCTCTCGTGAACGTCCTCGCGCTCGCCGTCGGCGGGCGGGGGCTCGTCGATCCGTCCGACCCGGTCCTGCACGCCGACGACGAGGCGTTCCTGCGCGGCCGCGCGGCCTTCGAGACGATCCGCGTCTACGGGGGCCGGCCGTTCCGGCTCGACGAGCACCTCGACCGGCTTGCCGGCTCGGCGGAGCGGCTCGACCTGCCCGGGCTGGACGGCGTCGACCTGCGCGGCCTCGCCGGCCAGGCGCTCCGGGCGGCCGGAGAGCCGGACGCTGTCCTGCGCCTCTACCTGACGCCGGGGCGGGAGGACGCCGGCCGCCCGACGGCGCTTGCCATGGTCTCGGCGCTCCCGCCCGACCTCGAGGAGCGGCGGGAGCGCGGGCTGCGGGCGATCACCGTGCCGCTCGGGCTCGAGCCGGGCCTGCGCGCGGACGCCCCCTGGCTCCTCGGCGGCGTCAAGTCGACGAGCTACGCCGTGAACATGGCCGCCGAGGCCGAGGCGCGGCGCCGCGGGGCGGACGACGCCGTCTTCCTCGCCAGCGGCGGGATCGTCCTCGAGGCCCCCGTCTCGAACGTCTGGTGGCGGGTCGGCCGGGCGCTCTTCACGCCGTCGCTCGAGCTCGGCATCCTCGCCGGCGTCACGCGGGCGGCGCTCCTGGAGGAGGCGCCCGCGGCGGGCTACGAGCTCCAGCAAGGCAGCTATCCCGTCGAGCGCCTCGCGGCGGCCGACGAAGCCTTCACCTCCTCGAGCGTCCGAGAGGTGATGCCCGTCGTCGAGCTGGACGGCGAGCCGGTCGGCGACGGCCGCCCCGGCCCGGCCGCGGCCGAGCTGCAGACGGCACTCCGCCGCGCCGCGGCGTCGTGAAGCCGCGCGTCTTCACCTGCGCCGAGCGGCCCGACCTCTGGCAGCGCTCGGAGGAGGAGATCACCGGCGTCTGGCCGGAGTACAACCACCACGGCGACGTGCTGAACGAGTACTGGGGCCGGCTGGACGGGGAGCTCGCCGACTTCCAGTTCGTGCTCCACGACGAGGAGGCCGACGTCCCCCTCGCCCAGGGGCACACCGTCCCGTGCGCGTGGGACGGCTCGGTGGGCGGCCTTCCGGCCGGGATCGACGGCCTCGTGGAGGACGCGTTCCGCCTCCTCGAGCGGGGCGGCGAGCCGACGGCCCTGGCTGCTCTCGCCATCGAGATCCCCCCGGCGCACCAGGGCGGCGGCCTTGGCCGCACGATGGTGGAGGCCATGCGCGACCTCGCGGCACGGCACGTGCTCGCCGACCTGATCGCGCCGCTGCGCCCGACGTGGAAGGAGCGCTACCCGCTGACTCCGATCGACCGCTACGGGGCCTGGGCACGGGAGGACGGCCTACCGTTCGACCCGTGGATCCGCCTCCACGTGCGCCTGGGAGCCGAGGTCCTCGCCGCCGAGCCGCGCTCGCTCAGGATCACCGGGACGCCCGCCGAGTGGGAGGAGTGGACGGGTCTCACCTTCCCGGAGAGCGGCGCGTACGTCTTCCCGCACGGGCTCGCGCCGCTCGAGGTCGACCTCGACGCCGGCCGCGCCGAGTATTGGGAGCCGAACGTGTGGGTGCGGCACCGCGTATCGTGAGCGGGATGCGCGTTCTCTCGCTCGTCCACCAGCCCGATGCCGCAAGCGGCGTCTTCGCCGACGCGGCCGCCGAGGCCGGCCACGCCCTCGACGAGTGGCTCGTGCCGCGGCGCCGGGAGCCGCCCGCGCCGCTCGAGGGGTACGGGGCGGTCCTCGTCTTCGGCGGCGCCATGCACGTCGACCAGGAGGACCGCTTCGGCTGGCTCCGCGACGAGCTGCGCCTCATCCGGCGTCTCGCGGGCGACCGCGTCCCGGTGCTCGGCGTCTGCCTCGGCGCCCAGCTGCTCGCCAAGGCGCTCGACGCGCCCGTCCGGCGGATGCCGAGCCCGGAGGTGGGCTGGTTCGACGTCGAGCTCTGCCCCGAGGCGGCCGCCGACCCGCTTTTCGACGGCCTGCCGGAGCGCTTCTCCACGTTCCAGTGGCACAGCTACCGCTTCGAGCTCCCCGAGGGCGCCGCCCCGCTCGCCCGCAACGAGCGCTGCCTCCAGGCCTTCCGGGCCGGGGACTCGTCCTGGGCGATCCAGTTTCACGCCGAGGTGACGCGCGAGGCGGTCGGCGACTGGCTGCGATCCTCCAGGCCCGAGGACGACGGCGCCCTCGACCTCGAGCGGCTCCGCGTGGAGACGGCCGAGCGCATCGAGGGCTGGAACGCGCTCGGTAAGGAGCTCTGCGGCCGCTTCCTCGAGGTCGCGGCGGAGGCTACGCGCCCCCGCCCCGCCGCGACCACTCGTGCCACGAGCCGGCGTAGTTGACCGCATCCACGCCCGCCTGGCGGAGCAGCGCGGCGGCCAGCTCCGACCGCTGGCCCGAGTGGCAGTACGCGACCACGGGCCGCCCCTCGGGGACGCCGCGCTCGGCGAGGAGCGCGCGGATCGCCTCGGGATCGCCGCCGGCCGCGTAGATCTCGTTGAGGTCGACGTGCGCGGCGCCGGGGATGTGGCCCTGGCGGGGGTCGCAGGGATAGCCCGTCTCGCCCTCGTACTCGGCGCGAGAGCGGACGTCGAGGAGCGCGACCTCGCCGCGCTCGAGGAGCCCGGCGAGCTCGTCGCCGGTCAGGGCTCCATCTCCCTGAGGAAGGGGAGCAGGGCGTCGAGGAGCTCGCCGGGCTGCTCGACCGCGAGCAGGTGGCCGGCGCCGGCGATGCGCGCCAGCCGCGCGTCCGGCAGCTGCTCGACCATGGCACGGGCGTCGGCGGGCGGCGTCACGGCGTCCTCTTCGCCGACGAGGACGAGCACGGGGACGTCGATCTCCGCCAGGAGCGGTCGCGAGTCGGGACGGTCGCGGAGCGTCTCCAGCGTCGCGACGAGCCCCTCGACGGGCTGCTCGAGCGCGATGCGCCTCGACTCGGCCACGACCGCCTCCTCCGTGGCCCCGGAGAAGAGGTTCGCGGCCATCCCCTCCCAGAACGCCTCGACACCCTGCTCGCGAAGGACGCGGACGGAGTCGTCCCGCGCGGCGCGCTGCTCGGGGGAGTCGGGGCTCGCGCGGGAGCCGACCAGGGCGAGAGCGGCGACGCGCTCCCGGGCCTGCCGCCAGAGCTCGAAGCCGAGGTAGCCGCCCATCGAGCTCCCGACGGGGACGAAGGCACCGTCGACGAGCCCGAGGACGCGTCGAGCCCACGCGTCGAGCCCGCGCAGCGGCTCCGGGCCGGGGAGCGCCGGGGCGACGACGTCGTAGCCCGCATGCTCGAGCTCCTCCCGGATCGGCTCCCACATGCGCTCGTCGAGCGGCATGGCGTGGAGGAGCAGGACGGTGGGACGGCTCATGAAGCCATGCGATGCTACCGGCCTTGGCTTTCCGGAACGCACCGGCGCGCCCACCGGCGGTCGCCGCCGAGGCGATGGTGGCCACGAGCCAGCCGCTTGCCACCCGCGCGGGGCTGCGCGCCCTCGAGCGCGGCGGGAACGCCGCCGACGCGGCGCTCGCGGCGGCGGCGGTGCTCTGCGTCACCGAGCCGATGTCGACGGGGATCGGCGGCGACGCCTTCGCGCTCGTCTCCGACGGCGAGGG
>DASTBX010000111.1:0-7610 GCA_035711645.1 Gaiellaceae bacterium
ACCAATCTCGGGCGGCAGCCGCGCCCCGGTCGCCCGGAAAGGCGCTTGTGTTCCACCCGCACAAGGCGGATGTCTCACGGCGCACGACGAGTCGGCCGCGGGACGACGGGCTGACGATGGAGAGGCAGCGGAGGCCGAGGCGCGGCGCTAGGGTTTGGGGCGGTCGGGCGGCGGTAACGACCGGACCGGGCGACATGCGGAAGCGAGCGGTTCTCACCTTCACCATCATCCTCGGAGCCTTCTGGGCGGCCGGCGTGTCGCCGGCGGCCGGACAGGTGCCGCCGGGCCCGCCCCCGCACGTCGAGCTGCCGAAGGACAAGAAGCCGAAGCCCGAGAAGCCGGGCAAGCCGGACGCTCCGGAAGAGCCTTCGGAGCCCGCGCCTTCTCCCGAGCCCGAGCCCGAGCCAGAGCCAGAGCCAGAGCCGCCCTCTGAGGAGCCGGCGCCGCCCGCCGCCGAGGAGCCGTCGACCGGCGGAGGCGGCGGGACCGGTGGCGGAGGGACCGGCTCCGGTGGAGCGACGACCGGCGGAGGCTCCGGCGCCGATGCGCGAGCGGCGGACAGGGAGGCCGCGCGGACCGGGTCGGTCCTCGAAGCGACGGCGTCGGGCGGCGAGCCGGGGCGCTCGCCGGAGGGCGGGCCCTCGACGCAGGTGCCTCGCTCGGTTGCCTCTCCCGCGGGCGGCGAAGAGAACCCCGACCTCCTGCGTGGCGTCGCCGGCGCCTCGCAAGCGGAAGCGAGGCCCGAACGCTCGACTCCCGCGGCCGTCGCCGACGAGGTCGTGGCGACCGTCGGCGTGGTGCCGCTTGCCTTGCTCGCGGCCGGGTTGGCGCTCCTGACGATCGGTGTCACGTTCGGGATCGCCCAGGCCCGGGCAGCCCGCCTGTAGCGATCAGCCCTAGCCGACGGGCGACGCCAGCAGGACCGACTTGATCGCCTGGTGGCTCTCCTCGCCGGGCGACTCGCTGATCACCGTGGCCGGACGGTCGAACCGCGCCAGGGCGTCCCGGAGGGGCTCCGCCCGCAGCGTGCCCTCCCCGTAGGGGAGGTGCTTCGTCTCGTTCCGGTTCGCGAAGGCGATGTCGGAGAAGTGGAGGTGGAACGGTGCGTCCGGCTCCAGCACCGCGTCGGCGCGCGCAAGCACGTCGGCGAAGGCATCGACCTCAGTGAAGCCGCCGTCGGTGACGGCATGGAGGTGGGCGAAGTCGATCACCGGCCGGATCCAGTCGAGGCGCTCGGCGAGCCAGAGCACGTCGTCCGCCGTCCCCAGCTCACGGACCCGGCCCATGACCTCGACCCCGAACGGCACCGCGCGGCCCTTGCCCTCCAGCCGCTCGCGCAGCTCGCCGAGCTGCTCGGCGACCGACGCGAGGGCGGCCTCGCGCTCACGTCCCAGCAGGAACCCGGGGTGGAAGACGACGAGCTCGGCCCCGCACGCGACGGCGACGCCCGCGGAGTGGTCGAGCATGCCCGTCGCCATGCGGTACTTCTTGTCCCGTTCGAGGTGGCCCATGAAGCCGGCGATGGGCGCGTGCACGGAGAGCGCGATGCCGTTGTCGCGCGCCAGCTCGCCGAGGCGCTCCGCCCACGGGTAGTCCATCCAGAACTTGCCCTCGAAATCGACCTCGCAAGCCGTGTACCCGCGCTCGAGGAGCAGCTCCACCGCCCGATCGGGGCTCTCGCGCGACGGGACGCGGGCGGGACCGAAGCGGATCGTGGCCATGCCGGCCAGCCTAGCTTCCCGGCGGTGTCGTCCGATCCGGGCACTACCTTCATCCCATGGCCAAGCGACCGTCCCGCATCGAGCTGCTGGAGCTGGACATCGACCTCCGCCTCGCCGATCTGTGGGCCGAGGCGTGCGGCGTGGGCGAGTGGAACCTCGAGGTGATGGCCGCGTTCCTGCGCGCCGCCTACGGGAAGGGCTACTGCGACGCGCTCACCGAGGACGCCCCCGGCAGCCTCTGCCGCGACCACGGCTACCGCATACCCGAGCGGAAGCCGGCGGCTACGCCCGAATAGCCCAAGCGGCGCGGGTACACTCGACTCCGTGGCCCGGAGGCGGAACCCGGTGCGCCTCGTCGTCGCGCTCTCGATCGCGGCGGTGCTGGCGATCTTCCTCATCTGGACGAGCCTGGCGGGCGGGACGCCGTCGCTCCAGCCGAGCGAGGTCGCGGGCACGAGCGGCGAGGTGAGCATGGCCGGGATCGTCGTCGGCCCGGTCGAGGGCGACGCGCGCGGGTCGGGCCTCCGCTTCTCGGTGCGCGACATCGAGGGCACCGCCTCGATCCCCGCCGTCTACACCGGCTCCGTGCCGGACCTCTTCAAGGTCGGCCGCGAGGTCTACATGAAGGGTCAGGTGCAAGACGGCGTCTTCGTCGCGGAGAAGGACTCGCTCGTGACGAAGTGCCCGTCGAAGTACGCGCCCGAAGGGGACTAGTGCCCCATCAGGCGATACAGGGCTGCTTCTGCCCCGCGATCACGCGGCGCCGGAGCACACCCTCGCCCTTGCCAGGGCGTCCAGCCTTGGCTGCGGACGAGGGCGCACTCCGGCTTGGTGCTCGCGACGCAGGAGCGGGGCAGCATCACCTGAAGGGGCACTAGATGCCGGAGCTCGGCCGTGCCGCGCTCGTCGCCGCACTGGGCCTGATCGTCTACGCGGCCGCCGTCGGCGCGTACGCCGCTTGGCGCGGCCGCCGGCGGCTCCTCGACTCTGCCGCGAACGCGCTCCTCGCCGCCTTCGCGGCGACCGGCGTCGCCTCGCTCGTCCTCCTGGCGGCCCTCGCAGGGCGCGACTTCTCCTTTGAGTACGTGGCGCGCTCGACGAGCCGCGAGCTGCCGCTCGGGTACACGCTGGCCGCCTTCTGGAGCGGTCAGGCGGGCTCCCTGCTCCTCTGGCTTCTCGTCCTCACGGGGGCCGGCTCGGCCGCGCTCCTACTCAACCGCCGGCTCGTCCGCGAGGTGTTGCCCTGGACGGTGCCGATCGTCGCCGCGGTCGCCGCGTTCTTCGCCTTCCTGGTCGTCGGCGTCGCCAGCCCGTTCGAGACGCAGGCGGCGCCCGCCGACGGCGCGGGCATGAACCCGAGCCTGCAGAACCCCTACATGATGGCCCACCCGCCGATGCTCTACCTCGGCTTCGTCGGGCTCACGATTCCCTTCGCGTTCGCGATGGCCGCGCTCGCGTCGCGCCGCACCGACGAGCGCTGGATCGTGGCCACGCGGCGGTGGACGCTGGGAGCGTGGACGTTCCTCGGCTTCGGGATCCTCCTGGGGGCGAAGTGGGCGTACGAGGAGGTGGGCTGGGGCGGCTGGTACGCCTGGGACCCGGTCGAGAACGCTGCGCTGATGCCGTGGCTCGTCGCCACCGCCTTCCTCCACTCGGTGATGGTGCAGGAGAAGAAGGACATGCTCCGCGTCTGGAACGTCGTCCTCGTCACGGGCGCCTTCGCGCTCTCGCTCTTCGGGACGTTCATCACGCGCAGCGGGGTCGTCAACTCGATCCACAGCTTCACGGAGTCGTCGATCGGGCCGTTCTTCCTCGGTTTCATCGTCGTCGTGCTGACGTTCTCGATCGCGCTCATCCTCTCCCGGCTGCCGCTCCTGCGGGCGAAGACACGGCTCGAGTCGCTCGTTTCGCGCGAGGCCGCGTTTCTCTACAACAACCTCGTCCTCGTGGCGCTCGCGCTGACCATCCTGTGGGGCGTCGTCTACCCGCTCGTCTCCGAGGCCGTGCGCGGCGTCGCCGTCTCCGTCGGGGCGCCGTACTACGACTTCTTCGCTATCGTCTTCGGGCTCCCGCTCGTGCTCCTCATGGGGATCGGGCCCGTCGTGGCCTGGCGCCGCGCCTCGCTGCGCGCGCTCGGGCGGCAGCTGGTCTGGCCGGCCGCGATCGCGCTCCTGACCGGCGCGGCGCTCCTCGCCGGCGGCGCCGGGTCCAGCCCGGCCGGCCTCGTCGGCTACACGTTCGCCGCCTTCGTGCTGACGACGATCGTGCTCGAGTTCGTGCGCGGGACCCGCGCTCGGCGGTCGCTGAGCGGCGGGGGCTGGTGGTCGGCGTTCAGCGGCCTCGTCGCGCGCAACCGGCGCCGCTACGGCGGCTACGTCGTCCACGCCGCGATCGTCATCCTCCTCGTCGGCGCGGTCGGCATCGGCGCCTTCTCGACGACGGGCGAGGCGCGCCTCGCTCCCGGGCAGTCCCTCGCCGTCGGGGACTACCGGCTCGCCTATGCGGAGACCGAGCAGCACCGCGGTGCGAACGCGCAGGAGCTGCGGGCGCGCCTGGACGTCTACCGGGAGGACGAGCGCGTTGGCACGATGCGGGCCGGCAAGAACCGGTACCTCGCCGAGGAGCAGACGTCGAACGAGGTGGCCATTCGCACGGACTGGTTGCGCGGCGAGGACCTCTTCGTGATCGCCGACCAGTTCAACGCGGACGGCTCCGTCTACCTGAAGGTGCTCGTCAACCCGCTCGTGAACTTCATCTGGCTCGCCGGGCTCGTCTTCGTCCTCGGCTCGGTCGTCGCCATGTGGCCGGACGCGCGTGAGCAGCGGCGCCTCGCGCAGCGCTTCGCGGGCGAGGGAGCGCTCGCGCGGGCGTAGGCGGGTGGAGACGGTTGCCCTCGTGCTCGGCGGCCTCCTGACCGTCGCCTGCGTGGTCTTCGTGGCGCGGCCGCTGCTTCGTTCCGAGGGCGACGAGGAGCGCGCCGCCGTACCCGGAGACGACGAGCGCCTGCGGCTCCTCGAGGCTCGCGACCGAGCGCTCGCCGCCCTGAAGGAGCTCGAGTTCGACCACCGTACGGGCAAGGTCTCCGACGCGGACTACCGGGCTCTCGTCGGCCCCCTGCGGCGCGAGGCCGCGGAGGCGCTGCGCGCGCTCGGGCATGAAGAACGGGCGGAACGGGAACAGGACCCGGTCGATGTCCACGGTTGAGTGCGCCAACTGCCGCGCCAGCGTGCCCGCCGAGAGCCGATTCTGCCCGGAGTGCGGGCGGCCGCTGGTCGAGGCCTCCGGCGGGGGGCGCTCGTCCGTCCGCCGGCTCTGGCCGCCGGAGTGGGGTCTGCTGGTCGTCGTCCTCCTGGCGGCCGCCGGAGTCATCCTGCTCGGCGCCCAGGCCTGGCTGTGGGGAGGGCTGCTCCTGCTCCTCGCGGGCGGCGTCTTCCTCCTCCAGCACCTGACCGAGCGCCGTGCGAGCCGCGTCGTGATGGGCAACGTCCGCGCGCGGCTCTCGGCGCACCGGGAGCTCGTCAGCGCCCGTTCCCGCGGCCAGATCGACCTCTTCCGGCTCCGCCGCGAGCTGGCCGAGCTCGAGGCCGAGCGAAGTCGCGGATTCCACGAGCTCGGGCGCGTCGGTTACATGCGCGACCGCGCCGGCGTCCAGGCCGCGCGGGCCCACGTGGACGACGTGAGCGCGCGCATCGCGGCCAAGCAGGCCGAGGTGGACGCGCACCTGCACGACATGCGCAGCCGCGTGCACGCCGTGCAGGCGCAGGCCGCTCCGACCCGGAAGCTGGAGTCGCCGCCGGAGCCGCCGCGCATCCCGGAGCCCTACCCTCCGCCCGACGAGGGCACGCCCCCGGGCCCGGCGCCCGTACCAGAACCGGGTCCCGAGCCGGTTCCGGAGCCGTCGCCGGAGGATCCGGCGCCCCAGCCGCAGCATCCGCCCGCGCCGCAGGCCCGGCGCCGGCAGCATCCGCCCGCGCCGCGGACACGGCGCCGCCGCGCCTCGTAGGGCGCGTTTTGCAGCGGGTTCGCGCGCGTTCCGGCTCGCATGCCGACCGGTGAACGTGCTAGAACACCGCCTTCGAGACCGATAACCCCCGGCGGTAAGGCGCAGGGAGCTCTGCGCGCCCGCCGAACCCCGTCCAGGTGGTCGACGCTCGCCGCATCCGTTTCCCCCTCGCGCTGCTCGGCGCGGTCCTGCTCCTGGGCGTGCCGTCGGCGCTCGGGCAGACGCTCTACGACCGGCAGGCGGACGTCGATCGCCGGATCTCCGGCCTGCGCGAGGACATCGAGGCCGCCAAGGCGAAGGAAGGAGTCCTCACCAGCGAGATCCGGGCGGCGGGCGAGCGGATCGAGGCCCTCTCCGGCGACATCGGCGCGCTCTCCGGCTTGATCGCCGAGCTCGAGGCGGAGCTCGCCGTCTACCGCGCCCGCCTCGCACGCCTGGAGGACCGCTTCGAGGAGCAGACGCGCGACCTCGAGCACCTCAAGCGCCAGTACACGCTCGCGCAGCGGCAGCTCGAAGGCCGGCTCGTCGAGCTCTACCAGAGCGAGGAGACCGACTCTTTCGGCGTGCTGCTTCAGGTGCAGAGCCTCGGCGACCTCATCGACCAGCTCGAGTACTTCGACTCGATCGGCCGTCAGGACCGCGCCATCACCGCGGAGATCCACCGGCTCAAGGGCGAGATGAGGATCGCGCGCGCGGAGACCCGTCTGACCAAAATCGAGGTCGGGAAGGCGACCGACGCGCTCGCGGCCAAGACGGCCGAGCAGGTCGCGGCCCGTGAGGCCCTGGTCGCCCAGCAGAACGCCATGGCGGCAGCGCGGGCGGACCGCCAGGACATGCTGGCCGGGGTCCGCGAGCACCGCCACGAGGCCGAGGAGGACCTCGACGCGCTCCAGGCGGCGAGCGCCCAGATCGCCGCGCAGATCCAGGCCGCGCAGGCAGCCTCCAGCAGCAGCGGCGGCGGCGGTGGTGGCGGCGGCGGCTCGAGCGGCAGCGGCACCTCTTCGAGCGGCTTCATCTGGCCCGTGAACGGCGTCGTCACGAGCGGCTTCGGCTGGCGCTGGGGCCGCATGCACGAGGGCATCGACATCTCCGCGCCGGCGGGGACGCCGATCCACGCCGTCGCCTCGGGCACCGTCATCTTCGCCGGCTGGATGGGCGGCTACGGCAACCTCGTGATCGTCGACCACGGCAACGGCCTCGCCACCGCCTACGCGCACCAGTCGGCGATCTACGTCGGCGGCGGCAGCGTCTCGCAGGGGCAGACGCTCGGCGCCGTCGGCTGCACGGGGAGCTGCACCGGGAACCACCTGCACTTCGAGGTCCGGGTCAACGGCGGCGCCGTCGATCCGATGGGTTACCTCTAGCCGCCTAGCGACACGCGGGCGCAGCGTCCGGCGCCGTACCGGGCACAAGGCCGCCGAGGCCTGGGTCTCGCGCGCCCGGCCGCTAGGAGACGACCGCCCAGACGACGAGCGCGACCACGATCGCAACGGGTACCCACGCCCTGGCGAGGACGCGGAAGGCGCGCCGCTCGCCCGGGTTGGCGCCCGGCTCCGGGACGTAGGGGTCGCGGGGCAACGACGGCTGGCGCGGCACGTCGTCCTCGCCCTCGAGGACCTGCGGGTCGCGGTCGACCCGGCGCTCGCGTGCCATGTGTCTCACGTCCCCCCGGCGGGACGCGGAAACATGCTCCCTAGACGTCCTCCACGACGTGGACGTCCGGCAGGCCGCGGTAGCGCTCCTGCAGGTGGAAGCCGTAGCCGACGAAGAACTGGTCGGGGACGGTGAAGCCGACGTAGCGCATCGGCAGATTGTCCACGAGCCTGCGGTACGGGCGGTCGAAGAACGTGCAGACGGCGATGTCGCGCGGCTCCCGGAGCGAGAGC
>DASTBX010000112.1:0-8381 GCA_035711645.1 Gaiellaceae bacterium
CATCGGCGTCTGCGAGATCAAGCTCGTCGAGGGCCGCGAGGCGGAGCAGCTCGACTCGTTCCGCAGGAGCGGCCTCACGGCCGGGAGCTGCGTTCCCGCGGTGCCGTCGATTCTGCCGCTGCCGCATCTGCCGGGGCCGGAGACTCCCGAGGAGTGCGTCGAGGCGCTCCGCGCCGGGGTGCGCCGCCTCGCTCCCTTCCAGCCGAGAGCCGTCGTCTGCCTGACGGGCCCCGTTGGCCAGCTCGGGGAGGGCGAGGCGCGCCGCACGGCCGTCGAGGGTCTGCGGGCGGTTGCCGAGGAGGCCGAGCGCTTCGGGATCCCGGTCGGCCTCGAGCCGATGAGCGCCGCCTACCGCGACGACTGGACGACGGTCACGACGCTCGCGGAGGCGGCCGAGCTCTGCGACGAGGTCGGGTCCGCGAACGTCGGCATCACGTTCGACACCTGGCACCTCTGGGAGACGCCCGGCCTGCTCGGCGAGATCGAGCGCCACGCCGACCGCTTCGTCGCCGTCCACGTGAACGACTGGCGCGCCGAGACGCGCGGCTGGTGCGACCGCGTCCTGCCCGGGGACGGTGTCGCCGACCTGCCGGCGATCCTCCGCGCGCTCGACGACGCTGGCTGGCGCGGCCCCTACGAGCTCGAGGTCTTCTCCGACGACGGGACCTTCGGCTCGGCGTACCCCGACTCGCTCTGGCGCGAAGATCCGGCCGACCTCGTCCGGCGCGGGCGGGACGCCTTCCTCCGCCAGTGGGAGCGCGCCGCGCTGGAGACGACCGCATGAGCGAGCGCGTCTGCGTCGTGGGTGGGGGCGTGATCGGCAGCCTCTACGCGGCCCACCTCGCCGCCGTCGCGGACGTCTGGGTTTTGACGAGGCGGCCCGAGCACGCGCGCGCCCTCGAGGAGGAGGGCCTTCGGGTCTCGGGGAAGCACGACTTCACAGCGAGCCCCAACGCGACGGCCGATCCCGACGAGCTGCCCGACCTCGACCTCGTCGTCCTGGCGACGAAGGCGACGCAGCTCGACTTGGCCGCGGCGGCCCTCGCCGGGCGGGCTCCCGCGGCGACGGTGATGACGATCCAGAACGGCCTCGGCGCCGAGGAGATCGTCCGCCGTCACGGCGACTGGCAGCTTGTCTCGGCGGTCACCTTCATGAGCGGAGACCGCCACTCCGACACCCACGTCGAGTACGAGCTCGACACGGCGACGTGGCTGGGGCCGTACGCGGGCACGGAGACGCCGTACGAGCGCGTGCGCGAGGTAGAGCGGCTGCTCCGCGACGCGGGTCTCGAGGCGCAGGCGTTTCCCGACCTGCTCCCGGCGCAGTGGTCGAAGCTCGTTTTCAACGCGACGGTGAACACGGTCTCGGCGCTGACGCAGCTCGGGCACGTGGGGCTCTTCGCCCGTGAGGAGACGCCGACGGACCTCGGCCACCTCGTCCACGAGCTGATGGACGAGGGCAGGCGGGTGGCCGACGCCGCGGGCGTCGAGCTGCACGAGGATCCCTGGGAGATGAACGTGCTCGCCGTGCGGCGAGGGGAGACGCAGGCGAGCGACTACGCGCACGTGCCCTCGATGCTCGAGGACGTGCGCGCGGGACGACCGACGGAGGTGGACTTCATCACGGGCGCGCTGGTCCGCGAGGCGGAGCGGCTCGGCGTGCCGGTCCCCCTGCACACGACCATGTACCGCCTCGTGAAGGGAAGGGAAGCGTCGTTTCCGGGAGCAGCCCAGCCCCCGGCGGCGAAGCCGGGTGAAAGGCAAACGGTCGAGAGGAGTTCGGCATGAGAGGTACGACGAGATGGAGCCTGCTGCTCGCTCTCGTGTTGGCGTTCGGGCTCGCGGCGGCGGCCTGCGGCGGCGACGACGACGAGGGAGACGGCGGGGAGGCGGCCGAGACCGGCGGCGGCGGCGAGGCGACGGACGAGCCGATCGTGATCGGGGCGGCCGTCGACCTGACCGGCCAGATGGCCCCCTTCGACGGGCCTGCGGTCACCGCCGCGGAGATCCAGGTCGGCAAGATCAACGAGGAGGGCGGCGTCAACGGCCGCGAGCTCGAGCTGCGCGTCATCGACCACCAGCTCGACCCGGAGCGGACGAAGTCCGCGGCGATCGAGCTCATTGACGGCGGCGCCGACGTCCTGCTCGTGACCTGCGACGTCGACTTCGCCACGCCCGCCGTACAGGAGGCGATCACGCGCGGCGTCCTCGCGGTCGCGCCGTGCATCGGCACCGATCAGATGGGCCCGGAGCGCTTCGGCGACCAGGGAAAGCTCGCGTTCTCGATCGGCAACGTCGCCCAGGACGAGGGCGCGGCGATGGCCGAGTACGCGATCGACCAGGGCTGGATGCGCGCGGCCACGGCGACCGACAACGTGATCGTGTACTTCCAGGACGTCGTCAAGGCGTTCGCCGACCGGTACACGGAGCTCGGCGGCGAGATCGTCGTCGAGGAGTCGTGGACGCAGGGCGACGGCACGATCCAGAACGTCGTCAGCGCCCTCGACAACGCGAACGTGGACGTGATCGCGACCTCGACCGCCTTCGACGACATGCCCGCCATGGTCGGAGGGCTCCGCAGCCTCGGCAACGACACGCCGATCATCTGCGGCTGGTCGTGCGACGGGAACTACTGGCTCCCGGAGGGCACGGACAACTTCTACGTCGTGACGTACGCGTCGGTCTTCGGCGACGACCCGAGCGACGAGGTGAAGGAGCTGATCGCCGCAATGGAGGAGCAGGACCAGGCGCCCGGCACCGGCGGCTTCGTCACGGGGGCCGCGGCGGTCGACGCCATCGCGGCGGCGGTCGAGGAGACGGGCGGCACGGAGGGCGAGGCGCTCGCGGACGCCTTCGAGGGCTTCGACGGCCTCGAGACGATCTCCGGCGCGATCAGCTTCTCCGAGGAGTTCCACTCGGTGTTCGGTCGCGAGTATCGCGTGATGGAGGTGCAGAACAGCCAGCCGAGCTTCGTCGAGCTGCGCGCGGCCTCCTCGCCCGCCGAGATCGAGTGAGCGCCGTGTGACGGACGCGGCGCCGGAAGCTCGCCGCCGGCCCGGAGAAACCCTCCGGGCCGGCGGCGTCTCGCGCTCCTTCGAGGGCGTGCACGCGCTCGACGGCGTGACGCTCGAGCTGCACCGCCACGAGGTCGTGGGCCTGATCGGCCCGAACGGCGCCGGCAAGACCACGCTCGTCAACATCGTCACCGGCTTCGACTTCCCCGACGAGGGCGGAGTCGAGCTGGCCGGCGAGGACATCACCTCGTGGCCGCCCCACCGGCGGGCGCGGAACGGGCTCGCCCGCACCTACCAGCACGGGCGCCTCTTCGGAGGCCTGTCGACGCGCGAGAACGTCGAGGTGGCCGCGCTCGGGGTCGGCGCCGGCCCGCGCGAGGCACGGCGGCGCGCCGACGAGCTGCTCGGCCTGCTCGGCCTCGAGGCGCGGGAGGCCGCCCCCGCCGCCGTGCTCCCGCACGGCGAGGCGCGCAAGCTCGGTGTCGCCCGCGCGCTCGCCACACGCCCGCGCTTCGTGCTCATGGACGAGCCTGCCGCCGGCCTCTCCGAGGCCGAGGTGCCCGCCTTCGCCGAGGTCGTCCGGACGGTGCGCGACGAGCACGACGCCGGCGTGCTCCTCATCGACCACAACGTGGGGCTCGTCCTCGACGTCTGCGACCGCGTCCAGGTCCTCGACGAAGGCCGCACGCTCGCCGAGGGAACGCCCTCGGAGATCCGGCGCAACATCGACGTCACGGCCGCCTACCTCGGCAGCGCGCATGCCTGACGCGATGCTCGAGATCCGCGATCTCGAGCTCCGCTACGCGGGCGTGCCGGCCGTCCGCGGGCTCACCCTCGAGGTCGGCCGCGGCGAGGTCGTCGGGCTCGTCGGCCCGAACGGGGCGGGCAAGTCCTCGACGCTCCTGGCGATCATGGGAATGGTGGCGCCGTATCGCGGCGAGATCCTCCTCGAGGGCCGTCCGCTCGCCGGCCGCAAGACGGAGGCGATCGTGCGCTCGGGCGTGGCGCTCGTCCCGGAGCGCCGGCACATCTTTCCCGAGCTCACCGTCGAGGAGAACCTCCGCCTCGGCCTCGTCGGCCGCCGGTCGCGGGACGGCGCGTCAGACGACCTCGACCGCGTCGCGGCGCTCTTCCCCGTCGTGCACGACGCGCGTCACCGAGCGGCCGGAGTCCTCTCGGGCGGGCAGCAGCAGCAGCTCGCCATCGCGCGGGCGCTCGTCGCTCGGCCCGACCTGCTCCTCCTCGACGAGCCCTCGCTCGGGCTCGCCCCGGCGGTCGTGGACGGGGTCTTCGAGGCGCTCGCCGAGGTCCGCGCTGGCGGCGTCACCATCCTCCTCGTCGAGCAGCGCGCCCAGTTCGCGGTCGGCTTCGCCGACCGGACCCACGTCCTCGCCAACGGGGAGCTGCGGCTGACGCTGACGCCCGCCGACGCCGGCGATACCGCGCGGATCACCGCGGCCTACTTCGGATGACGGTCGCTGACTTCCAGCTCGCTCTGGCTCGGGGGCCGGTCGGCCCATGAGCGTCCTCCAGACGCTCGTCGACGCGGTCGCCCTCGGCCTGCTCTACGCGCTCGTCGCCATGGGCATCGGGCTCGTCTTCGGTGTCATGCGGCTCGTCAACTTCGCCCACGGCGAGCTTCTCACCGCCGGGGCGTACGCGCTCCTCCTCACGAACGACCTGCCTCTCGCGGTGGGGCTGGCGGCCTGCTTCGGCGCCGTCGTCGCCCTCGCGCTCGCGATGGAGGTCGTGTACCGCCCGCTGCGGACGACGACGCCCACGACGATGCTCGTCACCACCTTCGCCGTCTCCTTCCTCCTCCAGGCGGTGGCGCTTCTCGCCTTCGGCGCGCGGGGCCGGAACGTCGGCGTGCTGTCGGAGCTGAACCGCGCCGTCTCGATCGGCGACCTGCGCGTTCGCTGGGTGACGCTCGTCTCCATCGGCGTCGGCGCCCTGCTCCTGACGGCCACCGCGCTCGTCCTGGCCCGCACCGACGTCGGCCTGCAGATGCGCGCGGCCGCGATGGACGCGACGACGGCGCAGCTCCTCGGCGTCCGCGCGACCACCGTGATCCGGTTCGCGTTCCTGCTCGCGGCCGTCGTCGCGGCCTCCGCGACCGTGCTGCTCACGGTGCAGCGGCCGCTCGTGACGCCCAGCTACGGCTTCCAGCTCATCATCCCGGCGCTCGTGGGGGTCGTCGTCGGCGGTCTCGACCGGCTGGTCAGCGCGACACTCGGCGGGTTCGCGATCGGCTTCGCAACTGCGGTGCTCGGCGACGTCCTCCCGGCGGACGGCCGTGTCTTCCTCGACACGGCGCTCTTCCTGCTCGTCATCCTCGTCCTGCTCGTGCGCCCGGGCGGCCTCTTCGGGCGTACGCGCGCTGCCTGGGAGCGCGTGTGAGGCGTCTCGCCGAGCTCTCCGGGCTGGTCGCGCCGGTCCTGCTCCTCGCGCTCGTCGGGGTCGTGGGCACGTTCACGTCCCGCTCCGTGCAGTTCCAGTTCCGCTTCGCGCTCGTCATGGCGGCGATCGTGATCGCGCTCTACGTCTTCGTCGGGAACTCGGGCGTCGTCTCGTTCGGGCACGTGAGCTTCGTCGCGGTCGGCGGCTTTGCAGCGGGCCTCACGACCGTGCCCGAGGCGCTGAAGCTCTCGCTCAGCCCGGACCTCTTCCCCGTGATCGCGAGCGCGGAGGTCGGGAACGCGGCCTCGCTCGCGATCGCCGCGGCCGTGGGCGGCGTCTTCGCCCTCATCGTCGGCGCCCCGCTCATGCGTCTCTCCGGCCTCTCGGCGGGCATCGCCACCTTCGCGGTGCTCGTGATCACGAACAACGTGCTCCGCAACTGGGAGGCGATCGGCCCGGGAGCGCGGACGCTCTCGCTCGTCCCGGAGACGACGAGTTTCCTGCAGGCGACGCTGGGCGTCATCGCCGTCGCCGCGCTCGCCTTCCTCTACCAGCGGAGCCGGTGGGGCCGCGTCCTGCGCGCCTCGAGCGACGACCCCGCGGCGGCGCAGGGAGCGGGCGTGGACATCTACCGCCAGCGGCTCCTCGCCTTCACGCTCTCGGGCGCGCTCGCCGGCTTCGCGGGCGGCCTCCTCGTCCACCTGCTCGGCAGCATCACGACGCAGCAGGTGTACCTCGACCTCGCGTTCCTCACTCTGGCGATGCTCGTGATCGGCGGAGTCCGGAGCCTGTGGGGCGCCGTCGTCGGCGCACTCCTCGTGAGCGGCATCAACTCGCTCCTCCTCACCGCGGAGCGCGGCCTCGACCTCGGGGTCGGAGAGGTCACGGTTCCCACGGGCACCCGTCTCGTTACGCTGGGCGCCGTGATGGCGCTGATCCTGCTCTTCCGCCCGAGCGGCGTCACCGGCGGGCGCGAGCTGACGCTGCGGTGAGGGTCTGCGTGGTCGGCTGCGGCGCCGTGGGGTCGCTCTTCGCGGCCTCCCTCGCGCAGCTCGCCGACGTCGAGGTCTGGGCCTACGACCTCGACGAAGACCATGTGCGCGCGATGCGTGAAGACGGCCTCCGCATCTCGGGCGCGGGGGAGCTCGTCGGGCGCGTGCAGGCCACGACGGACGCGGCCGAGCTGCCGGCCTGCGACTTCGGGATCGTGGCCACGAAGAGCATGCACACGGGCGCCGCGGTCGACGCGGCCGCGCACGCGCTCGCCGCCGGCGCCGTCTGCTCCGTGCAGAACGGCCTCGGGAACGAGGAGAGGATCGCGGAACATGTCTCCCGGGTCATCCGCGGGACGACGTTTCCGGCGGGCCGCGTCGTCGAGCCCGGTCACGTCCACTGGGACGTGAAGGGCGACACGACGATCGGTCCCTTCGAGCCGAGCCCCGCCCCGCTGGAGGACGTGGAGCGGCTCGCCGACGCCTGCACGCGCGCCGGGCTGCCGACCGCCGCCGTCGCCGACGCCCGCGGCCCGCAGTGGCGCAAGGTGATCTTCAACGCGGCCACGAACCCGATCGGCGCCCTCACGAACCTCACCCACGGGCGCGTCTGCGAGGACCCGGCGCTGCGGCGGCTCGTGAGCCGTCTCGTGGACGAGGGGAAGGCGGTCGCGGGCGCACAGGCGATCGAGCTCGACGCCGACCCGGAGGAGCTGATCGACTACGCGGCCCGCCCCGAGGTCGCCTACGACCACAAGGCGAGCATGCTGCAGGACGTCGAGGCCCGGCGGCAGACGGAGATCGACTACCTGAACGGCGGCATCGCGCGCTTCGGGCGCGAGCACGGGGTCCCGACGCCCTTGAACGAGGCCGTCACGGCGCTGGTCAAGGGGCTGGAGGCGTCGTGGCGACGGTGAGCGGGGACGTCGAGCGCCGCTACCGGAACGTCCGCGAGGCGCTCGAGCGCAACGGGCTCGACGCGGCCGTCGTCGCGGGCAGCGAGTACACCGGGTTCGAGGGCGCCGTCGCCTACCTCTCCGGCTTCGTGATCGTCCACCGCTACGCCTACGTCGTCCTCCCGCTCGAGGGCGAGCCCGCGATCGTCTTTCCGAGCGAGGCGCGCTACGTCGGCGAGCACGGGACGACCTGGATCGAGGAGCAGGTCTTCGTGGACACGCCGGGCGCCTGGATCCGCGACCGCGCGCGCGAGGGCGGCTGGGAGCGCGTCGGCGTCTACGGCCTCGACTATGTCATGCCCGTGCGGGACTACCGCGCGCTCGCGGACGGCGGGCCGGAGCTCGTCCCGTTCGACGTCGAGTTCGACCATGCCCGCGCCGTCAAGAGCGGGGAGGAGCTCGCCTCGGTGCGGGAGAGCGTCCGCATCAACACCGAGGGCTTCTGGATCTTCCTCGACGAGTTCGCGCCCGGGAAGACGGAGGCCGAGGTGCTTGCGCCCTGCGAGCGCTACTTCGTCGAGCAGGGCTGCGGGCGGCTGACCATGGACATGGTGCTCGTCGGCGAGGAGCCGGGCGCCGCGCTCCCGGAGTTCAGGATCGCGAGCCGGGAGCGCCGCATCGAGCGGGGCGACCTCGTCCTGCCCTCGCTCGAGATCGCCGGGCCCGGCGGCCACTGGGTCGAGGTCTCGCGGGCGATCTCCGCCGACGGCGAGCCCGGCGAGGAGACGAAGCGGATGCTCGAGGCCTACGAGGAGTACGTGGAGGCCGCCGCGGGCGCGATGCATCCCGGGGCGAGCGCCCACGACGTCCACCGCGCGGTCTCGAAGGGCTTCCACGACCGCGGCTACAAGCTCGGCCACGTCACCGGTCACTCGATCGGGATGACGATGATCGAGTTCCCCAAGATCGGCGAGGGCGTCGAGACCGAGCTCGCCGCGAACATGGTGTTCTCGATGCACCCGCATGTGATCGCCGACGACGGACGCGAGTGCCTGTACATGCAGGACACGTGGCTCGTC
>DASTBX010000113.1:0-7567 GCA_035711645.1 Gaiellaceae bacterium
TCCGCTACTCGGTCGTCCACCACACGGCCGGCACGAACAGCTACTCGGCAGCGCAGTCGGCCGCCATCGTGCGCGGCATCCAGCGCTACCACGTCGTCTCCAACGGCTGGAACGACATCGGCTACAACTTTCTCGTCGACAAGTACGGCCAGATCTTCGAGGGCCGGGTCGGAGGCCTCTCGAGGAACGTCGTCGGCGCGCACGCTCAGGGGTTCAACACCGGCAGCGTCGGCGTTGCCGTCCTCGGCACGTACGGGACGAGTGGCATTTCGCGGGCGGCCCGGAGAGCGCTCCAGCGGCTGCTCGCCTGGCGCCTCGACGTCGCGCACGTCGACCCGAGAGCCGTCCTCGACGTCATTTCCGGAGGCAACCCCCGCTTCCCCGCCGGCCGGGTCGTTCGCCTCCGCGCCGTCTCCGGGCATCGCGACACGGGCCCCACGAGCTGTCCCGGAACGGCGCTCTACGGGCGGCTCGGCGCGATCGCGCGGAACGTCGCAGGCATCGGTCTGCCGAAGCTCTACGACGACCGGGTCTCCGGGGAGCTCGGAGGTGCGGTTCGCTTCACCGCCCGCCTCTCCTCCGCGCGAGCCTGGCTCGTCGAGGTGAGGGACGGGGTCGGGACGGTCGTCGCCCGCGGCAGCGGCGCGGGCACCGCGATCGGCTGGACGTGGGACTCGTCGGCGGCGCCCTTCGGCTCCTACACGTACACGATCAGCTCGGGCGAGGCGGTGCGGCCCGCGACGGGGCCCGTCCCAGGCCCGCCGCCGCTCGCGATCACCGGTCTGCGTGCCCGCCCGGCGGCTCTGACCCCGAACGGCGACTGGGCCAGCGAGCGGACCCGCATCTCGTTCCGGCTCTCGCGCCGCGCGACGGTCGCCGTGCATGTCGAGAACGCCTCGTCGGGCGCCCTCGTTCGTACGCTGCTCGCGAGCAGCGTACGCCCGGCCGGCAGCCTCTCGTTCGCGTGGGACGGGAAGGCGAGCGGCGGTGCCCCGGTGCCCGACGGGAGCTACCGGGCCACCGTCTCCGCCGAGTCGGGCGTGGAGGCCGTCACGCGCTCGCTGAACGTCGTCGTCGATCGCACCCTCGGCGGGCTCACGGTCTCGCCCGCGGTCATCTCGCCCAACGGCGACGGGCGCTACGACAGCCTGGCCGTCGGCTTCGAGCTCACGCGACCTGCGAGCGTCCGCGTGCAGATCCGGCGCGGGGGGACGGTTCTCCGCACGCTCCACTCCGGCTCGCTGGCCGCCGGGGCGTACTCGGTACCCTGGGACGGGAGGACGAGGAGCGGGTCGCGCAGCCCGGACGGAGTCGCGACGGCCTACGTCGAGGCGACGACGTCGCTCGGAACCAGGAAGCTCCGGCGGGGCGCTCGGGTGGACACGACCCGCCCCGTCGTCCGCGTGCTCTCGGTGCGGAGGACGGCCGCGGGCTACACGCGCGTCCGCTTCTTCCTCAGCGAGCCCGCCCGCGTGCGCTTCTGGTTCGGCCGGCGCGAGTGGGACGACGGCACGAGCGTCGTTCAGGACCGGCGGGCCGGTACCCAACGGATCCGCCGGCGGGTCGACGCCCGCGTCGTGCGGCTCGCGGTGCGAGACGTGGCGGGCAACCGCCGCAGCGACGTCGGCCGCGCCCCGTAGGCCTAGCGCTCGAAGAGAACCTCGCCGCTCTCGACGAAGCGGCGCTCGCCGCCGATCTCGACCTCGAGCCTCCCGCCGCGGTCGATCGCCACCCCGACTCCCGCCTCCCCGTCCACGAAGACGCGGCGGCCGCGAAGGAAGTCGCGTGCGCCGAGCCCGTCGTAGAGCGCGTCGAGGCCGCCCTCCAGCCAGCGTTCGTACGCGTGCTCGAGCCGAGCGAGGAGGTCGGCGAGGAGCGGCGCCCGGTCGCGCCGGACGCCGTCGGTCGTCAGGAGCGACGCCGGGGCGACGCCGGACGCGGCCGGGAGCTGCTCCCTCGTCTGGTTCACGTTCAGGCCGACGCCGAGCACGACGACCTCCCCCTGCGCCTCGGCGAGGACGCCGGCGACCTTCTTGCGGTTGACGAGGACGTCGTTCGGCCACTTGATCTGCGCCGCGAGCTTGAGCGCGGCCTCGACCGTCTCGGCGACCGCGACGCCGCCTGCGAGCGAGAGCTCGGCGAGGCGCCGTTCCGCGGGCGGGCGGAGCAGCACCGAGCAGAGGATCCCGGTGCCCGCCGGAACGTCCCAGGAGCGCCCGAGCCGGCCGCGGCCCGCGGTCTGCTCGTCGCAGACCGCGGTCGCGCCCTCGGGGAGCGAGCCGTCGAGGAGGCTCTGCGTCGACTCGCACGACTCCTGGTAGAGGAGCGGGCGGCCGAAGCGGCCGGCGAGGAGCGGCTCGACTGCCTCAGGTGTGAGCGCGTCTGGCATCCGGGGGGCCGAGGGCGCAACTACACTAACCGCGCCGTGCAACCAGTCGCCGCGCCCGAGCGTCAGACCGACCGTGAGGGGACGCCCGCCGGGCGCTCCCTCAGTTACCGGAAGCTGAGCGACGTGGAGCTCGTGAGCAAAGCCAGAGACGGAGACGGATGGGCTCTCGACGTCCTCGTCGAGCGGCACGCCCCGAGGGTGAACCGGATCGCCTCCCAGGTGATCGGCGACCTCGAGGAGGCCCGCGACGCCGCGCAGGAGTCGCTCGTGAAGCTCTGCACGCGGCTGCGCCAGTTTCGCGGCGAGGCGCAGTTCGGGACGTGGCTCCACCGCCTCGTCGTGAACACGTGCCGCGACCGGCTCGCGCGCCAGCGGGTCCGGCAGACGGAGCCGCTCGACCTCGAGGACGAGCCCGCCGGGGAGGAGAGCGACCCGTCGCGAGCCGCGCTGCTCGCCGATGCCCGCCGCGAGCTCGCCGCCGCGCTGGCGCGGCTCTCCCCGAACCAGCGCCTCGCGGTCGTCCTGCGCGACGTCTTCGGGCTCACGTACGAGGAGATCTCGCGGGTGGCGCGCATACCCGTCGGGACGGCGAAGTGCTACGTGCACCGCGCCCGCGCCCGGTTGCGCGTGCGGCTGGAAGAGTCTGCAGCCGGATGAGCCGGCCCCGGTGAGCTTCACGCCGCCGCTCGGCCGGCGGGAGATCGAGCAGATCCTCCCGCACCGCGACCCGTTCCTGCTCCTCGACGAGGTGGTCGAGCTCGAGCCGGGCGTGCGCGTCGTCGCCCGCAAGCGCGTCCGCGAGGACGAGTGGTACCTCGCCGGGCACTTCCCGGGCCGGCCGATCATGCCCGGCGTCCTCATGGTCGAGGCCATGGCCCAGACCGGCGCCGTCGCGGTGCTCTCCGACGAGGAGAACCGCGGCAAGCTTGCCCTCTTCGCCGGCATCGACGACGTCCGCTTCAAGCGCCTCGTCGTTCCGGGGGACGAGCTGGAGCTCGTCTGCGAGCTCGAGCGGGTGCGGGGCCCCGTCGGCCGGGGGAAGGCGACCGCGACCGTCGGCGGCAGCCTCGCCGTGCGGGGGACGTTGACCTTCGCGGTCACGGAGGCCGAGCCGTGATCGGCAACGTGTCCGGGAACGGCACCCTGGTGGGCATCACGGGCGTCGGCGCGTACGCCCCCGAGAAGGTGCTGACGAACGCGGACCTCGAGTCGATGATCGACACTTCCGACGAGTGGATCACGACCCGCACGGGGATCCGGGAGCGGCGGATCGCCGCTCCCGAGCAGGCGGCGAGCGACCTGGCGCTGCCGGCGGCCCGGCAGGCGCTCGAGGCGGCGGGCGTCGACCCGAAAGAGCTCGACCTCGTCGTCGTCGCTACGGCCACCCCGGACATGCTCTTTCCCGCTACCGGTGCGCTGCTGGCCGAGGAGCTCGGCGCCAGGGGCGCGGCGGCGTACGACCTGCTCGCGGGCTGCACCGGGTTCGTGTACGCGCTCGCACAGGTCTACGGCGCCGTCGCGACGGGCCTCTCACGGCGGGCGCTCGTCGTCGGGACGGAAGTGCTCTCGAAGATCACGAACTGGAACGACCGCGGGACCTGCATCCTCTTCGGCGACGGCGCCGGGGCGGCGGTCGTCCAGCCCGTCGAGCGCGGCGGGATCCTCGGCTTCGAGCTCGGCGCCGACGGATCGGGCGGACCGGATCTGTGCGTTCCCGCCGGCGGCTCGCGGCAGCCGGTCACCTCGGACGCGCTCGAGGAGGAGGCGCAGTTCATCAGGATGAACGGCGCCGAGGTCTTCCGCTTCGCCACGCGGGTGATGGTCACGTCGGCCGAGGAGCTCCTCGCCGCCTGCGGCGCCGGCGTGGAGGACGTCGACCTCTACGTGCCGCACCAGGCGAACAAGCGGATCATCGACCACGCGGTGAAGAACCTGGGACTCGACCCGGGCAAGGTGTTCCTCAACATCGACCGCTACGGGAACACGTCGTCGGCCTCGATTCCCATCGGCCTCGCCGAGGCCCGGGCCGACGGGCTGCTGGCGGACGGAACGCGCGTCCTCATGAGCGCGGTCGGCGCCGGGCTCACGTGGGGCTCGGTCTACATGACGTGGACGGAGGGCTAGGAGAGATGAAGATCGCATTCTGCTTCCCCGGTCAGGGCTCGCAGGACGTGGGCATGGGTCGCGCCATCGCGGCCGAGTTCCCGGCGGCCCGGGCGGCGTACGACGAGGCGTCCGAGGCCGTCGGCTTCGACGTCGCCCGCCTCTGCTTCGAGGGCTCGATCGAGGACCTGACCCGCACGGAGCTCCAGCAGCCGGCCCTCGTGGCCACCTCGATCGCCTGCCTGCGCGCTGTGCGCACGCTCGGGATCGAGCCCGACTACGTCGTCGGCCATTCGGTCGGCGAGTACTCGGCGCTCGCCGCGGCGGGCGCGATCGGCACCGGCGAGGCAGTCGCGCTCGTGCGCGAGCGCGGCGAGGCGATGGCGGAGGCGGCGCGGGAGACTCCAGGCGCCATGGCGGCGGTCATCGGGCTCGACGACGCCGTCGTCGAGGAGCTGTGCGGCGCGATCGACGGCGTCTGGCCGGCGAACTACAACTGCCCCGGCCAGGTCGTCGTCTCCGGCGAGAACGCGGCCGTCGACCGGCTGATCGAGGAGGCCGCGGCCCGGGGCGCGCGCAAGACGGTGAAGCTGCGCGTCAGCGGCGCGTTCCACAGCCCCCTCGTCGCCCGGGCCGCAGAGCGGCTACGCCCCGCCCTCTCGCGCGCCTCGTGGCGCGATCCGGCGCCCCCGTTCATGTCCACGGTGAGCGCCCGCATCGAAGACGCCCAGCGCATCGGCGCGCTGCTCGTCGAGCAGCTGACGGGCCCGGTCCGCTTCACACAGGCCGTGCGCGGGCTCGTGAAAGACGGGGTCGAGATGTTCGTCGAGATCGGTCCCGGCCAAGTGCTGAGCGGGCTCCTGCGTCGCTGCGACCGGTCGCTCCGGACGATCTCGGTCGGCGATCCGGAGTCGCTCCGCAAGCTCGAGGACACCCTCTCGGCCGCCTGATGCCGGAGTTCGCGTCGCTCGAAGGAAAGGTCGCCGTCGTCACCGGCGGCTCGCGCGGGATCGGGGCCGCGATCGCCCGCGAGCTCGGCGGCGCGGGTGCCCGGGTCGCGGTCAACTACCGCGGCGGCAAGGAGGCGGCCGAGGCGGTTGCCGGAGAGATCGACGGCGTCGCGGTGGCCGCAGACGTGGCCGACCCCGGCGAGGCCCTCGCCCTGATCGAGCGCGTCGAGGACGAGCTCGGCGACGTCGACGTCCTGGTCAACAACGCGGGCATCACGCGCGACACGCTCATCGCCCGCATGAGCGACGAGGACTGGGAGCAGGTCATCGACACGAACCTGCGCGGGACCTTCAACACCTGCCGGGCCGTCTCGCGGAAGATGCTCCGCCGCCGCGCCGGGTCGATCGTCAATCTCACGAGCGTCGTCGGCTTGCACGGGAACCCGGGCCAGGCGAACTACGCCGCCTCGAAGGCGGGGATCATCGGTCTGACGAAGGCGCTCGCACGCGAGCTCGGGACGCGCGGCGTGCGTGTGAACGCCGTCGCGCCGGGCTACATCGACACGGAGCTCACCAACGTCCTCTCCGAGGAGATCCGCGGCGCTATCCTCGGCAACACGCCGCTCGGCCGCCTGGGGCAGCCGGAAGACGTGGCGGCTGCGGTACGCTTTCTCTCCTCGGACGCGGCCGCGTTCGTCACGGGGGAGGTCCTCTTGGTCGACGGCGGCCTGGGGATGTAGAGGTGGCTTCGCAGAACGGACGCAGACGGGTCGTCATCACCGGCATGGGCGCCGTCACGCCCCTGGGCAACGACGCCGAGAGCTTCTGGGAGAACCTGACCGCGGGCAAGGGCGGCGCGGACCGGATCACGGCCTTCGACTCGAGCGAGTACGCGGTCCACTTCGCGTGCGAGCTGAAGGACTTCGACCCGACGCGGTGGATCGAGCACCGCAAGGCGCGGCGCATGGACCGCTTCGCGCAGATGATCATCGCCGCCGCACGCATGGCCGAGGAGGACTCCGGCATCGACATCGAGGCGGAGACGGAGCGGACGGGCGTCTCCGTGGCGACGGGGATCGGCGGCCTCCAGAGCTTCCAGGACTGCTACGACCAGCTCCTCGACCGCGGCCCCGACCGGGTCAACCCGCTCTCGATCCCGGCCATCATCCCCAACATGGGCGCCGCCTGGGTCTCGATGGAGCTCGGGACGCGCGGTCCGCTGGCCTCCGAGTGCACCGCGTGCGCCGCCTCGAACATGGCGATCGGCGACGCCACCGACGCCATCCGCCTGGGACGTGCCGACGTCATGCTTGCCGGCGGGACGGAGGCGGGGATCACGAAGGTCGGCATCGGAGGGTTCTCGGCTATGCGTGCGCTCTCCCGTCGCAACGACGACCCGGCGAAGGCCAGCCGCCCCTTCGACGCGGAGCGCGACGGCTTCGTCATGGGCGAGGCGGGCGCGATCGTCGTGCTCGAGGAGCTCGAGCACGCAAAGAACCGCGACGCGAAGATCTACGCCGAGCTCGTAGGCTACGGGCTCTCATCAGACGCCCAGCACATCACGGAGCCCGACCCGACCGGGCGTCATCCGGCGCGTGCGATGACGATGGCGCTCGAGGACGCGGGCGTGAACTCGGACGAGATCGACTACATCAATGCGCACGGGACGTCGACCCCGCTCGGCGACGCGAGCGAGACGCGCGTGATCAAGATCGCCCTCGGCGAGGAGAAGGCGCGGAAGACGCCCGTCTCCTCGACGAAGGGGGCCACGGGCCACTGTCTCGGGGCCTCGGGGGCAATCGAGGCGATCGCCGCGATCCTCGCCGTGCAGCGGGACGTCGTGCCGCCGACGATCAACTACGAGGTTCCCGACCCCGAGTGCGACCTCGACTACATCCCCAACGAGTCGCGCGAGTGGAGGACGGACGTGGCGCTCTCGAACAACTTCGGGTTCGGCGGGCACAACGCCTGCCTCGTGATCCGCAAGTTCACCGGCTGAGGGCACGCCGGAGGGCATGGCGGAGCGCTGGGCGACCTTCGACTGCTACGGGACGCTCGTCGACTGGGAGACGGGCATCGGTCGCGAGCTCGCCCGCCTCTGGCCGGAGGCCGACGTCCCCGCGCT
>DASTBX010000114.1:0-3539 GCA_035711645.1 Gaiellaceae bacterium
GCCCGCCGCAGGCGCCTGCGGCCGGGCAGGCGACCGACTCGAGCTCGTGGAGGTCGGCGGCGGTGATCTTCCCTGCCGCGTAGGCGCCGATTTGCTCGTAGACGTCCTGGATGGTCACGTCACGTCCCCTCCAGCGACCGGGCGCGATCGAGCCCGTGTAGAGGACGAGGCCGGGGATGTCCAGTCGCGCGAGGGCCATCGCGGCGGCGGGAATCGTCTTGTCGCACGCGATCAGGCAGACGAGCCCGTCGAACAGATGGCCGCGCGCGACGAGCTCGATCGAGTCCGCGATCGTCTCGCGCGAGACGAGCGAGGCGCGCATCCCGGACGTGCCCATCGAGACGCCGTCCGAGACGGCGATCGTGTTGAACTCCATTGGCGTCGCGCCCGCCTCGCGGATCCCGCGCTTGACGTGCGGCGCGAGCGCGCGCTGGTTCAGGTTGCACGGCATCGTCTCGATCCACGTCGTGCAGACGCCGACGAGCGGCTTCGCGAGGTCGTCGTCGGTGTAGCCGACCGCCTTCAGCATCGCGCGGGCTCCCGCGCGGTCGGGGCCGTCGGTGAGCGCGGCGCTGTGGCGCTTGGCGGGATCGGACGGGATGTCATAGGGCGTCGTCACGGGGTCAGTCGCCTTTCTCGATGGGGTTCGACGGATCGCGGCACCATTCGCTGAAGGAGCCGGCGTAGAGCCTCACGTCGTCGCGGCCCGCGAGGACGAGCCGCTGGATCACGGGGGTCGCGGTGACGCCGGAGCCGCAGTAGACGGCGAGCTCGTCGGCGTCGAGCAGGTCGCGCGGAACGGACTCGACGAAGTACGCGTTCCGCGCTCCGGGAATCCGGCCCGCGACGGGGTCGAGCGGCTCGACGTCGCCGCGCCAGCGGTCCGGGGCCCGCGCGTCGACGAGCACGAGCGAGGGATCGCCGAGCCGGGCCCGGATCTCGTCGGCCTCGATCGTGTCGTCGTCGCGAACGTGGGGCACGAACGCCGCGCGCTCGTACCGCGGCTCCTCGGTGTCGAGCGGGCCGGCGTAGGAGCGGAGCTCGAACGTCCCGGCCCGGTCGTGCCCCAGGTGACGGAGCAGCCACCAGCAGCGCGACGCCCAGCCCGTGCCGTCGTCGTAGGCGAGGACGAACGTGTCTGGGCCGATGCCGGCCGCGGCGAAGGCGGCGCCGAGCGCGTGCGGGTCGGGGAGCGGGTGCCGGCCGCCCACGGAGGGGTCCGTCGTCGGCGTCGAGAGCGTCGTCTCGGGGTCGAGGTGCACCGCCCCCGGGAGGTGGCCGGCCTCGTATGCCGGGCGAGGACGGCAGTCGACGAGCCGCGTCGTCACAGCGCCCCCTTCCCCGAGACGCGGAGCGCGAGCACGTCGTGGTCGGGAAAGCGGCGTCGCAGCTCCTCGGCGCACGCCGTCGCGTCGTCAGCCCAGGCGATCACGGTCGGCCCCGAGCCCGAGAGCGTCGCGCCCCGGGCGCCGGGCGGCAGGTCGGACCTGATCGACTCGAGCGCCGCCGATGCCCTGTACGGCTCGTGTAGCCGGTCGTCGAGGCCGGCGGCGAAGAGCGACGCGTCGCCCGACGCAATCCCCGCCGCGAGCAGCGCCGCCAGGCCGGCGTTGGCGGCCGCGTCGGCGTGCGGGACCGACGAGGGAAGCGACCGCCTGGAGGCGGCAGTGGACGTTCGCTCCCGCGGCACGAGCGCCACCGGGGCGAGGGGCAGGCTGCCGGCGAGCCGCTCGACCCGCCCGTCCCAGGTGATCGTGACGCCTCCTGCGAGCGCGGCGGCCAGGTTGTCGGCATGCCCCTCGAGCTCGAGGCCGGCGGCGAGGAGCTCCTCCGCATCGCCGTTTGGGCGGGCCGCGGCGAGACCGAGCGCGATCGCAGCCGCAGAGGAGCCGAGCCCGCGCTCGAGCGGAATCGCGTTCCGGAACGAGAAGCGCTTGCCGGCCGGATCTGCGATGAGCGCGTAGGCCCTCACCGCGAGGTTCGTCTCGTCCTCGGGCAGCTCGCCGGCCCCCTCGCCCTCGACCGTCACCCCGGTGCCGTCGCCCACCTCGAGCTCGTTCCAGAGGTCGAGCGCGACGGCGACCGTGTCGAATGCGGGGCCGAGGTTGGCGGACGTGGCGGGCGCTCGAACGATCACGGTGCAGCTCTTCTAGCGCTTCCCGGAACGGGAAGCGCCGGCGATCGCGTCGGGATCCGGGTCGACGACGACGCGCGGCGGTGCGTACCGCTCGGCGGCGGCTGGGTCCTTGAGCCCGTGGCCGGTGATCGTCACGACGACCCGGTCGCCGTCGACATCGCCGCGCAGCACGGCGGCGAGCCCCGCCGCCGAGGACGGCTCGCAGAAGAGGCCCTCCTCGGCGGCCAGCCGCCGCCAGGCGCCGACGATCTCCTCGTCGTCCACAACGAGCACCGTCGCGCCCGACTCCTCCACGGCCCGTGCGTGGACGGGGTCGCCGATCCGGATCGCCGACGCGAGCGTTCTGTGCCGGTCGGCGGCCTCGACCGAGACGAGGGGCGTGTCGAGCCCGAGCTGACGGAGGCCAAGCGCGTAGGAGGACGTGTTGCCACCGCCGCCGTAGGGCAGGACGAAGCAGTCCGGCGCGCCGCCCAGCTCCTCGACGATCTCCAGCACGGCGGTCTTCTGGCCCTCGCGCCGGTTGGGGTTGAGCGAGTTGACGAGAATGTGCGAACCACGCTGCCCGAGCTCCTGCGCGGCCGTGAGCGCCGCGTCGAAGTCGCCGCGGACCTCGAGCACCGTGGCGCCGAGCATCCGGGTCTGGGCGAGCTTGGCGCCGGCGACGGCGCCCTCCGGGGTCAGCACGAGCGCCGGGATCCCCGCGCGCGCCGCGTAGGCGGCGGCGCTCGCGGCCGTGTTGCCCGTCGAGGCGCAGAGCACCGCCTCGGCCCCTTCCTCGACTGCCTTCGAGACAGCGACGGTCATCCCGCGGTCCTTGTACGACCCGGTCGGGTTCGACGCCTCCCACTTGAGCCACAACTCGCGCAGGCCTGCGGCCTGCGCTAATCGGTCGGCGCGAAGCAGCGGCGTCGAGCCCTCACCAAGGGAGACGACGGGCGTTGCCGCCGAAACCGGGAGCCGGCTCCGATACCGCTCGATCAAGGGGATCGTCATCGCCGCACTATTAGCCATTCCGGCGAAGCCGGAATGGGCTCATGCCCACCCGAGCTCCTCGACGCCGCGCTCCGACACGACGGGAATCGCGGTCGCGGGGCCGCGCGAGACCGGCAGGGAGGCGATCGCCTCGAGCGCCGCCTCGACGCGGCCGGCGGGCGCCTCGTGCGTGACGATGTGGAGGAGCGCCGCGTCGTCGGTGGGCTGCTGCACGAGCCTCGCGACCGAGACGCCCTCCAGAGCGAGCTTCCTCGCGAGGGCGGCGAGGACGCCCGCGCGGTCGGCGACGCGCAGCTGGAGGTACCACGGCGAGGCGACGTCGCCGGGGGCGAGACGCTCGAGGTCGCGCCAAACCGGGTCGTCCTGCAGGAATCCGGTGCCTGTCGTGCCGACGATGGAGACCATGTCT
>DASTBX010000115.1:0-15669 GCA_035711645.1 Gaiellaceae bacterium
CGCCGAGTCGGGGTTCTGGAAGACGATCTGGAGGGCCCGCACCTCCTCCGGGTCGCGTTTCGCGATCCGGTCGGCGAGGGGGCGGCCGTCGAGCTCGACCACGGAGCCCTCGTCGGGCGGCGTCAGCCCGAGAAGCACGCGCGCGAACGTCGTCTTGCCGCTCCCCGACTCGCCGACGAGGCCGAGCGTCTCGCCGGCGCGCACGTCGACGGAGAGCGCGTCGACGGCGCGGACGTCGTGCCCCTCGTGGCGGAACGTCTTGGCCACGTGCAGCGCCCGCACGACCGGCACGCCGTTCCCCTCCCGGAGCGCGGCCTCCGCGTGCGGCGCGGCCGTCCGCGGCAGCGACTGCGCCTCGGCGTGGAAGTGGCAGCGGCTCGTGTGGCCCGCTCCCAGGGGGTAGAGCGGGGGCTCGTGCTCGCGGCAGACGTCGCGCACGAGGCCGCAGCGGTCGGCGAAGACGCAGCCGCCGGCCACCTCGCCGAGCTGGGGCAGGAAGCCGGGGATCGTGTCGAGGCGGTGCTCGTCCTTGCGTAGCCCGCCCCTCGGGATGCAGCGGAGGAGCCCCACCGTGTACGGGTGGCGCGGGTCGCCGAAGACCGACTCGGCCGCCCCCTCCTCGACGAGGCGTCCGGCGTAGAGGACGCCGACGCGCTCGCACATCTTGCGGATCACGGCGAGGTTGTGGCTGATGAAGAGGACGCTCGTGCCGAACTCGGCGCGCAGGTTGGCGACGAGGTCGAGCACCTCGGCCTCGACGGTCGCGTCCAGGCCCGTCGTGGGCTCGTCCAGGATGAGCAGGGTGGGGTCGGACGCGAGCGCCATCGCGATCACGACCCGCTGCTGCATCCCGCCGGAGAGCTGGTGCGGATAGCGCCGGAGCACGCGGTCGGCGTCGGGGATCTGCACCCGCGCGAGCATCTCGCGCGAGCGTTCGCGCGCGTCGCCGCCGTGCGTCCCCGCGATGGCGAAGACCTCGGCCACCTGGTCGCCGACCCGCATCGAGGGATTCAGGGCAGCGCCGGGATCCTGGTAGACCATCGACACCTGCGTGGCGCGCAGCCTGCGCACGCCGTCCTCGCTGAGGCCCAGCAGCTCCTCGCCGGCGATCCGGATCGAGCCGCCGGTGATCTTGCCGTTCCGCGGCAGGTAGCGCATGAGCGCGAAGGCGGCCGTCGACTTGCCGCAGCCGGACTCGCCGACGAGCCCGAACGACTCGCCGGCGGCGATCGCGAGCGTGACGCCGCGGAGGACAGCGCGGTCGACGCCGCGCACCGTGTAGGCGACGTGCAGGTCGTCCAGCTCGAGCGCCGGCGCGGCGAGGCTCATCGCCCGAGCACCCGCGAGAGGCCGTCGGTGATCAGGTTGACGCTGATCACGAGGCTCGCGATCGCGAGCGCCGGAAAGAGCGTCGGCCACCAGTAGCCCGCGTTGATGCTGATGTAGTTGTCCTTGATCTGCAGGCCCCAGTCGGGCGACGGCGGCTGGACGCCGAAGCCGAGGAAGCTCAGCGTAGCCGCCGTGAAGACGGCGTAGCCGAGACGAACGGTGAACTCGACCAGGATGGGCGCGTACACGTTCGGCAGGATCTCGGCGAACATGATGTAGGGCGCCCGCTCGTTGCGAAGCCGCGCCGCCTGCACGTACTCGAGCTCGCGTTCGGAGAGCACCGCGGCGCGCACCGTGCGGCCGATGATCGGGGCGAAGAGCACGCCGATCACGACGATCAGCCACCACTTCGAAGCGCCCAGGGCGGTCAGCACGACGAGCCCGAGGATGACCGGCGGGATGGCGAGGAACGCGTCGACGGGTCGCATGACCAGGTCGTCGGCCACGCCGCGGAAGTATCCGGCGACCAGGCCGAGCACCGTTCCGAGAGCGGTGCCGAGGAGCGCCGCGAGCGGCGCGATCGTGAGGATGTCGCGCGCGCCGCCGATGACGCGCGAGAGGACGTCGCGGCCGAGGTCGTCGGTGCCGAAGGGGTGCGAGAGCGAGGGCGCCTGAAGCCGGTTGCCGATCTCGGCGGCGAGGTCGTCCCCGAGCGGGTCGTACGGGGCGACGAGCTCCCCGAAGACGGCGCAGAACGCCCAGACGGCGAAGATGGCGAGCCCGGAGAGGAACGTCTTCGAGCGCAGCAGGAGCGAGAACCGCTCCCGGCGCGCGACGCGGACCGCCAGCCGCTCCTCCTCGGGGACGCCGAGGCCGGGCCGCTCGACCAGGAGGGCGCGCTCCTCGGGGGTGCTCATTCGTCGTGCGCCAGCCTGATCCGGGGATTCAGGAGCGAGTAGAGGATGTCGGCCGCGAGCGTGGCGAGTAGGTAGACGATCCCGATCAGGAGCACGGTGCTCTGGATGAGCGGGAAGTCCTGCCGCTGCACGGCGCGGTAGAGGAGCTCGCCGATGCCGTGGTAGTTGAAGATCAGCTCGATCACGACGAGGCCGCCGAAGAGGTACCCGACCTGCGTCGCGACGACGGCGATCGTGGGCAGGAGCGAGTTCCGCAGGACGTGGCGCCGGAGCACTATCCGGCGCGGGAGGCCCTTCAGGTAGGCGGTGCGCGCGTAGTCGGCGTCGAGCGCCTCGATCGTTCCGGCCCGCGCCATCCGGGCGATGTAGCCGAAGAGCACGAAGACGAGCGCGAGCGCGGGGAGGAGGAGGTAGCGCGCCTGCGTGAGGACGCCCGCTCCGTCCGGGGCCTGCGCGGACACGGGCAGGACGTCGAGCCAGAGCGCGAAGACGATGATGAGAAACACCGCCCAGACGAACTCGGGGATCGCGGTCGCGGAGAGGCTCCCGATCGAGATGACCCGGTCGCGGAAGCGGCCCTCGCCGAGCGCCGCGACGACTCCCCCGAGGATCGCCACCGGCACCACGATCACGAAGGCGAGGAGCGCGAGCTTGGCGGAGTTCTGGAGTGCCGGCCAGACGAGGTCCTCGACGGGCCGGCGGAAGGCGTAGGAGTCGCCCAGGTCGCCGCGGAGGACGCCGCCGATCCAGTCCGCGTACTGCACGACGACGGAGCGGTTCGTGCCGAGCTCCTCGTTGAGCTGGTCGACCGCGCGCTGGTCCGCGAACGGCCCCAGGATCGCCCGGCCGACGTCGCCCGGCAGGATTTGCGCGGCCGCGAAGATGATCACGCTCAGGAGGAAGAGCGTGACGAGCGCGAGTCCGAGCCGTTTGAGAAGGAACCGTCCCAGGGTGCTCCTCCGGCCCGTTGACGCTAGCTGGTGAAGCCGGCGCGGGACAGGTCGATGTGGCCCATGCCCGTCGGCTCGGCCCCGCTGACCTCCTTCGTCGTCGCGGAGAGGTGGAAGTAGAAGTACGGGAAGATAATCGGCGTCTCGTCGAGCAGGAGCTCCTGGATCTGCCGCGCCGTCGCCCGCTGGGACTCGAGGTCGAGGGCGGCGACGTACTCGGCCACGAGCCGGTCGTACTCGTCGTTGGCGAAGTGCGGGGCGTTCCACGTGCCCTCGCTCGTGAGCGGCGCAGTGAGGAAGACGTTCGGGACGCCCCGGTGGCCGTAGTCGGTGATCCCGAGCGGCGAGTCGAGCCAGAAGTTCTCGTAGTACGTGCCCGCGTCCGTCACCTTCGGGGTGATTCTGATCCCGATCTGCTGGGCGGCGTTCTGGATCAGCACGGCGAGCTCGGGGATCTCGTAGTTGTCCCACGTGTTCAGGTCGACCGCGAAGCCGTCCCCCCTGCCGGCGTCGGCGAGCAGCTGCCGCGCCTGCTCGACGTCCTGCTCCCGTTGCGCAACGGCCGTGTCGGTCGACGGAAAGACCGGTGCGAAGGGGCTGTCGTTGCCGACGTCGGCCTTGCCCTGGAAGAGCCCGTCGACCAGCGCGCCGCGGTCGAGGGTGAGGGCGAGGGCCTGGCGCACGAGCTTGTCGTCGAAGGGCGGCTGGTCGACCCGCATGTGCACCTGGCGGTGCTGCGAGGCTCGCACTTCGATGACCGTGATGTTGTCGTCGTCGAGGAGCGCCTCCCCGCCAACGACCGCGAACTGGCTGAGGATGTCGACTTCGCCGCCCTGGATGGCGAGCACGCGCGCCTGGTCCTCGGCGTAGAACCGGAGCTCGCTCGTGTCGGCGAGGGGCCGGCGCGACGCGTCCCAGTAGTCCTCGTTCCGGGTGTACGTGACGCCCTGCTGCGGCGTGAACGTGTCCAGCCGCCAGGGGCCCGTGCCGATGAAGCTCTGTTCCCAGTTCCCGTCGAAGCTCGCCGGGACGATGATGACGTTGTAGTTGTCGGACGAGACGAGGTAGGGGAAGTTCCCGTTCGGCGCGTCGAGGGAGACCTCCACGGTCGTCTCGTCCACCGCCCGGGCGCCGCCAGGCGAGAGGACGCCGCCGAAGGCCGAGAGGGCGTTTCCCTTGTTGGCCGGGTCGGCGTGGAGGTTGAGGGTCGCGGCGACGTCCTCCGCCGTGAGCGGGGCGCCGTCGTGGAACGTGACACCCTGGCGGATCGCGAACGTCCACACGCTGCCGTCCTCGTTCGGCTCCCAGCTCTCCGCGAGGCGCGGCTCGAGCTCGAGCTGCTCGTTCGACCACACGAGGTACTCGCCGGACTGCCCGAGCACGGCGAGGCCGCCCTCGTCTGCCACGGTCAGCGGGTCGAGCGCCCCGGCGGGCGCGATGATGCCGGTGCGGAGCGCGCCGCCCGACTGCGCGGTGCCCCCGCTCGTGTCGGTTCCGCCGGTGGGAGTCGCCTCGCCGCCGTCGTCGTCCCCGCCGCACGCGGCCGCGATGAAGGAGAGGGACGAGAGGGAGAGCCCGAGGACCGTGCCGCGACGCACGAACTCGCGCCGACTGATCTTCCCCGCGACGAGCTCGTCGATCAGATGGTTGTCCAGATCGCTTCTGGTCTTCCGGAACTCGTCGACGCGTCGCTTGGCCTCGTCCATCTCACTCTCCTTCGCGCGTAGCACCGGCGGAAGCCGCGGTTATCGCATGGTCGTCCGTTTGAGTCAACCGAGCACTAGGACGTCGCCGAGCCGCCGTTGTTGCACGGCGTCAGAGGAGGGCGGCCGCGCGCACGAGGTCCCGGACCGGCTCGAGGTCGGACGTGAGCGTGTCGCCCTCGGCAAGGAAGGGCACGTGCTCGCGCACGCGCTCGTAGGCGGCGCGTGTGCCGGCGCCGAGGTGCTCGGGCCCGCGCAGGTCGACCGCCTGGCAGGCGACGACGAGCTCGACCGCGACGAGCGCCTCCCCGAGGCGGACCATCTCGGCGAGGCGGCGGGCCGCGAGCGGCGCCATCGTCATCCGGTCCTCGATACCCTCCGCGTGGGTCGTCGTCACCGTCTCGAACGAGACCGGGTGCGCGAGGAGACGGGCCTCGGCGGTGAGCGCCTGCGCGACGACGCCGTACTCGCCGAGGGAGTTCTCGGCCAGGCCCTGGCGGGGCGCGAGCCCGTCGGGCAGCCCCGTGAGCGGTCCCTGGAGCAGCTTCTCGAGCCGCTCGCAGGCGCTCGTGAGCCCCGAGGCGAGGACGGCGCGGACGAAGTCGAGCGCCGCCGCCAGCGGGAGCACGTCGAAGTTGGCCACCGAGACGATGCGGTCCTCCGCGGTGACGACGAGCGGGTTCTCCTGCGACGCGTTCAGCTCGATCTCGACCTGGGCGCGGGCGAACCCCAGGGCGTCTCGCAGGGCGCCGTGCACGTGCGGAATGCAGCGGAAGGTGAGCGGATCTTGGAGGTTCCGGGCCGCGCCGGGCTCCCAGAGCGCGCTGCCGTCGAGCAGCGACCGCAGCCGCGCCAGCGACTCGACGATGCCGGGATAGGGGCGCACCTCGCCGATCGCGGGGTGGAGGAGCGTCGGGTTGGCGGCGAACGCCTCCAGGTCGAGCGCCGCGGCCACGTCGAGGGAGTCCATGAGCCGCGCGAGGTCGACGACGGCGAGCGCCGCGAGGGCGGTCGAGAACGAGTTGGAGTTGAGGAGGGCCAGGCCCTCCTTCGCCTCGAGGTCGGCGTCCCCGAAGAGGCCGTGGGCGAGGTCCGCGAGCGGCGGGAGGTCGGCCTGGCCGAGCGAACCGAGCAGGCGGACGCGCGGATGCTCGCCCGCGTTGAGCGCCGCGACGATCCGTTCCGCGATGGCCGGCCTGACGCCGGCCGTTCCCTTCGCGAGCCCGTTCGCCACCCGCAGCATCGTCGCCCGGACGCCGTCCTCCTCCACGTCCGGCCCTGTCGCGACGACGTGGTTGGCGAGCAGGGCGCGGTTGAACGCGGCCGCCTCCCCGGGCGCCACCGCGACCTTCTTGCGCGCCCCGACGCCCGTCGAGAGCCCGTAGACCTCGTCGCCGCGCGCGAGCGCCCGCTCCACGACCGCCCGAGCCTCCCGCATCCCGTCCAGGGCGGCCGGCGCGAGCTCGACGCGCTCGTGCTCCCGCGCGACGCGCACCACGTCCGCGAGCCCGAGGCTCGAGCCGTCGAGGACGACTGTCATCGCCCGCCCCAGACCTCGCCGGCGGTCTCGGCGATCGTCCGGAGCTTCGCCGCCTCGTCCTCTTCGGTGAGCGCGTTGCCCACGACAGACGTGGCGAAGCCGCACTGCGGCGAGAGGGCGAGGCGCTCGAGCGGGACGAAGCGTGCCGCCTCGCGGATGCGCGCGGCCAGCTCCGCGACCGTCTCGCGCCGCGCCGTCTTCGTCGTCACGAGCCCGAGCACGACGAGCTTGTCCTCCGGCACCTGGGCGAGCGGCTCGAAGCCGCCGGAGCGCTCGTCGTCGTACTCCAGCAGGAGGCGCTGTGCGCGCACGCGCGGGAAGATCTTCCCCGCGAGCCAGTCGTAGCCGCCTTCGACCAGCCAGCGGCTCGCCTGGTTCCCGCGGCAGAGGTGGAATCCGAACGTCACGTCCGGATGGCCGTCGAGCACGATGTTGTCCAGCTCCAGGCCGAGGTCGAGCCAGCGCTCCGCGGGCCAGCCCCGGCTCGCGTAGAAGTCCCGGTAGCCCGGGTCGAGGAGGAGCGGGTAGTGGGGCGCGTCGAGCTGGAGGTAGGCAGCGCCCGCCGCAACGAGCTCGTCCACCTCCTCTCGCAGGATCTCCGCCACGTCGGCGAGGAACCCCTCGAGCGTCGGGTACGCCTCGCGCGACCGCTCCGGGTCGTAGAAGTTGGCGAAGAGGCTCGGGCTCGGGAGCGTCACCTTGAGGATGCGGTCGGTGCGCTCGCGCGCGTAGGCGAACTCCGCTCCCGACAGCGACCGCCGGCGGCGCAGCTTGCCGACGACCCCGATCGGCGGCCGCTCCACCTGGAGGTCGCCCAGCTCGTCCGAGTGCCACTCGCCCCAGAGGAAGGCGTCGAGGTCCCACTGCCCGAAGCCCTCGACCGCCGCCGGGAGCTGGCTCTGGAAGCTGAGGCGGCGCATCTCGCCGTCGGTCACGACTTCCAGCCCCGCCTCCTCCTGGAGCCGCAGCGCCGCGTCCACGGCCCGGTCCTCGGCGCGCTCCAGCTCGGCGTCCGTGAGCTCGCCGGCCGCGTGGCGCTCCCGCGCCTCGCGCAGCTCGGCGGGCCGGAGCAGGCTGCCGACGACGTCCGTCCTCGCCCGGATCACGCGAGTAGCGTACGCAGATCGGTACGCTTTTCGGCGAGCGCCCGCGCGCAGTCCCGCCATGAGAGACATCCTCGTGCTGTGTCCCCAGGAGCGGGACGTGAAGGCCGTTCGGGCTGCAGGGCTCGAGGATCGCTATCGCGTCCATTTCCACGGCTCCGACCTCGACCAGCTCGAGGCGTTCGACCCCGCGGCGTTCCTCGCCGAGGCCGAGGCCGTGCCGGCCGACGGGGTCGTCGGGACGAAGGACTCCTCCGCGCTCCTCGCCGCGCTCCTCGCCGAGCGCCGCGGCCTGCCCGGGCCGACGCCCGGCGCGCTGATCGCCTGCCAGCACAAGCCGACCTCGCGCGCGCTCCAGCGGCGCGTCGCTCCGGAGGCGACGCCGCGCTTCGAGCTCCTCGATCCGAACGCGCCGCTCGCGGCGCCGTTCGACGTCCCGTTCTTCGTCAAGCCGGTCGTCGGCCGCCTCTCGCAGAACGCCCATCGGATCGACGAGCCCTCCGACCTTCTCGGGCTCCGGGAGCTCGACCGCGACACCGGCCGCTACGCCGAGATCGCGGCGCTGGCGGGCGTCGACCCGGCCGACGCGCGCGGGTTCCTCGCCGAGGAGCTGCTCTCGGGCGCCGAGGTGACGCTCGAGGGCTACGTCCACGACGGGCGCGTGACGACGATCGGCGTCACCGACTCGGTCAAGTACCCCGGCACGCTGAGCTTCGAGCGTTTCGAGTACCCGAGCGCGTTGCCGGACGAGGTCCAGGCGGAGCTGCACGACGTCGCGGCGCGAGTCGTGCCGGCGCTCGGCTTCGACGGCGGCTTCTTCAATGTCGAGTTCTTCGCGCCCGCCGACGGGCCGGCACAGATCATCGAGGTGAACGCGCGCCTCGCCTCGCAGTTCGCGCCGCTCGTCAAAGGCCTGCACGGCCGCTCGACGTACGACGCCCTCTTCGCCCTCGCCGCGGGCGAGGACCCCCTCTGGGAAGCCGGGCGGCCGCACGGCGTCGGGGTCAGCTACTGCTTGCGCGTCTTCGAGGACGCCTTCGTCGAGGCGGTTCCCGACGCCGGCCCGGACGTGGAGCTGCTCGTCCGCCCCGGCCTCCACCTCTCCGACCAGGGCGTCAACGACGCCCAAAGCTACCGCCTCGCGATCCTGTACGGCTTCGGGGAGACTCGCGAGGAGGCGGTTCGCCGTTGCCGCGAGCGCGCCGGCGCGCTCGGCTTCAGGCTGGCGCCGGTGCCCGTTCGCTGACGGCGTCGGGCGGCTCCTCGGCCCGGGCCTCGCGGTTGGAGACGGCCACGGCGCCCACCGCCGCGCCCGCGAAGGCGAGCGCTGCCGCCAGCACCATCCCGGCCCGGAAGCCGGCGACCGAGGCCTCGCGCAGCTCCGGCGCCTCCTGCCCCCGGGCCAGCGGCACGGCGTCGTCGGCATCGGTGCGGGCGTCGAACACGAGCCCGATCACGAGGCCGATCAGAGCGACGGCGATGAGGCTCCCCAGGCGAGACACGGTCGAGTTGACGCCGGAAGCGATGCCCGCGTAGCGCTCGGGCGCGGACTTGAGCGCCGTCGCCGTGATCGGCGCGACCATCACGGCGAGGCCGAGCGAGAAGAGGAGAAGGCCCGCGATCCCGGCCGTCCAGAAGTCCGACTGCTCGTCGACGAGCATGAAGACGAGCGTCCCGGCCCCGATCAGCGCCGGCCCGAGCGTGAGGAAGAGGCGGGGCCCGTGCCGGTCGGCGAGCGCCCCGAAGCGCGCCGCGAGCGCGATCATCACGAGGCTCGTGGGGATGTTGAGGAGGCCGGCCTCGAAGGGGCTGAAGCCGAGGAACTGGAGGTAGATGGTGAAGAAGACGAAGAAGCCGTAGAGGGCCGCGTAGACGAGGAACGTCTCCGCGTTCGCCGCCGCGAAGTTGCGGCGGCGGAAGAGCTCGAAGGGCAGCATCGGCTCCGCGAGCCGGCGCTCGACGACGACGAATCCGGCGAGGACGAAAACGGCGGCGGCGAGGGCCCACCAGGTCTGGCCGAACCCGCGCTCGGTCCCCTCGACGAGGCCGTAGGTGAGGAGGCCGAAGCCCGCAGCGGCGAGGGCGGCTCCGGGGAGGTCGAGCCGGCCGAGGCGCTCGGGTGGCCGCTCGTCACAGCGGCCGACCACGGCAAGCGCGACGGCCGCCCCGGCGAGCGGCAGGTTGACGAGGAAGATCCACCGCCAAGACGTCCACTCGACGATCGCCCCGCCGGCGGGCGGGCCGGCGATCGTGGCCACGCTCGTCAGCGACGTCCACAGGCCGATCGCCCGTCCCGAGTCGGCGCCGTAGACCCCGCGCAGGAGGGCGAGCGAGTTCGTGGTCAGGAAGGCGCCGGCGACGCCCTGCAGCGCCCGCGCGACGATCAGCGTCGCGGCGTCCGGCGCCAGCCCGGCGAGCACCGAGGCGAGCGCGAAGCCGCCGCAGCCCGCCACGAAGACGCTGCGCCGGCCATAGCGGTCGCCGACCGCGCCGCCCACTAGGTACAGCGCCGCGAGCGAGAGCGAGTAGGACAGGAAGACCCACTGCTGGCCGGTGAGGCCCAGGTCGAGGTCCTGCTCGATCGTCGGCAGAGCGACGATGACGACGGTCGCGTCGATGAAGGCGAGCGACGACCCGAGAACCGTGGCGGCGAGCGTCAGCCGCCGCCGCGTCTCGAGGCCGAGCGTCTCCACGCGGTGAGGATACGCTGCCCGCATGCTGCGCGGAGCCTTCGCCGGAGCGACCGCCGCCGCGGCCTGGGCGGCCGCCGAGCCCGGCGTGGCGCGGCTCCTCGGGCCGCCGCCGGGCTACTCCGACGTCCGCCTCCTCGGGGGCCTGCTCGCCCCGGACGCCGCCCGGTGGCGCGCGGTCGGACTCGCCGCCCACATCGCCAACGGGGCGGCCTTCGGGGCGGCGTTCCGGCGCCTCGGTGGCTCGGGCTGGAAGCAGGGGCTCCTTGCCGCCCAGACGGAGAACCTGGCGCTCTGGCCGGCATTCACGGCCGTCGACCGTCTCCATCCGGACCGCCGCAGCGGGGCCTGGCCCCCGCTCGTCTCGAACGTCCGGGTGCTCGCCTACGAGGCCGCGGTGCACGCTCTCTTCGGAGTCGTCCTCGGCGCGCTCGCCGGTGGCGGTCAGTCGCCGCGGAGCTCCTCGTCCTGAAGCGCCGCGTTCAGCGAGCGCGCGATCTCCGCGTCGCCGATCAAGCTCCGGCGCCGCCGCTCCGCGTCGAGCCGCTCGGCACGGCGGGCCCTCCGGCGTCGTTCCTCCTCCTCGCGCTGGGAGCGCTTGTGCTCCATGGGTCTCGGGTTCCCGCGCGGGAACGGGCAAAAACCCGGTTACTGCTCGGAGCTCGAGGCTAGACTGCCTCCGTGGAGACGCGGCTCGCCATCGCCTCGCGGCGCGAGACGCGGCGGTACGACGCGAGGCCCCTGCCAGACGCCACCGCCGAGCGCATCTTCGAGGCCGGGCGGCTCGCGGGCAGCGCCTCGAACCGCCAGCCGTGGCGCTTTGTGGTCGTCGAGGACGAGGAGGCGCGCGCCCGGCTCGCGGAGTGCGTGTTCGAGCCCGGGAACGTGCGCGGCGCCGCCCTCGTCGTCGCCGTCGTCGTCTCGGGCAAAGGGCCGCTGGCCTTCGACGCGGGCCGGGCGGCGCAGAACATGCTGCTCGCCGCGCACGACGAGGGCGTCGGAGGCTCGCCGAACGGCATGCCGGACCCGGACCGGGTCGGCCGGCTCCTCGGGCTGGCGGAGGGGGAGCGACCGGTGATCGTGCTCACCTTCGGCTATCCGGCGAAAGCGCGGCGCGACCCCGGCTCGCGGACGCCCGAAGAGTGGAGCGAGCGCGCCGACCGCCTCCCGCTCGCCGAGCTCGTGCGGCGCGTCTGAGCCGATGGGGGAGGCCGAGGAACGCCTGGCGGCTGCGGTCGGCGATGCCATGTACGGGCGCGACCGGGCCTCCCAGGAGCTGGGGATGACGATCGACGAGGTGCGACCGGGCTTCGCGCGCGTGCGGATGCGCGTCGGGCCGGAGATGCTCAACGGCCACGGCACCTGCCACGGGGGGATCGTGTTCGCGCTCGCCGACTCGGCGTTCGCGTTCGCCTGCAACTCGCACGGCGTCGTCACCGTCGCCGCCGGCTGCTCGATCGAGTTCCTCGCGCCGGCCCAAGAGGGCGACGAGCTGGTGGCGGTCGCCACGGAGCGCTCGCGCGACGGCCGCCACGGCGTCTACGACGTCGACGTGGCCCGCGCCGACGGGAGTGCGGTCGCCGCCTTCCGGGGCCGCTCGACGTCGCTCAGGGAGCGCGTGCTCCCCGCCTGAGCAGAGACGGCCCGGGCGCTGTGCCCGGGCCGTCGGAGTCGTGCTGCTGCTCTGTCGCGCTTAGAGGACGTCCGTGCCGCCGCGGCGAGCCGACGTGCCGCCGTAGTAGTAGCCGCCGAGCTCCTCGCGGTACGCGTCGTCCGAGTACCTGCTCTCGTCGAACTCCGGCGCGTTCTTGATCTCGTCCTTCGTCCGATCGGCGAAGACCGTCTCGGAGTCGAGGTCGACGCGCTGGATGACCCCGGCCGGCAGCATGACCTTCTTGCCGAAGATCCACGGGCCGGTATCCACGACGATGTAGCTTCGCGACGCGTCGTAGGTCGCCTCGTCGATCTTGCCGATGCTGCCGTCGGTGGCCTCGACGCTGAAGCCGACGAGGTCCATGCCGCGGGCGACGTCGGCGCCGAGCACGTCGGCCTCACGGTACGTCCAAGGATCGGTCGTGGTATGGCGCTCCATGCTCTCTCCTTCCGTTTTTTCGATTCCAGACGCGAGGAGTCGCAGCCTGCCGCTCGCCAAGGCGCTGCACGGAGACGGCAGCTCGACCCCTTCGGCGTCCTCTCTCGTCTACCCGGCTCGTGTCCGCCTCAGACCTCCAGTGCCCAAAAATCCCGCAATCTGCGGGTTTTTCGCGCTAGACGCGGGCGCCGTCGACGAGGCGGCCGTCGCGGAGCTCGACGATCCGGTCCGCGACCTCGAGCAGGAGCGGGTCGTGCGTCGCGACGACGGCGGAGACGCCCTCGCTTGCGACGAGGCCGCGGGCGAACTCCATGAACGTGAGCGCGTTCTTCGAGTCCAGCTGGGCGGTAGGCTCGTCGGCGATCAGCAGCTTCGGGCGGTTGGCGAGCGCGCGGCAGATGGCGACGCGCTGCTGCTCACCGCCGGAGAGCTCGTAGGGGCGGTGGTTCGCGCGTCCGGCCAGGCCAACGAGCTCGAGGAGCTCGCGCACGCGGGCGCCGCGCTCGTGCGGCTCGACCCTGCGCAGGCGGAGCGGCACCTCGATGTTCTCGGCGGCTGTAAGGATGGGAACGAGCCCGAACGACTGGAAGACGAAGCCGATCTTGTCGCGCCGGATCTCGACGAGGACGTCCTCGCCCTTCGCCGAGATCTCCTCGCCGTCCACCCAGACGCGGCCCCTCGTGGGCCGGTCGAGGGCGCCGATCATGTTGAGGAGCGTCGTCTTGCCCGACCCGGAGCGGCCATGGACGACGGTCAGAGTTCCCTCCTGCACGGTGAGGTCGACGTCCCGGAGGGCGTGCACGACGGAGCCGCCGGCGCGGAAGTCCCGGCCGAGCCCCTCGGTGACGACGAGCGCGTCAGCCACGCCCGCCGCCCTCTCCTTCGCCCGTCTCCGGGCGCCGGCGCGGGCGCGGCCGGTCGGGCCACACGCCCACGTGGTCGGGTTCGAGGGCCAGCCGGACGCGCCGCTCCAGCTCGAGTGCGTCGACGTACTCGCTGGGGAGCTGCAGCCGACCGACCCGGTCGAGCAGCGCGAACTCCTCGGCGATGACACGCCGCTCGCCGGCCGCGTCCACCTCCGCCCGTCTGAGGGTCTCCATGCTCGTGCGCCCGTCCCGGATCGCGATCGTGCGGTTCACCTGCGTCGAGACGAGCGGGTCGTGGGTCAACACCATGACGGTGACGCCGAGCGTCTCGTTGATGGTGTGGAAGGCGCCGAAGATCTCCTCGGCGGACTCACTGTCCAGCTCGCCGGTCGGCTCGTCGGCGAGGAGGACCTTGGGGCGGTTTGCGAGGGCGATGGCGATCGCCACCCGCTGCTGCTCGCCGCCCGAGAGCTGGTCCGGCCGGTGGGCGGCGCGATCGGACATGCCCACGAGGCCGAGCAGCTCCCGCGAGCGCGCGCGGCGCGTGCGCGCTCCCAGCCCGTCGAGCACGAGCGGCAGCTCGACGTTCTCGGCGGCGCTGAGGTAGGGGAAGAGGTTGCGGGCCGTCTGCTGCCAGATGAACCCGACCACGCGGCGCCGGTAGGTCGTCCGCTCGCGCGTGCCGAGCCCGGTGAGGTCGAAGCCCGCCACCTCGGCCCTGCCGGCGGTCGGCGTGTCGAGCCCGCCGAGGATGTTCTGGAGCGTCGACTTCCCGCTCCCGGAGGCGCCGACGATGGCGATCAGCTCGCCCGCTTCCACGACGAGGTCGAGCCCCTGGAGGGCGACGACCTCGAGGTCGGCCACCTTGTAGATCTTGACGAGGTTGTCGCACACGATCTGGCTCATCTCTCTCCCATTCTCAGGACGCGGCTGAGGCTGATGCGGCGCGCGGCGGCGGCCGTGAGGACAGTTGCGACGGCGGTGGCGAGCAGGACGGCCGCCACGAGCGCGGCCGGCGCGAGGAAGGGCGCCGTGAGCGCCGCCTCGCGCCCCGCCGCGAGGGCGCGCAGGTCGAGGCCGGGCTCCACGAGGTAGGCGAGTCCCACGCCGAGCAGGATGCCGACGACGAGCGCCACCGCGACGGGCGGCCCGAGCTCGACCGCCGCGAGCCGGAGGACGTCGCGTCGCGAGAGCCCGAGCGCCCGCAGGTAGGCGAAGTCGCGCAGCCGGGGCCGCGCGGTCAGGACCGGCGCGAGGAGGAGCGCCAGCGCGGCGTAGCCGGCGGCCACCGCGATCCCGGCCCGGTAGACGTCGAGGGTGCTCGTGTCGAGCGGGGTCAGGCTCCCCGCCGCCACGCCCTCCTGCGCGCCGGCGATCGCCGTGGCCATCGTCGCCGCGAAGACCCCCACGGCGGTCGCGAGCAGGACGACGAGCAGCGGCGCGCCGGCCAAGGACGGCTGGCGCGCGAGCCGGCGGAGGCCGAGCGCGGGCACGAGGTCGCGGCGCGGCGCAGCCGCCCAGGCGAGCGCGTGCAGGGGGAGCGGGTAGAGCCGCAGCGCGAGCAGGCCGGTCGCCAGCCCGACGAGGACCGGCACGGCGGCGAGGTACGGGTCGAAGCCGCCCTCCGGGGAGAGTCCCCGACGGCGCAGGAGGTAGGCGCCCGTGAGGGCAGCGACGACGACGAGCGCCTCGACGGCCAGCCGGAGCGGCGAGAGGCGCGGGACGAGGACGTCGGCCCGCCCCTGGGCGGCGAGGGCGCGACGCGCGGGCCCGACGGCGAGCGCGGCGAGGAGCACGCCGGCGGCGAGGACGATGCCGAGCACGAGCAGCGCGGGGAGGGGCCCGGCCGGTCGCTCGGTCAGGAGCGTCGCCGCCGCGTAGCCGAGCGCGCCGGCGGGAACGGCCACGAGGAGCCCCTCGGCCGCCTGCGTCGCGAGCGTCTGCGCGAGCGAGCCGCCCCGGCTCCGCAGGAGCGCGATCGACTCGGAGCGCCGCTCGGCGGCGAGCGAGGCGAGGACGCCGAGGACGGTGAGCGCCACGGCGAGGAGGCCGAGGGCGCCGACCGCGAGCACGGCAGCAGCCGCCTCGCGGTCGGTCTCGTGCCGCTCGAGGATCCGCGCGAGGCCTGTGCGGGCGCCGAGCCCGAGCCGCTGTCCGAAGCTCGTCTGGCCGAAGGCGCCTCCGAGCCGCCGGACGGCGGCCGCGAGCTCCCCGGTGTCGCGCTCGGCGACCGCGGCCGGATCGACGGGGTAGCGCCACTCGTAGCGCAGGGGCATGAGGCCGACGCCCTCGAGCAGGTCGCCGTAGGCCCGACGCGGGAAGAGGCCGTACGCGTAGACGAGGCGCGCCGTTTCGGTGTCGCGGATCACGGCCCGCCGGAGGCGCGACTCGCGCAGCCAGGCCGGATCGGCCGCCTCCGTGTCGAGGATCCCGGTCACGTCGGCGGCGAGGTAGCGGCGCTCCGAGACGGCGACGTCGC